>PWKN01000117.1 GCA_003559735.1 Bacteroidales bacterium | reverse complement strand
GGGGTTTGTTTAGCACCTGCCATAATTATTTATCTCTTGGTGTGTGATTGTAAAACAAATTACCGGTTCATTGCCGACAGCATATTTCCATAAACGTTGTTCAGGGAACTGATGCTTTCGGTCAGTTTTACCATTTGTTCATTGTGCATCTTGGATGTCTCGGCCGAAGCGTTCAACTCATCTATGGCTTTATTCATGGTTTCCTGGTAACTTTTTGCCGACTCTGCCTGCTGGCTGGCAGCCTGCATCTGCATTTCGTAAGCCGTATTGAGCGCTGACAGGTTCTTGGTAAGGCTTTCGGATGCATAAGCCCCGTCTTGCGCTCTCCTGGCCGACTCCCGGTAGGCTTCGTTCATGTCGTTCATTGAGCCGACGACATTCCTCAGGTTGGTGTTGTATTCTTCCGACAGACTAAGGTCGTGCTTCAGGTATTCGGCCTTGTTTTTATATGACTGGCTCAGCTCAAGCACCGACTTGGATGCCGTTTCCATGTTTTGTATGTACTGGTTGGTGGCAATGGTGGCATTTGAGAGGTCAGCCAGCCGTGCTGCATTATCGCTCAGGTTACGCAACCCGCGGCTCAGGTTATTGATCAGTTCGGGACCAATATCTGCCTCTTCGATCAGCTTGTCGAGGTTTGAAGAAAGACTGATATGCTGTGAGGGTCCGGCTGCCTGTATTCTCCTTTGCTGCCGGTTGGGATCAGCTTCAAGTCCGGCCAGCTCTGGATATACCAGTGACCAGTCGTGATCTTCCGGCATCTGTTCAAAAGCAGAAAAGAAAAAAACAATTGCCTCTACACCCATTCCGATAACAAGTGCATAATCAGCCGCAGGCCAGTGCATGATCTTGAAAAGCGCCCCGATAATAACAAGGGAAGCACCCCAGCCATAGAGCCTGGACATAAAAACTCTCCATCCTTTTTTTTGTGCAAATTTCATTTGTGGCGTATTTTTCTGTTAAAACTTTTTATTAATAAACGTTGGATGCACCCGGTCCGTCATCTCTGCCGCGACCCGGATATGTCTGTATGCTGCGAAAACCAATATATGATGTCGCCGTATCCTGGTATTCGTATGCTCTGGTGCTGACTTGCAGGTAATAACCTATGTCTTTCCATGAACCCCCGCGAACAACCTTTCTGCTTAGTGAAACAGGGTCTACATCCGGGTCAAAATCATACTGGAAATCAGGACTAAGATCGTGTCCGAAGTAATAGTATGACTCATCATAGGCGTTGCGTGTCCATTCTGCAACATTCCCTGCCATGTCATACAATCCGTAGTCGTTTGGCGGGTAATGTCAGACAATGACCGTATATAGTCCGCCGTCATCGGTATAGTTGCCCCGAAGTGGCTTAAAGTTGGCCAGGAAACAGCCTTCTGCGTTTCGCAGATAAGGTCCGCCCCACGGATACGGACTCAGGTCGAGTCCGCCCCTGGCCGCATATTCCCATTGTGCCTCCGACGGCAGATCAAAGTCCATCGCAAAAGGCCGGTTGCGGCTTGCCAGGTAACTGTTCAGGTACTGTGTTCTCCACACATTGAAGGCACGCGCCTGTACCCAGTTAACCCCAACCACCGGATAATGGTCGAATGAGGGATGCCAGAAGTACTGTTTGGCCATGGGCTCATTGTACGAGTAGGTAAAATCACTGATCCACACCAGGGTATCCGGATAGATATGCTCAGTGTGTTCCGCTACCAGCTCAGCCCTGTTCAGGTTTCGCCTTTCGACAGGATCAACACTGGCAGCCCTGCGAAGATCAATGGTATAATACCTGTAAATTAACTGCCGGGTGTCAATTTCCCTGCGCCTGAAGAAGCGTTCGTCTTCGGGCAGGTATAACTCTGACAAAATGTCCCTTTCTTCCTCGCCATCCCAGCGAATTCTGGGTTGCCAGTTCAGGATCGGCGGGTCAAGCGGCATGCCAAATTCATCTTCAAAGAAGCCAAAATTGTCATCAAAATCGGCCAGCAATGAGCGTGCCAGTGAATCCCGCACCCAATAAACAAACTGCCGGTACTGGTTGTTGGTGATCTCCGTCTCATCCATATAAAATGCGGGAACAGAAACGGTCCACGATCTTGCATCATGGGAATATGCAATGTCCTGATCGGATGGTCCCATGGTAAAGCTTCCCATAGGAACATATACCATACCGGGTGGATCAGCATACACGGCACTCGGCCTGTCCTGTACCCCAATGAGGTGTCCCCGGTCTCCCCGCCCGCAGCCAGCAAACAAAACCGCTGCCAAAAGAATAAATATCCATTTTTTCATTGTACCTTATATTATATGATGGGCATTGTTGTTTTCTTATTTGTGTTGACCCTGAAAAAAGCAACCGTTGCAAAAAAGGATGACAAAGTTACAAAAATCTTATATTTCTTTGGATTTCTTGTATTCTGTCGAGTCCGAGATCAAAACAATACTGCAGCATGATCTCGTGTGTGCCGTAACTTCTGCCCATTCTGCCCAATGGCGACATGGTGATATCATATGAATATCCGATGCTTATCTGGTCGAGACTGACGCCAAACATGACCGCTACGGCATCCTGGGGTCTATAGGTAACGCCACCCCAAAAACGGTTATTGTATGTAACCCTCGTGTTTATGTCGATCTGTGCCGACGAAAAATCTGTTTTTAACAGCATTGACGGACTCAGAACATAGCTTGCGTTGGTGGGCAGTGCAAAGTTATATCCGGCAGTAGCATAGACATGTCGCTGCAGTCCGTAACCACTCTCACCCAGTCCGCCGCTGGCCTGCCTTAACTGGGTAACAGACAGACCTGCCCAGATCTCATCATCCAGCATGTAAAATCCGCCGATCGCAAAATCAGTAAAAATGGTGTTTTCCTCTCCGCCCGTCAGCGCTGGGTCGCCCGATTCCAACGGGTTGAGCGAACCAAAGTCAATCCGCTTATCAAGGAACCCAACCTGTAATCCGAGCCCCAACTTCCCCAGACCCATCTCCAGGTGGTAGGAATACGATAATGAAACACCAACACCGGTTTCTGGTCCGAGTTCGTCCTGATAAAAGCCCAGGGCAACACCTCCCCTGATGAGGCTGATGGGTGCATCTGCATTCAGACTGTATGTTTCAGGGTTAAGCCGGTTGCCTTCTTCATCCCGGAACCCAACCCATTGCTGCCGGGCAAGTCCGGTTACACATATCGCATCGCGCAAACCAGCCAGTCCCGGATTTATGCCCATGTTATTAAAGGGGTTATGTGTAAACTGTGCCTGTTGCTGTGCATATCCGGCAGCACAAACAGAGAACAACAGAATGAAAACAAAAATGCGTTTTTGTTGCATAAAAAGCTGTTTTCGGTATAAAACCCTCTAATGAACGCATTATTAAACGAAATATTGGCACATTAAAAGAATGAACCAAAAATACAATATTTTTTTAATCTGGACTTAATGTCGTGTAATTATTGCAGATACAACCACTTTACCCCTCATCTGACCCTACACAAACTTTTGGTATACCTGCCACCATTTTTCGGGAATCTCGTTTTGGCAGGCCTCCTGGTAATCCTTGTAGGAACAGGGCACCAGGAACTGTCTGTTGTATTTTCTTTGCATGTTGGGCGGACAGGGGACCTCCAGCCACCACCGGTTGCTTTTTTTGCTCTTGTAAAAATTGATCTTGTTCTGAAAATCCCTTATGGAAACAACATACTTAATAAAGTCTGCCGACTCTTTTATGTGTTTGTCGGGATAATCATTTTTCCGGTGATAATATCCATCTATGAAATACCATATCATCTGTGCAAGCAGATGGGCTGTCTGATCTCCTTTGTCAAATGCAGGATTCATTTCATAAAACCCGATGGAGCTCAGCTTGTCACTTAGTCCGGCATAACGCACAATCTGACAGGCCTCCTCTCCATAAAAACCATTGGGTGAAGCATTGGCATTGGCTGGTGCGTCTGACTGCCGTATGCATGACATGTCAAAGCTCAGCAGGTCTGCATTCCTCACAATGGGCTCCACTTCTTCCATGTTGTTTCTGACCACCCCCAAACGGTAGGCATCAAAATATAATTTTTCCATCAGCTCGATGGCATCCTGGTCGGTAAAGTATGTCTGGTAGCCAATGTTTGCATAGTTGAAGAGATAATTTGGCTTGTGGGTGAGGATGGCGCTTAAATAGTTATTATGGTCCGGCTCTTCCCCCTTTTTTAATCCGATGTCAAACCGTGCATCCACCGAAACGATATTGATGATCTGACCAAGCGACTCGTATGCCTGGTAGTTGGCATAGGTAATGTCCTGCCCACCCCCTATGATCACCGGTGTGATGTTTTGTTCAATCAGCTTCGCCACCACTGTCTTCACTGCAAAATAAGTGTCGCTGACTTCATTACCGGCGTGGATGTTGCCAAGATCGGCAATACGGGCACTAAACGGACCCTGGTACAATTGGTAAAGATATTTCCTGACATAGTCAGGGGCAAGGGAACAGCCACTGTTGCTGGCACTGTTCCGGTCTTCATTCACCCCCATAATAGCAATGTCAATATCTGCAAGCTCGGGAAAACTGTTCCTTTCAGTGAACGCCCTGATGCACCTCCCCAGCAGCAGGGGATGGTTTTGCTGTGCAAGGTGCAGCTTGTTCTGGTCAACTGGCTCAAAAAAATCAGCGATATTCATCTGGTATGTCAATCCGGTTTTTTTGTTTTACGGATTTTTTTACCGGATGTTCCGTCGCTGATGATTTTTTTTACATCTTCGAGCGTAAACTCTTCGGGCGACTTTGTTTTGGGGAGTTTGTAATTTTTTTTGCCGTCGGCCACATACGGACCATAACGTCCGGTCATGATGCGAATATCCGGGGCTTCATCAAAAGATTTGATGATCCGCTTGCGCATATACGCTCTTTTTTGTTCAATGACCTCAATGGCTTTTTCTGAAGAGATGGTCAACGGATCTTCATCGGCGGGAATTGAGTAAAACTGTCCGTCGTGCCTGATATATGGTCCGTATCGTCCCACCGCCGCCACCATTTCCTTGCCTTCATATTCGCCGGTTTTGCGGGGCAGCTTGAACAATTCGAGCGCTTCTTCCAGGGTGATGGTTTCCAGTCCCTGGTCCTTGCGCAGACTTGCAAAACGGGGTTTTTCCTCCTCACCTGCTTCTCCGATCTGTATCATGGAACCAAAACGTCCAATCCTTGCGTATACATTCTGACCGCTCTTCGGGTCCTGACCCAGCAGACGTTGTCCCTTTTGCCTGGTAGAATTCTTCAGGGTGTCTTCAACCTGCTTGTGAAAAGGGTGGTAAAACTCGTTGATCACCTTGTTCCACTGCTTTTTCCCTTCCGCAACCTCATCAAACTCCTGCTCCACGCGTGCAGTGAAATGGTAATCCATGATCTCGCCGAAATACTGCATCAAAAAATTGTTGACAACGATGCCGATATCGGTGGGGAACAATTTGTTTTTTTCCGCACCGGTCATTTCTTCTTTGGTCGCAGCGGATATCTTCCCTTTTTTCAGGGTCAGCACCTGGTAATTGCGCTTTACCCCTTCACGGTTTTCCTTGACGACATAGGTACGTTTTTGTATGGTGCTGATTGTGGGTGCATATGTAGAGGGCCGGCCAATGCCAAGATCTTCGAGCTTTTTTACCAGGCTCGCTTCGGTATATCTTGGTGGGTGCTTCGTAAACCGCTCTGTGGCGTTGATCTCATTCAGTGTTAATTGCTGTTTCTCTTTTACGGGGGGCAGTATCCCTGCCGGTGTTTCTTCCTCTTCTTCGTCTGTCGACTCAAAGTAAACCTTTAAAAAACCGTCGAACTTCAATACTTCGCCAGTGGCAATGAAATAATGACTGACACCCGAAATGTCGATGGTGATGGTGGTTTTTTCCAGCTTTGCATCACTCATCTGGGAAGCCAGGGTCCGCTTCCGGATCAGCTCATAAAGTTTCTGCTCGGAAGCGTTCCCACTTGCTTTTCTGGCATTCATATATGTTGGCCTGATGGCCTCGTGTGCTTCCTGCGCCCCCTTGCTCCGGGTGGCATATTTGCGCAGCCTGACATATTCTTCTCCATAAGCGGCTTCCACTTCTTCCCGGGCCATGGCCATGGCAGCGCCCGACAAGTTTACAGAGTCGGTACGCATGTAGGTGATCTTCCCTGCTTCGTAAAGCTTCTGGGCCAGCAACATGGTTCGCGACACGGAGAATCCCAGTTTTCTGGCGGCTTCCTGCTGAAGGGTGGAGGTGGTAAAGGGTGGAGATGGCGACTTCTTTGCAGGTTTGGTTTCCACTTTTTTAATGGTGAAGACAGCATCTTTGCATTTTTCCAGAAATGCCATCGCGTCTTCCTTTTTTTTGAATCGCTCCGACAGGTCTGCCTGGATATTGACTTTACTGCCTTTCTGATCTGTCTCAAAAACAGCAGTAACCCGGTAACTGCCGGCCGATTTGAACCCCTGGATCTCTTTCTCTCTTTCAACAATTAAACGAACAGCGACCGACTGAACCCTGCCGGCCGATAAAGCGGGCTTGACCTTTTTCCATAACAAAGGAGACAACTCGAACCCCACCAGCCGGTCCAGCACACGCCGGGCTTGCTGTGCATCAACCAGGTTGCGGTCAATTACGCGGGGCTTTTTTATGGCCTCTGTGATGGCTTTTTTGGTGATCTCATGAAAGACAATCCGTTTGTAATCAGCCTCCTTTAACTGCAGGCTCTCTGCAAGATGCCAGGAAATGGCCTCTCCCTCCCTGTCTTCATCCGTTGCCAGCCAAACCGTTTCGACCTTTTTTGCCATTTTTTTCAAATCCCTGACCACAGCCTTTTTGTCGCCAGGAATCTCGTATTCTGGCATAAAGCCTTTTTCTATCTGAACGCCCAGCGTGTTGGTAGGAAGATCACGAACATGACCGAAACTCGATTTCACCGTGTAGTCTTTTCCCAGGAAACCCTCGATGGTTTTTGCTTTTGCGGGCGACTCTACTATTACAAGGTTCTTTGTCATATGACATTTTTTTGGAAGGGCAAAAGTAACAAAAAACAAATGAATGATTCCACTTTGAAAAGGGCTGCTTTTTTTTTGTGTAATTTTGTACGTGCGAAAGGCAATACAGCGGTGCCACAAAGCAGGTTGTTGTTTAGCATGTGTTGTGCTGACGCTCATATCTAATAAGGTCTTTCTCAAAATTCAAGTTTCACCAAACACTACTCGACCATGCAAAAAAGTTCCTACACGTTGATGATCTCTGCGATTGTGGCCCTGGGTGGTTTTCTCCTGGGTTTCGACAGCGCCCTTATTTCAGGGGTTATCCCCTTTATCCGCGATTATTTCCAGCTGACCGAAATTGCCCTGGGGTGGTCGGTAAGTGCTGTGCTGCTGGGCGCGATGATTGGAAACCTGTTGGCCGGACCCTTAAGCAACCAGATTGGCCGGAAAAAATCACTACTGATCACAGCGGTTCTTTTTGCCATCTCAGCATTAACATCGGCAACAGCCCAGGAATTCTGGTTCTTTATTATCGCAAGGATGCTCGGAGGTTTTGGAATTGGCATTGCCATTCTTGTGGCCCCCGTTTATATTGCAGAGATTGCACCACCAGCCAAAAGGGGCAGGCTGGTGTCTATCAACCAGCTGAACATTGTCATTGGGATCAGCCTCTCTTTTTTCTCCAACAGACTGCTTTATGAACTGATTGATACCGATACAGTATGGCGCTGGATGCTTGGTGTTGAAACCCTCCCCGCATTAATGTATTTTATTTTACTCTGGATCATCCCAGAGAGTCCGCGATGGCTTGTACAACAAGGACGCATCCCGGAGGCTGAGGCAATTATGCGGAAAGTGGGAGGAGAAGAGTTTGCCCGTGTTGGGATGGATGAAATCAGGGAGTCGTTAAAGGACAAGGAAAGAATGCCCCTTACAAAAGTCATTGGTTCGCTCTTTGCAGGAAAAATTAAGTACTTTCTCCTTATCGGGATCACATTGGGTATGCTGCAGCAGTTTACGGGAATAAACTCCATTTTTTACTATTCGCCCGAAATATTTGAGAAAGCAGGTAGTGCGCGTGATTCAGCATTGATGCAGGCCATTATTATCGGATTGACAAACCTGGTCTTTACAATCGTGGCCATGAACATGATCGATAAGTTCGGCCGTCGCAAGCTGCTCCTGGTGGGTGCCATAGGGATGGCCCTGGCCCATCTTACCATTGGCACTACGTTTAAAACAGCCGAATACACAATATCTGATGAAACAATGGTTTTCTTTGAAGAAAGCTTTGACCCGGGTTCTGCACAAAAACTATCTTCATTGAAGGGAACGGTTTATGAATCAAGAAAAGAGTTCATTGCCGGATTGGAGGGTGCGTTAACCCAGGAAGAGCTCCAATCGTACAAACTGGACATCCTTAAAAAATCAGTAGTCCTGCCCGGACTGATCGTACTGATCGCCATCATCATCTTTGTAGCATCTTTCGCTGTTTCAATAGGACCGGTGATGTGGGTGCTGCTTTCAGAAATTTTTCCCAACCATGTCAGGGGTATGGCCATTTCACTGGCAGGCTTTTTCAACGGAAGCATCAGTTTCCTGGTAACATTTCTCTTTCCCTGGCTGCTCGACTCCATCGGAGAGGCAAATACGTTCTTTATGTTCTCGGGGTTCATGATCGGCACATTTGTATTTGTGAAACTTTTCATCCCCGAAACCAAAGGAAAGTCCCTGGAAGAGATCGAAAAATCAATTGTTAAATTATAAAACGGGATCGTAAAATGCAGGTCGATAAATCTTCAACCGGAGGCAAGGCGGTAAAAGCAGGCAAAGGGAAATTGTGGGCGTTTACAGGGCAAACAGACGGTTCATTTGTTTGTCCGGAGCCACAGGAAATATCCCGTTTGTTTTTCCCTGTAATGAACCGGTATGGGATGAAATGTTCGGTTACCCCGCAATTAAAGGGAGACATATGCAGTTCTTTTCACAACTATCATTCCATCCCCGCGGTTACAGAAGACTTTCACCATATCGTGAACAGCCGGAATTTCTGGCTAAGAACAGAAGGGCAAGTCCCCTGGTCACTGACCGGTGTAAGTGCCTGGGATAAAACCGCGCATTACAATATCGACACCCTTGCAAAAGGTGAAATAGGTGTTTTTCATCTTAAAAAAACCAACCACGATTTAAAGCTCGAATCAACCATCAGCATTTTTGTGCCGCCGGTGGATGCTTTTGTTGAAATCATGGTTGTAAAGGTTAAAAACAATGGGTCTGATCCCATCAGGTTTACCCCCTGGGCAGCGGTACCGCTATATGGCCGTTCGGCCGACAATCTGCGTGACCATAGGAATGTTACCACCATGTTTATTGAAAACTTCCGCCAGGAGCATGGGGTGAGCATAAGACCAAGGATCAATTTCAATGAATTTGGACATTCGGACAACAACACCAGCTACCTGGTACTGGGATACGATGAACAGGGCAATGCACCGACCGATATTTTCAGGACGGTACGTGATTTTGCCGGTGAAGGGGGCAGTCTGGATAAACCATTGGCCGTGATTGAAAACTTACCGGAAAAAGAGTTCAAAAACCGGCAAATTGATGGATTTGAAGCCTTAGGGGGATTGAGGTTCAGTGACACCAACCTTCAGTCCGGCGAGGAGCAGGCGTTTATTGTCATTAACGGGATAACCGATAATGCCAATGACCAAAATGAGTGGAAAACTGAGTTTGGAACCCTTGAAAAGGCAGAAGCCGATGCTGACCAAACCCGCAAATACTGGCAGAAAATAGTAAATGAGGTCAGCTTTGAAACCGGCGATCCAGGATTTGACAACTGGACCAAATGGGTAAATTACCAGTTAATTTGCCGGCAGGTTTACGGAAATTCATACCTGCCCGACTTTGGTTATGGCAGGGGTGGACGAGGTTGGCGGGATCTGTTCTCAGATTTGTTGTCCATCTTCCTGATCGACCCTGAAAACGCAAAACAGGAGATCATCAACAATTTCAATGGCATACGCGTTGATGGCACAAATGCTACCATTGTGGGCACAAAACCCGGCGAATTCGTTGCCGACCGGAACAATGTGCCCCGCACCTGGAGCGACCATGGTACCTGGCCTTTTTTTGTGCTGAACTTTTACATGCACCAAACGGGCGATTTCGATGTGCTGTTTCAGGAGGTTTCTTTCTGGAAAGACATGCACGTATTCCGCAGCAAAAAAAAGGATGAAGATTGGAATGAAGCATATGGGTTTAAGCAAAAAACGGTAAATGGTACTGTTTACAAAGGGTCCATTCTTGAACACATCCTGCTGCAGCATTTGTGTTCGTTTTTCAATGTGGGCAAACACAACAACATTCTTCTCGAAGGAGCCGACTGGAACGACACCTATGATATGGCCGGCGAAAAGGGAGAATCGGTGTGTTTTTACAATTGGTATGGCAGCAATATGAAAACGCTGGCTTCCCTGCTTGGCCATCTTAAGGAAAAAGGGTTACAATCCATACCCCTGCTCAAAGAAATGCTGGTGTTGATGGATACCCTGCCCGGGAACGAAAAAGTTGACTATGGTTCACCGCAGAAGCGAAAAGATCACCTTCTCAGCTATTACGAAAAAGTAAAACACACTGTAAGCGGCGAAAAAGTTCAGGTGGATGTTGATGATGTTATTCGGGATCTTACTGTAAAGGCAGAAGAGGTGGTTCAACACATTCGTGAAAAAGAGTGGCTTACAACAAAGGAGGGATACTCTTTTTACAACGGACATTATGACAATCAGGAAAACCGCGTGCATGGCGATCATCAGAAGGGAGTAAGAATGGATCTTACATCACAGGTGCTCCCCACTATTTTTGGAACAGCTGCCGATGAACAAATACCCGAAATATACAGATCCGTGCGCCGTTACCTCAGGGATGAACACACCGGTGGATTGCGGCTGTGCAGCAACTTCAATGAAAACAAACTCTATTTTGGCCGTCTTACAGGTTTTATTTATGGACACAAGGAACACGGCGGCAAATGGATGCAGCAAAACGTGATGTACATGTATGGCCTGTATAAGAGGGGATTTGTAAAGGAGGGTTACGAAGTATACAGTGACGTATTCAAATTATGCAATGATTCGGCCACTGCCCGGATCTTTCCGGGCATTCCCAGTTATTTTGAGCTGGACGGACATGGAGCCTATCATTACCTTACCGGTGCGGCTACCTGGCTGATGCTGGTATTGGTAACGCAAATGTTTGGCATAAGGGGCGAATACGGAAACCTGTTCATTGAACCCAAACTCGTAAAGGAACAATTTAAGAACGGCAGCAAAGCGGTGATGAATTGTAACTTCAGGAATAAAAAACTCAGGGTGGTGTATCATAATGGCCAGCAGAAAGAGTACGGAGCGTACACCATAATTGGGGTGAGACTCAACAACCAGGAAGTCTCCGGGGTTGTTTCCGTCGACCGGAAATCGGCTTTTTTCAGCATGGAGCAGTTCGGTTCTGTATTCGGGGACAGTAATGTTCTTGAGATTGAACTGGGTTAAGGACGCATTATGCATGAAACAAAATACCGGGGACATCAAAAAAAAACAGCAATTGTCACCAAATTTACCACCAGGTAATAACAGGTGTTAAAACAACATAAACAGCTGATAATAAACAGCATAAGAGATTGGACAAAAAAAATAAGAAGGTATACATCGAAACCTATGGTTGTCAGATGAATTTTTCTGACAGCGAAATTGTGGCTTCGGTCGTGACGTCAAACAACTTTACCATTGCCGGCAGTCCGCAGGAGGCCGATGTAATTTTCCTGAACACCTGTTCCATTCGTGAACACGCCGAAAAACGGGTCATCAACAGGTTGCGCGAACTGCAGCATTTGCGTGCGAAAAAGCCGGGTTTGCTGATGGGTGTGCTTGGGTGTATGGCGGGTCGTCTTAAAGAGGCCCTGCTTGAAGATGAGAAACTGGGTATGCGCATTGACATGGTGGTCGGACCCGATGCCTACCGTCAATTGCCCCGGTTGCTGAAAGATGCCGAAACCGGGGGAAAGGCCATCGATGTCATCCTGTCGGCCGAGGAGACATATGCCGATATCGGACCTGTACGATACGGGGCCGGCGGGGTCTCGGCATTCATTTCCATCATGCGGGGTTGCGAAAATTTCTGTGCCTACTGTGTGGTGCCCTTTACAAGGGGAAAGGAAAGAAGCCGTAATCCGGATTCTGTACTTTCTGAAGCCAGGCAGTTGTTTGACGAAGGGTACAGGGAGGTTACCCTGCTCGGACAAAATGTGAATTCTTATCGCTGGCAGGATGAGCATGCGGGGAGCATACTCGATTTCAGCGACCTGCTGGAGATGGTTGCCGGGATAAACAGCCGTTTGCGCGTACGTTTTGCCACGTCTCACCCCAAAGACATTTCTGACAAGCTGATCCACACGATCGCAAAACACCCGAACATATGCCGCTCGATCCACCTTCCGGTCCAGTCGGGCAGTACGGAAGTCCTAAAAAGGATGAAAAGAAAGTATACACGCGCACAGTATCTCAGCAGGATACAGGCTGTGAAAAAGCTGTTGCCTGACTGTGCTTTGTCGACCGATGTGATTGCCGGCTACTGTGGTGAAACGGAAGACGAACACAGGGAAACACGTTCACTCATGAAAGAAGTGGCCTTCGATTTTGCCTATATGTTCAAGTATTCGGAACGTCCGGGCACCATTGCGGCAAAATTGTTCGATGATGATGTGCCTGATGATGTAAAAACAAGACGTCTTAAGGAGATCATAGACCTTCAGCAGGAAATTTCGCTCCTGAGCAACAGGCGTGATGAAGGCAGCACCTGTGAGGTGTTGGTTGAGGGCAGGTCAAAACGCTCTGAAGACAAGATGATGGGACGGAATTCGCGGAATAAGGTTGTTGTGTTTCAGGGAAAGGACAGCAAACCTGGCGACTATGTGTGGGTGAAGATCACCGGGTGCACGTCTGCCACGCTTATGGGTACGATCGTTGACCAACCTTAATACTCACTGCGGTTCAGCAGTGCTTCTGCAACAACCAGGTCGCTGCCGGTGGTGATCTTGATGTTGGTCTTCTCTCCGTCAACAAGGAACAGCCTGTGTCCCTCAGCTTCAAACACAGTGGCTTCGTCGGTAAAGCTTTCGTGGTAGTTTTTGTTATAGGCCTTTCTGATGGCGGTTGACTGGAAACACTGGGGTGTTTGCACCAGCCGGATGCGGTCGCGGGGCAAAGAGGTGTTGAGCGCTTTGTCGGTCAAACGGACCGACTCGGCTGCGTGAACAACGGGAATGGCACTGCCGAATTTTTCAGCAAAATAAAACACCCTGGCAATGAGTGCTGGCGACAGCAGGGGCCGCACCCCATCATGCACGGCAACCAGGGCATTGTCGGGTATGTGGTGGAGTCCGTTCTTCACCGAATGAAAACGGGTCGGACCCGCACTTACCAATGTGTGCTGAAGCCTGAATTGATGGTTCCTGCACAAAGCCTTCCATTCGCTGTGAAACGGTTCCTGCAGGACAAGCACGAAATGCAGGTCGGGCGAAAACCGCATGAATGCATCAAAGACATGCATTAACACCGGCCGGTTGCCAAGGGGCAAAAACTGTTTGGGTACAGCCGATACAATACGGGAACCTGAACCACCGGCGGTGATCAATACATGTTTTTTCATGTCCGGATAAGGTTGAAGCAGGGTGACACACGACGCACGATGGTACAATCATTCGTCTACAATCAGCATGGCGTCGCCGTATGTAAAAAATTTGTATTTCTCGGTTACGGCTACCTTGTAAGCTTTCATCAGGAGGTCAAACCCCGTATATGCGGCAACCATCATCATCAATGTGGACTGGGGAAGGTGAAAGTTTGAAACCATGCTGTTGGCTACATTGAACCGAAAGGGTGGGTAAATAAACCTGTTGGTCCAGCCCTCAAATGGTTTCAGTTGACCGGTAATGGAGACCGACGACTCCAGTGCCCGCATTACCGTGGTGCCGACGGCACACACCCGCTTGTTGTTTTCTTTGGCTTTGTTAACGGTGGAGGCGGTTTTTTCTTCAATGATGAACTCTTCGCTGTCCATTTTGTGTTTGCTGAGGTCTTCCACATCAACGTTCCGGAAGTTGCCCAATCCCGCGTGCAGGGTGATTTCAGTAAAATCAATACCCTTGATCTCCAGTCGCTTCACAAGTTCCCTGCTGAAGTGCATGCCTGCGGTCGGAGCCGCCACAGCCCCTTCGCGCTTGGCAAATACGGTTTGATACCGCTCCTTGTCTTCATGGTCTACAGGCCTTTTGATCAGCTTTGGCAGCGGGGTTTCGCCAAGTAACTCAATGGTTTTTTTGAATTCGTCGTAGGTGCCGTCAAACAAAAAACGAAGGGTTCGTCCGCGTGAGGTGGTATTGTCAATTACTTCTGCAACAAGGGTTTCATCATCTCCAAAATACAGTTTGTTGCCAATGCGGATCTTACGGGCCGGATCAACAAGTACGTCCCACAAACGGGCCTCCCTGTTCAGCTCGCGCAGCAGGAACACCTCTATGCGGGCACCGGTTTTCTCCTTGGTCCCGTATAATCGGGCAGGAAACACCTTGGTGTTGTTAACCACCATCACATCACCATCATCGAAATACCCCAAAATGTCCTTGAACACCTTATGTTCAATCTTTCCGGTTTTTTTGTTAACGACCATCAGCCGTGATTCATCCCTGTTGTGCGGCGGCCTTTCTGCGATCAGGTCTACTGGCAGGTTAAATTTGAAATGCGACAGTTTCATTTATTATGCTTTAGGAAAAAAGAAGATGCGGTTTCTCTGTTCTCAACCCTGGGAAAGGGATGCAAAGATAATACATTATGAAGGCCTTGTCAATACTTTTGCTGAATTTTATTCGTGTTTTTCAGCATTTTGACCGGAAAGAGTGTGGGAAAGCAATGCTGACCACAGACAAACCGTCCCCGGCCCCCTAATTATCAGGACGCTGCCATGTTGCTTCCAGCTCATGGGGCTCCATGGCATCGGCGACAGAATGGTTGCCGATATGGGTTCTCCTCAGGGCACCCAGGTAAGCGCCGGTGCCCAGGCGTTCACCGAAATCTCTGGCAAGGGCCCGAATATAAGTCCCCTTGCTGCATGTTACGGCAAACATCACCTCAGGCAATTGGATTCCGGTAACCTCAAAAGAATGTATGGTGACCCGGTTTGGTTTCAGCCGGATTTGCATCCCCTGGCGGGCATGAGTATAAGCCCGCTCCCCTTCAATTTTTTTTGCTGAATATAAGGGCGGGATCTGTTCCTGTACCCCGGTAAACTCTTTCACCGTCGCTTGGAGGAGTTCAGGGGTGATGTGGTCAATGGACCTTTGGTTTTCGGGAATGGTTTCAAGGTCGCAGGATGGAGTGGTTTTTCCAAGAACGATCGTACCCGTATACCTTTTTTCCAGTCCCTGGTATTGCTCAATTTGTTTTGTGGCTTTACCGGTACAGACGATAAGTAATCCGGAGGCAAGGGGGTCGAGCGTGCCGGCATGGCCCACCCTGATCTTTTTTATGTCCAGACGGTAGCGAAGCAACGATTTGACTTTGTTTACCACATCAAAGGAAGTCCACAAAACGGGTTTGTCTATCAGCAATACCCTTCCTGAAATGAACGACTCCCTAACTTCGTTGCTTTTGTCCATGTTTTTTACATACTGCCCGCAATAATGGCCGTAATGCCCACAATAACACAATATATGGAAAAGTACTCTATTTTCCCTCTTCTGACAATGTTGAGCATCCATCGACAGGCTACGACACCCGCCAGAAAAGCGGTTACAGCGCCAATGACCATTGGTGCGACATCCATGGAACCGGCAGTGGCCTGTTCTGATACGCTGATAATCTTCAGAAAGTTGGCACCAAATATGGGTATCAGCACCATCAAAAAGGAAAAACGGATGGCCCTGGAGCGTTCAATGCCAAAAAACAACGCTGTGCTGATGGTGGCACCACTTCGGCTGATGCCCGGCAATATGGCCAGTGTCTGTGCAATACCGATAACCAGCGCACTTTTTAAAGTCACATCTTTGTGGTTCTTTGGAACAAAACGGGTAATGAACAACAGGGTGGCCGTTATCAGCAACATGGATCCCACAAAAACAATCCGTCCCTCAAAAACATGTTCGATCTGCTCCTCAAAAAGTAGTCCCACAACAGCGGTAGGGATTGCCGAAACAAGCAGCAGGACGGCAAACCTCATTTCCTGGTTCCACCGGAACCGGAAAAAATTAGATACCAGCAATACAATGTCGCGCCAGAACACCACCACAACACTCAAAAAGGTTGCCCCATGAACGATGATGTTGAATGTGAAAAAGTCGTGCGGATCTTCCAGTCCAAAAAGGGCACCACCCAACTCCAAGTGACCGCTGCTGCTGACAGGCAAAAATTCTGTAAGTCCTTGCAGCAGTCCAAGGATCAATGCTTCCAACCAACTCATACCATATAGCTGTTTGGTTGTTATTTTTTGTCCGGTGCCTTGTCACCCTTGTGGGTTGGCTTTTTCATAATGGCATATATTTGGATGCCATATCCCGCCAGCACCAGGACAGGAGCAAGGGTTATCCTCCGGAAACTGAAAATGTCCTCGCTGAACACCTGCGGGTCGTCACTGCCGCCACCGATCATCAGAATAAAACCCACAGCGGTTACAATCAATCCGATAATAAGCCACTGGTATTTGTGCCTGTCAAACAGGAGCACACTGCCTTGTTGTTTTTTCATGTGGATTCGTTAATAGTAGTACAAAAAATCTGTTTTTATCTTCAGGTATTTCTTTACCGCAAAATAAGTGGAGATCCAGCTGATGATGATCCCAAGAAACAAGACCATGCTAAACAGCAACACCAGCATATGTAAGTCGTACAGGACAACCAGCCCGGGAATTTGTCGCTGGCCGGCATAAAGGGCGGCAACCAGTAGCGAAATGGCAATCAGTGCGCCAGTCACCCCCTGCACAATGCCCTTTTTGATAAAAGGTTTGCGGATAAAGCCCTGGGTTGCCCCAACCAGTTGCATGCTTTTGATCAGGAACCGTTTTGAAAACACACTTAAGCGAATGGTATTGTTGATCAGCGCAACCGAAACGGTAAGAAGCAAAATGCTGAAAATGAACAAGCCAATCCCGATGCGCTGAACGTTCTCGTGCACCAGGTGTACCAGTGATTGCTGGTAGTCGACATCTGTGATCAGCGGATATTGCCTGATCTGTTGTTCAAAAACCGTTATGCTGTCAGGGTTTGCATATCCGGACCTCAGGTGTATCACAATAGAGGGAGGTAGCGGATTGTACCCGAGAAACGAGATAAAATCCTCACCCAGCTCCTGCATCAGGTCCTCTGCCGCTTCTTCACGCGAAATATAAATGGTTTCGTTCACTGCAGGCATATTGTTGAGGGCCGATTGCAAACGCCTTATTTCGGTAGAACCGGCCCGGTCATCGAGAAAAACGGATACCGCAATGCTTTCCCTGACGTGCCCGGAAAGCTTGCTGGCATGAAGAATGATCAGTCCCAGGAGTCCCATAACAAACAACACCAATGTAATGCTCACCACTGTCGACACGTAGGAAGACCTTAACCTTCTGCCAATGATCCTGTCTTCTTGCCTGGCCATAATTGCAGATTGAATTGTTTCGCGAAATTAATAAAAAATGGATAAAGGACACCCTGTCAATCAGCTTTCCGGTAATGCAAAAAACAGCTTCCATACATTGAAATTTATTTGTAACAACAATAAAATATGTTAATTTTGTAAAAATTAAAGACAAAACATTCAAGTCAGATGCAAAATGAATTGATCTATCAAATTGCCCTTGTGCACATCCCCGGCGTGGGTGGTGTAACTGCCAAGCGTTTAATATCCTCGTGTGGCGGGGCAGAACAGGTGTTCAGGGAAAAGATGCAGGCATTGAAAAAAATTCCCGGCATTGGAGAACATATTGCCCGGTCGGTCCGGAATCATAATCTTTTAAACAGGGCCGAACAGGAGATCAGCTTTTTACAAAAACACCGCATCAGGGCATTGTTCTATCTCGACAAGGAATATCCGCATCGTTTAAGGCAATGCGAGGATGGACCTGTATTGCTGTATGTCAGGGGAAATATCTGCCTGAACCACCCCAGGGTGGTTGCCATTGTCGGCACCCGGAGCATGACGCCTTACGGACGGGAACAATGTGAACAGTTGGTGCATGATATGGCGGTGTTGGAACCATTGATCGTAAGCGGACTGGCATATGGGGTGGATGGTTGTGCCCATCAGGCGGCATTGAATAACCATTTGCTGACCGCAGCGGTGCTCGGTCATGGGATGGACCGGATATATCCGCCGATGCACCATAAGCTGGCACGAAAAATCCTTGATACAGGTGCACTGGTAACCGATTTCATGTCCGGCACCAGGCCCGACCGTGATAATTTTCCCAAACGGAACCGCATCATCGCCGGACTATGTGATGCCATTGTTGTGGTAGAAGCAGCCGTTACGGGTGGCGCCCTGATCACAGCGAATATTGCCAATACCTATAACCGCGATGTGTTTGCATTGCCAGGGAAAGTTACCGACAAGTACAGCCAGGGTTGCAATAAGCTGATAAGGATCCATAAGGCACACCTGCTGGAAACCGTTGCCGACTTGCAGTATATCATGAACTGGGAGCCGGGGGAGAAACTGGCGGGGAGACAAACGGCATTGTTTGTTTCCCTTACAGACGAAGAACAACAAATGGCAAACTTTTTAAGGGATCATCCGGGAACGGGCATCGACCAGATCGTGGGATCCACAGGGTTTAACCTTTCAAAGACATCATCGCTGCTGCTGAACCTTGAACTGAAAGGGGTGGTGAAACCATTGCCAGGGAAAAAGTTTATACTTCGCCATAAGGATCAATGACTAGCGGTGGTACGATGGGTGGCGGTGGGGGTGTTTCGTCGGGCGGTGGTGGTGCCAGGTAACAGGGTTGACCCGCCGGCGTCCGGGTGAGCCGGACTTTTTGGCGGACGGTCAATAGGTCTTTGTCATGGTGGCGGGGACAACAATAATGAAATCTGCCAGTCCGCCGTGCTCCTCATCCAGTTGTTTGACGCTGTCCTGTTCAACCGTACTGATTGTCATTACAGACAAAGGTTTTTCTGTGTACTGGTGCAGGTACCATACAATTCCCTCGTCATTGTTTGAGTGGTATGCACCGTTGAGATGAAGAAACAAGCCACCCCCAACAAGGTTCCTGATGATGAAGTGCGCCATGGTTGCGTCTTTAATGGCCTGCGCCTTGGGAAAGTTTTCCGTGCCGTGTGCAGGCATGCCTTCCATTTCAAGCATGGCCCTGTATCCTGGCAGTTCTGCATCGTAAGGGACCGGCAATGGTGCTATGGCAGACTTTCCCTGTTCGCTGAGCTCCTTAAGGGCTTCAAAACCCTTCCGGTGGACCAGCGCAGCATACCGGCGCGGAATGTTTGTGGCAACAAAACGCAGTCCGTTTTCCCTTGCAAACTCAACCAACGGCCTGTAATCTGTATCATAATTGTTCCACAATTTGGCTTCCGCCTTAAAATGCCGCTCAAGGATCTGTCCAGAAAAATACTCATCCAGGATGATCTGGTCATCTGCTTCAAACATTTCGGCACCCAGAACCAATTGGTCCCCTTTGAGGGCATAGAGGTCCCTGCCGAGTTCATACTGCAGCCAGTGTGCGATCGGATTGTTGTGTAATTCTCCGAACAGCACTATGTCTGTCCACATACTCTCTGCCAGCATCTCATGATAGGATGACAATTCACCGGTGCGGTCGAAGATCCGGTAGGCATGCTTCTCCTGTCCAACAAGCAAACAAGGAGAAAGGACGCCCATCAGCACGGCTGCTGTGATAATTCGCAAATACATCATAATTTACTTGTTTTATAATGAACCAGGTTGAATGTATTTCCGGCTTTGTGCACACGCTTATTGCGAATGAAATGGTAGTGATGATCAGCCGGGGGGCACAATTTGTTGTGTAACTATTAAAAAAACACCCTGTTTGTGTCATTTGTTCAGTTCACCCCCGGCACACCCCTTTTTTATGTCGCTGCCGGAAAAAGACAAGGGCAAAAGGTCTGCTGCTTTTTCTATTATGATGACTGCTCCCTTTTCCTTACTGAGCAAAATCTTTATGGGATTTCCCTGCGACAATTCGTATTCGAGAAGCACCTGGCGGCAGGCCCCGCAAGGCGATATGGGTCTGTCCCCACCCACCTGGTTTGATCGTGCACTGATGGCAATGGCCTTGATGCCAGTTTCGGGATAATTGGATGAAGCAGCAAATGCCGCAACCCGTTCTGCACATAAGCCACTGGGATAGGCTGCATTTTCCTGGTTTGACCCTTTAACAACCGTTCCGTTGTCCAGCAAGATGGCTGATCCGACATAAAAATCAGAATATGGGGCATAGGCCTGGTCACACATCTCCCGCGCATGGACAACCAACTGCTGTTCATTGGCCGGCAGAAGGGAAATGTCATCAATTTCGCGGTAATGCATGGATACTTCTTTTTTCGTCATAAGTGTATATGTTAATTCATTATGTGTACATCTGATTTTTCCATTAAAAAGGGGAAAAGCAGAGAATGGTCGTCGCCTGTCTGTATTTATTCATACGTAAAACAACCAAAAATGTTGGACAGGACTGCCAAAATCAGGATAATGTTGTGGTTTGATCATTTTTTTCTTATCTTTGTTATGTAGTTAAAAGACAAAAGATATTTTGTTATTTGCTTAAATTAATCGATTGTTTAACTTAAAATATTTGTGTGACATGAGTAGTTCAAACGGAAAAGTATTTTTTGGTTTCTTATTGGGTGCGGCCGTTGGTGTTGCAGCAGGATTGCTTTTTGCCCCCACCACTGGGGAAGAGACCAGGAAAAGGCTGCATGAAAAAGGGAAAGAATACTCTGATGAATTGGCCAAACAGGTAGATGCCAAGATCGACGAGCTTAAGCACTATGTCTCAGACCGGACAGAAGATGCCAAGTCGAGGATCAAGAAGGCAATGCCGGAGGAAAAACAATAATAACAATCCTCCATTGTATGGAAGCCAAAGAGTTACTGGCACGTATCGCTGCATTGAAAGATAACCTGCAAAAATATCTTGAAACGAGTGCCTCCTATTATGGCATTGTGGCGTTTGAAAAGGCGGTAAAAGTGCTCAGCTTATTTATGGCCAATGCCTTACTGATGATGGTTGGTTTCCTGGCGTTGTTGTTTGTGTCGGGTGCTGCAGCCATTTATCTGGGCATTTTGCTTGAATCCTACTGGCTCGGAATGCTCCTTACGGGTGGATTCTACCTGTTTCTGATGTTGATCTTTTTTGTCGGACGGAAAAGGATTTTTGGACGACTGGCCATCCGGATCTTGGTGAACATCTTTTTTTCTGATTCAGAAAGCAAGGCAAAGCACTGACATGAAACAGTGCCGTTGTCAATAAACAATTCAGGAATTAGCATTGATGAAGCATATGTTTGAATCGTTAAAGCACATCAGGAGTTACCACGACATCAGGGTGGAGAAAGCGCGTTTGCATTATGAAGCACTGCTGGCCGAGAATAAAATGATGGAGAGTTTCAGGGCAGTGGAGCAGGCTGTTTCACTCGTCACATCTGTTCGCCGGTTCTCAGCCGGCTTCCACCAGGCATATGCAGTGGCGACCAAAATCACTGATTTTTTCCGCCGGCTGTTTGGCAGATCCAAAAAAGAACCACCGGCCGGAGAAGACACTACCGTTTATACGGAATAGCCTGGTGGGTGGTGGTTTGATCTTGCAAATGGTTTGCAGTCCGGTGGACATCCCTGCGTGATGCCCGATGGTTAAACAGAATTCCATTTGGTCATTGTCCGAAGCGGATGTTCAGCAGTACGATCTCCGGTCGGTTACCTGTGCGGACAGGCGGGCCCCACGTGCCTACCCCGTTCGACACATATACGTGCATACCGTTAATGTTGCCAGGTCCATGGCTGATGGTGTAGATGGCCTGAGTGATATAATTCAGCGGCCATAACTGTCCGTGATGGGTATGACCGGATAACTGTAAGTCTACCCCCAATGCGGCTGCCTTGTCCAGGTCGAACGGCTGGTGATCAAGCAGTATAACCGGATACCTTTTGTCTGTCGTGGCCATCAGTGACTCTAAAGACTTGCGGTCGCGACCGCTGAACCTGCGCTTGTCACGGTCATCGCGACCAACAAGCCAGAAGCTTTGGTCAACCATTACCACACTGTCGCGGATCATTTGAATGCCATGCTCTTCCAGGTAGCGAAAGGCATCTGCCGAACCACCTATGTGTTCGTGGTTGCCCATAACACCGTAAACACCCAGCGGTGCCTGTAATTTACCCAGCACCTTGCCACTGTTCTGACGGATTACCGGCTCCAGGTCCTCATCAAGAATGTCGCCGGCAAGAAAAACAATGTCGGGCTCAAGCATCATCACTCTTTCTGTTATTCTTCGCAAATGACCATTTCCGATCAATGTGCCCAGGTGGATGTCCGACAACAACACAGCACGAATCGATGTGTGTTTTCCGTTGTGCTTTTTTTCAATGCCGACGTCAAATTGCCTTACAACGGGATGCCGGGCATTGATATAACCTGCGGTCAGCGCGAGCGTTACCAGCACAACAGATCCTGCAAATGCAATAAGGCGCACCTTCGTAGCATTCCCTGTAACAAAGCCGGGAAAAAATGGGACATAATGATTGACAAGTCGCAACAGGTCAAAAAACAATACCAGCAAAAATAAATACAGCAGGGCACCAAGCCAGAAAGAGCCCGTCCAGATAAGCACATCGCTGAATGTGCTTATATAGGCCCTTTCGAGTATCCTGCCGGCAATATAGGTCGATGCCAGGAACCAGAACACCATCCCGAATAAAGGCCTCCAGCCGCTTCCAGGTGGAATTGCCTGCCACCCCCGCCAAAAAACATAGTAGTTGGCTGAAAAATAAACAAGCAGAACAATGCTGAAAAACAAGAAAAAGGCCATGGCGGACTTCATAACGGTTATAAACGATGTATGGGTTAAACAATCTTTGCCGAAAAATGTTTTGTGATAGTGGTTGTGAACCGACCACGGCGTGCAGGTCATCTCTGTTGTGGCCTTTATGCCGGAAAACGGTTGCAAAGGAATCTTTCTGCCGGAGCAAGATCTGAAAAAGAACGTTAACTTTGGTGCAAATAGTCGAACGATGGACAAAAATAAAACTGTAGCCATTATTACCGGAGCCACTTCAGGCATTGGCCGGGAAACGGCCATAGCATTGGCCGGGGAGGGTATACACCTGGTGTTGCCGGTTCGCAGCATGGAGAAAGGAAAAATTCTGAAAGAGGAAATAAAGGAAAAGACCGGGAACGGACAGGTTGATGTGATGGAGGCCGATCTTGGTTCTTTTCGATCAATACGTGCATTTGCAGAACAGTTTAATAAGAAATATGACCGGCTTCACCTGCTGATCAACAATGCCGGGATCTGGGAGGTAAAAAGAAAGCTTTCGGAAGATGGTGTTGAGCTTACCTTTGCTGTTAACCACCTCGCCCCTTTTCTTCTGACCAACCTGTTGCTCGACACCATCAAAGCCAGTGCCCCGGCGAGAATCATCAATGTAGCCAGTACTGTGCACAAACAGGCATTCATGAAACTGCACGATGTGGAAATGAAAAAAGGGTGGGGCAGTTTGCGCGCTTACGCCCAGAGCAAACTGGCAAACGTATTGTTTACGCGTAAGCTGGCAGCTGATCTTAAAGGCACTGGGGTAACGGTAAACTGTTTGCATCCGGGGGTGGTGGCATCACATTTGTTTGACAGGATGCCCTCCTTTATCCGGAACATTGCCGCCCCGTTCATGATAACCCCGAAAAATGGAGCCCAAACAACCGTTTACCTTGCCACATCGCCGGAGGTGCGCAATGTCAGTGGTGAATATTTTGCCAGAAAGAACATTGCCTCAACAAGTCGCCGTTCAAAAAACATGGAGGTGGCAGAAAGACTCTGGGAGCTGAGCAAAACCTATTGCGGTTTGTAGCGCCAATGCATCACCGGCAATCTGTCCTCGTACGCCTCGTGGTTCCTTATTGCTGACATCCGGGGTTTCATTGCCGGTGCCTCGATTTGAGTTCGTCAACAATGTCTGACAGTCCCAGGCCTTTTGCGATCAGCAATACATCAAGGTGATACAAAAGATCGGCCGCCTCTTCAACAAACCTTTGACGCTCGCCTGTTTCTGACTCCAGGACCAGTTCAACCGCTTCTTCCCCTAATTTTTTTGCAATGTGTTTGATTCCTTTGGCAAATAACCTGGCGGTATAGCTTTCTGCAGGATCTGCTGTCTGCCGTTTGCGCAGGAATGTTTCCAGCGAGGCCAAAAACGACACCGTGGCTTCCTGGTCACCTTCGGGCGACTGTTGTTTGTCCGTCACTGTCCACCGGTTTTCTTCTCCGAAACAGGTATCCTGTCCGGTATGACAAGCGGGTCCGGCTGACTCAACCTTGGCCAGCAGACAGTCCCCGTCGCAATCAGCCATCAGTTCCTTCACCCGCAAAACATTCCCCGACGTTTCTCCTTTTGTCCACAACCTCTTTTTTGTCCGGCTGAACAGCGTCAGCTTTCCAAGAGCCTGGGTTTTTTCGAGCGCCTCTTTGTTCATAAAGGCCTGCATCAGCACACGGCCTGTTTCAGCATCCTGGGCAATCACGGGCAACAAGCCGTTTCCCTTTGCAAAATTCAATTTGTCCGGATTCATTGTCTGTTATCTCTTATTTGTGTTTGTTGACTGTATTTTGGAACGACTTCGCCAGATGGTATTGTTGTTCATCTTCGTCCGTGCACTTGGTCACCTTATTGCCACGCCATGTTCCTTTAAAAACGTTTTTACTTCTTCAATGCGCACAATGCCATAATGGAAGATACCGGCAGCGAGGGCGGCGTCGGCTTGTGCCTGGGTAAACACATCAAGAAAATGTTGCGGATTTCCCGCACCTCCCGAAGCAATGACGGGAATAGGGATGTTTTGCGTAACCTCCCTGGTGATGTCGAGAGAGAAGCCATTTCGTGTACCGTCGGCCGTGAAGGAGGTCAGCAAAATCTCCCCGGCACCCCTGTCACTGGCTTCAATGGCCCACTTTGTCGCCATTATTCCTGTTGGTTTTGTACCGGCATGGCTGACAACCTGCCATTTGCCTTCATCATAACGTGCATCTATGGCTACCACCACACACTGGTTTCCGAATGCGTTGGACAGTCTGGTTATCAATCCGGGATCGAGCAATGCCGAAGTGTTCACCGACACTTTGTCGGCCCCCTTTGACAGCAGCGTCTCGACCTGTTTTTCGTTCGATATGCCACCCCCTACGGTAAAAGGGATCGATACAGCTGTGGCTACGTCTTCAACCACCTTGAGGAATGTAGACCGGCCTTCAAGTGTTGCTGTTATGTCAAGCAGGCACAGCTCGTCGGCACCTTCTTCAGAGTAGCGGGAAGCAAGTTCAACGGGATCGCCGGCATCCTGCAGGTTGCCAAAAGTTACCCCTTTTACGGTGCGTCCGTTCTTGATGTCCAAACATGGGATGATCCGTTTTGTCAGCATGTGCACGATTGTTTTTGGGTTTACGTATTATCAGTTCATATGGTTTTTCAGGTTCTGGCATTCAGGGTGGCGAGTTGGTCGAGGGTGATCTGCCCCTCAAAGATGGCTTTGCCGGTCACCGCCGCATACAATCCGCACGACTTGAGCATATAGAGGTGTTCCACAGTTGCAACACCCCCTCCACCTATGAACTTTGCCGATGGGTATGCATCGACCAGTGGCATGTAAAACTCCGGGTCAGGACCCTCCATGGTGCCGTCACGGCTGATGTCTGTCACCGAAAAGAACTTCCATCCGATGTCCAGCAAGCTTTCTATGGCGTCGGCAGACCGTATTCCGGAGTTTTGCTGCCATCCGTTTACGGCCACCTGGCCGTCCTTTATGTCAACGGCCGCTATGAGGGCATCGGCACCGAATGACTCTATGCATTGAAGAGGGATATCGGGCGAAGAGAAGAGGAAGGTGCCCAGGTTGGCCTTCGCGGCACCGGCGTCAAGTACCTTCCGGATGGTCTCCATGGCACGTATACCCCCTCCAAAATCGATGGTCAGTGTGGTCTCTTTGGCCAGCTGTTCCAGTACCGGGAGGTTTGCAGGCTCCCCTTTGTGTGCTCCGTCAAGATCGATCAGGTGCAGATGGGTAAGTCCGGCAGCCTCAATGTCCCGGGCAAGAAGAAGCGGTTTGGCGTCGTAAGACGTTTTTTCGGCAAAACGGCCTTTGACCAGCCGTACGCATGTGCCGTTCATAATGTCAATAGCTGGGATTGCAATCATAGCGCGATAAAGTTTTTAAGTATGGTCATTCCTGTTTGTCCGCTTTTCTCCGGATGAAACTGTAGTCCGAAAAACCGGTCGTGCGCAACAGCCGCAGTGAATACCTCGTCGTAGTTGCATCGGGCGATGGCATCTGCGCGATCGGGCATGTAGTAGCTGTGCACAAAATATGCGTGGCTGCCTTCAGGAACACCCCCGAACAATGGTCCGCAGAGGTCGTGGAGGCTGTTCCACCCCATGTGTGGTATTTTTGGCTGACCATTGAACCGCCTGATGGCCGCCGGAAAGATCCCCAGTCCCTCCATGTTCCCTTCTTCTGAGCGGGCTGCCATAAGTTGCATGCCCAGGCAGATCCCTAATACCGGACCCTTAAAGTTCGCAATGGCTTCGTCCATCCCTGAGGCCCTCAGTACTTCCATCGCTGGCCTGGCGTGACCTACTCCCGGAAAGATCAGCTTATCTGCATTTTTCAATTCAGTGGGACGGGCAGCAAGCCGGGCATGCACACCCAAACGGGCAAAGGCATTCATTACCGAAGCGATGTTGCCTGCCTTGTAATGCACGATGTATATGTTTTGGTTCATCTTTTTCCTTTTAATCGTTTACACTGGTTGCGCACAACCAGTGGTCTTTCTTTGTTTTTTATCCGCCTGCGAACCTCCGGCAACTTTCTCTCCTTGCAGCGCTCCCAGTGATCAGCAAGATCCGTCGCGGCAGGATTTTTTACAGCACCCCTTTGGTTGAAGGCATGATGCCCGATCTGTTTCGTGAAGCGGCCATCCTCAATGTCCGCGCAAAAGCCTTAAAGATCGCTTCAACCTTATGATGGTCGTCCTCGCCGGTAGCAGTGACATGGAGGTTGCATTTTGCCGCTTCGGTAAAAGACCGGAAGAAATGGCCGAACAGGGAAGCAGGGATGTCACCAATATGGCTTGAATCAAATACCACATCCCACTTCAGGTATGAACGTCCGCCCAGGTCGAGCAACACATGGGCACTGCTTTCGTCCATCGGAAGCGCAAACCCGTAACGCTCAATTCCCTTTTTGTTGCCAAGGGCTTCAAGAACCGCCATACCCAATGTAATGGCCGTATCTTCTATGCTGTGATGGGGGTCGGTCTCCAGGTCGCCCTTCACAATGATGTCAAGATCGATCATGCCATGTTTGGCGATCTGATGCAACATATGGTCAAAAAAGCCAATGCCTGATTCAATATGGACATCGCCTGTGCCATCAAGGTTGAGCTCCAGTGAGATGTCGGTTTCACTCGTGCTGCGCCTTTTCATCACCCTGCGCTCCTTCAGCTGTTCTTCACCCGCAGCATCACAGGTTTTGTCCTGTTCACCACCACTGCTGCCATACTTTTTCCAGGCATCAAGCAGGCGCCGGTTCTCACTGGCTGTCCCGACAGTAATTCGCAAACAACCCGCACAACCCGGCTCATGATTACGGTTTCGAACGATCACCCCCTTGTTTGCCAGGTAGTGATACAGGGAGTTGGCGTCACTGGTTTTGACGAGCAAAAAGTTGGCGTCAGAGGGATATACTTTTTCAACCAGTGGCATATCTGCTATTTCTTGCGCCATCTTATCACGCATTCGGGTAATACGCAAGGCAGACAGCCGGTAGCTTGCATGGTTGTCAAGGGCTTTTACTGCCAGTTCAATGGAAGGTGTTCCAAGGTTATACGGACAACGCATTTTGTCCATCGTGGCGATGATTTCCTCAGAAGCATAAGCGACCCCGATCCTGGCACCCGCCAGTCCGAAGGCCTTGGAAAAGGTTTGTACCACCATCAGGTTCGGATGCCTGGCAAGCAACGGCAACAGACTCTTTTCTGGTGAGAAGTCGATGTAGGCTTCATCTGCCACCACGATGCCATTGAACGATTCGAGGATCCGGGTGATCACTTCGGCCGGCTGTGTATTGGCAGTTGGGTTGTTGGGATGACATATGAACATCAGTCTGGTTTTTGGGGTGATGGCCTGCATGGTTTTTTCGTGGCTGACGAAAAACCCCTCATCCAGTCCGACTGCCTGCACCTCCAGATTATTCGCTTCAGCCCTTACGGCATACATGCCAAAGGTAGGTGGAAAGATCATGACCTGGTCTTTCCCGGGCCGGGCAAAACAGCGCATCACCAGGTCGATGATCTCATCACTGCCGTTGCCCAGGAAGATTTGTGCAGGGTCTGTGTTTTTTACAGCCGCCAGCTTTTCTTTCAGCATGGCTGGCTCATTGCCCGGATACCTGTTGATGTTTGGAGGCATGCCGACAAGCGGGTCAGGCAGTTCATTGGCGTCCAGAAAAACCCTGTTTTCACGGCTGCCACCAAAGTCGTCGCGTGCAGAAGTATATGGCTTCATCCTGGCAATATGCCGGGGAACGAGCGATTGAAGATTAAATGTCATGGCATAGAAGTTGTCGGGTGTTGCTGTTTATCTTGTTGTATTCTTTGAAGAACGGCATTGGCGTGTGCTTCCAGCTGTTCGGCCCTGGCAAGCTGAAGCAGGGTGGGGGCAAGTTGCATCAACCCGTCTCTCGATATTTCCTGTATGGTGATGCTTTTCATGAAAGAGGCCGTGGTAATGCCGCTCCAGGCTTTTGTTGCACCACCGGTGGGAAGGGTGTGGTTGGTGCCACTGGCATAATCGCCGGCTGTTTCCGGGGTGTGGTTGCCAAGGAACACAGAACCTGCATTGCTGATCCGTTCGGCCGCTTTGGCTGGATCTTTCACGGCAAGGATGAGGTGTTCAGGACCATAAAAGTTGCTTATGCCGATGGCTTCACCGACATTGCGTACACAAATTGCCAGTCCGTGCTGCAAGGCTTTGGCAGCGGTTTCTTTCCGTGGGAGCAACGCCATCTGTTGGTGTGTTTCACGCATGCATTGCCGGATAAACTCCATTGAGTCTGCCACCAGTATCACCTGACTGTCGGGGCCGTGTTCGGCTTGCGACAACAGGTCGGCAGCCACAAAGGCAGGTTGTGCGGTTTTATCGGCGATCACCATCACTTCAGAAGGGCCGGCAGGCATGTCGATGGCAGTACCGCGACCGGCCATTTGCATCTTTGCCTCGGTAACCCATGCATTGCCGGGTCCGAATATTTTATCTGCCCTGGGAATGCTTTCGGTACCAAGTGCCATTGCAGCAATGGCTTGTGCACCACCAACAGAAAACACGCGGATGTCAAACAGGCTGAAGGTGTATAACAGCTCAGGCGGCGACCCCGGCGGGGTACATGCAATGACCTCACGGCAACCGGCCAGGGATGCCGGAATGGCGGTCATCATAACAGTCGACAACAGTGGAGCGGTTCCCCCCGGAACATATATCCCTACCCGTTCAATGGGGGTATACTTAATGGTGCATC
Organism: Bacteroidales bacterium; assembly: GCA_003559735.1. Taxonomy (GTDB): domain Bacteria; phylum Bacteroidota; class Bacteroidia; order Bacteroidales; family UBA7960; genus PUPG01. The sequence continues at coordinate 59,373 of PWKN01000117.1, read as the reverse complement.
GTATCCCGGGCATGGTTTCCGTGGTGACATCTGCGGGTATCTGGGCTTTATGGAAGGTGCGGATGTTGTCTGCCGCCTGCTGCAGTGCTGCTTTCAGATGATCGTCCACATCACTGGCTGCCTGCAGCAACTGCCTGCGCGGTATTTCAAAAGCCTCCGGCACCTGTTTGTCGATCTCCAGGCATAAGGCCCGCAGACCTTCATCGCCATCACGATCAACACGTGAAATGATTTCGCTGACTTTTTCCTGTATGTCACTATGGGATCCGGGTGGCCGGCGCAACACAGTTTGGTATTCATCAGGCTCAATCCGGCTGATTACTTTCATGATTGATGGGGTTTTCTGGTTCATATTATGGCACGTCAGGTAACCATCTTTTCGATGGGAACAACGAGAATGCCTTCTGCTCCGGCTTCCTTTAGATTATCGATCACTTCCCAGAAATCATCTTCACTGATCACCGAATGGAGAGAATACCATCCTTTTTCTGCCAGTGGCATTTTTGTCGGACTTTTTATTCCGGGGATCAGGGCAGAGATCCTGTCCAGCTTGTCTTCAGGGGCGTTGAGCAGAATATATTTATTGTTGGCGGCTTTTTGTACCGCCTGGATGCGAAACAGGAGTTTTTCGAGCAGTGCACTGATCGTTTCGGGCAGATCAGGTTTTGCGATCAGCACCGCTTCGCTTTTCATTACGGTTTCGACCTCTTTTAACCCGTTGCTCAGCAGGGTACCCCCGGAGCTCACGATCTCAAAAATGGCGTCTGCCAGTCCGAGTCCTGGTGTTACCTCCACCGAACCATTGATGGGGTGTATCTCTGCACTGAGTTTGTTGTCGTCGAGAAACTGTTTCAGTATTGCCGGGTATGAAGTGGCAATGCGTTTGTTGTTAAGGTATGCATGTCCCGGATAGTCTGTGTTGCGTGGCACTGCGACAGACAAACGGCACCGGGAAAAACCAAGTTTCCTGATGACAGTCACGTTCCGTTGTTTTTCCAGCACCTCATTCAGGCCCAGGATGCCCGCTGCAGCCACGCCGTCTTCAACATATTGTGGTATGTCATCGTCGCTCAGGAAGATAAGCTCGAGGGGGAATCCCGTGGCTTTGGCTTTCAGATGGTTTCGTCCGTTTTGTATCCTTATGCCGCATTGCTTTAAAAGATTTATCGATCCTTCGCTTAGTCGTCCGCTCTTCTGAACAGCCAGTGTTAGTGTGTCATTTTTCATATTCTTGTTGGTGTTTCCTGCATAAAAAAACCCCGGGTGTTTCCCGGGGCCTGGTATGTATTATACTATCAAAAGCAGCTCGGTTCAACACCCCGTTGGGGTTGTATGACGATGATGCTGATGATGGTTGACAAAAGGGTTCATGATGTGGTTTTTTTCCGGGTGTAAAAGTAATGGTTTTTTTTCATTCACAACAAAAAAATATTTTTTACCTGGTGGTTGTGTGCTTTTTTTCCTGCCGCAGGCGATGTGCATTGAACAGAAGCATCAGGTCGGCCAGTGCCATTTCAGCCTCGTGGGCGAGTGTGCGTCCCTTTGGGTGCATTGAACAGAAGCATCAGGTCGGCCAGTGCCATGGCGGTGATGGCCTCTATGACCACCGGAACCCTGAGTGCGATACAGGCATCGTGTCGGCCTTTTATTTCGAGGGTTTCCATGGTGTTTGTTTTCGTGTTGATGGATCGTTGTTTTTTGGCGATGCTCGACGTTGGCTTCACGGCCACCCGGAACACAAGCTCATTCCCATTGGTTAGTCCGCCGGTTATCCCTCCTGCATTGTTGGAAGCGGTTTTTCCTGTTTTGTCGACAATGGGATCGTTATGCAGGCTGCCTTTCATTGACGCTGCGGAGAACCCTGAGCCAAACTCAACACCTTTGATGGCTGGCACGGCAAAGGCCAGATGGCTGATCACCGACTCTGCAGCATCGAAGAATGGTTCTCCCCATCCGACGGGTACATTATTGGCACGGCATTCCACAATCCCCCCGATGCTGTCCCCCTCTTTCAGGGCATCATCAATGGCACGTTCAATATCTGTGGTCCCCCCGGCTTCGATCAGTTGTGCCCTGATGTGGACATTGCCGAGCATTTTTTTTGCCACCACCCCGGCGGCCACCAGCGCCAGTGTAAGTCTGCCGGAGAAATGACCGCCACCCCTCGGATCGTTAAATCCGCCAAACCGTCTGTTTGCTACCAGGTCTGCATGTCCGGGACGGGGCGTACTGGCAAGGTGTGCATAATCCCCTGAACGTACGTTCTTGTTTGCAAACACGATGCACAGCGGGGCCCCGGTGGTATGTCCCTGGTATACACCTGAGGTGATCTGCGGGATGTCTTCCTCTTTACGGGGGGTAGTCCCTTTTGCCCCCGCCCTGCGCCTGCCGAGGTCTGCCAGGAAGTCTTCCTCCAGGAGCGGAATGCCCGGACAGCATCCGTCAACAACAACCCCAATAAATGGTCCGTGCGACTCACCAAACACTTGTGTTTTGAATAATCGTCCAAAGGTATTCATGTGTACATTATTATTTGTTCACCCCGGATGGTGCTGTGCAGCAGCAAAACCGGTGAAGCAGTTTGCCTGGGTTTCAGCTTAACCTGTGCCGGCGGCTTTTGCCGCCTTGCATCTGACCCGGATGATACGCTTCTATAGGGCAGGTTATGCAAAAAACAGGTTGTTGTATGGTTCTCATTCTGTCATGATGTGTTTCAGGTCGTCAAAAAAATCAGGATAGGATTTATCAACAGCCTGTGCATCATCTATGGTTACCGGTCCGTCTGCATTAAGCGCGGCAATTGCAGCAGCCATTGCAATGCGGTGGTCGCCGTGTGCGCTGACTGTTGCACCTTGTTTTTTGCCTCCTGAAATATACATGGTATTGTCCTCCAGCCGGATCTCTATTCCCATGTGCTGAAAAATGTCCTTTAACGTGCTGGCCCTGTCGCTCTCTTTTGCCCGTAAACGTTCCACTCCTGTAATACGGCTTTCTCCCCGGCAATTTGACGCGAGTGCTGCAAGGGGAGGAAACAGGTCGGGACAATGGGTGGCGTCAAAAGAAAAGGGTCCCAATGGCTGGTGTGCCACTTCAACCCAGTTGTTTCCTTCTGTAACCCGGGCACCTGCCATTCGCAGTGCATGCAGGATTTTCTTGTCGGCCTGGAATGAGCTCAGGTTCAGGTTGCCCACCATAACCCGTCCGGCAACGGCCCCGGCCACCAACAAAAACGCCGCTCCACTCCAGTCGCCTTCAACCACATAGTGCCTGCCCCCATATCGTTGTCCAGCCCGCACAAAGAAATCTGTATGGTTGTTGTTATGTGCTTCCACACCAAATGCAGCCATTATTTCCAGGGTAAGGTCGATATATGGTTTGCTTTTTAAAGAGGTAACAGCCAGATGGGTGTCTTTTTCTGCAAACGGGGCGGCGATCAGTATCCCGGTGAGTATTTGCGAACTCAGCGATCCGTCTATGACCGCATGGCCCCCTTTAAGCGGACCCCTTACATGAACGGGCAAAAACCCGTTTGTTGTCTGGCAGCTTACCCCTAGTGCTTTCAGCGAAGACTCTATGGTGTCCATCGGTCGCCTGAGCAGGCTCCCCTCACCGGTAAGGGTTACGTTACCGTCAAGTGTGGCGGCCACCCCTGAAAACATCCTGATCGCCAGTCCGGCTTCACCACAATGCAACGGCTGTCCGGGTGTGCGGATGCCTCCTGTAATATGCAGACTGTTTCCCTGCCGGCTTATTGTTGCGCCAAGGGTCTGGCAAACACCGGTTGCTGCCATCACATCATCGCAGGTGCCTGTACGCAAGATTTCAGAAACACCATTTGCCAGCGATGCAATCAGGATGGCTCGCTGGGCTGCGCTCTTTGAGGGGGGTGCATGCAACACCCCGTCAATTTCAGAAGGCCAAACTTTTCTCTTCATTGATCAGTTGATTGATTGTATGTTGGTCGAGGTCAAAGGCCGAAACAACAAGGTCCGGACATTGTTGTCCGCAGAGTCCTGCATTGTTTTTCCGGAGCACACATATCTGCAGCTTGTCCCTGTCGGGGACCGCATTGATCTTTTCGGCCATCGTTCCGGGTGCCGGCCTGGTGCCGGCATAAAAGGCAGCTGCTTCTATTCCCTGGTGGATCAGCCACTGTTCGCCGCCAATGACAGTGATGCCTTGCCTTCTGGCATGGTCCGACATCCTGGAAGGTTTATAGATGGCGTCGAGCAGGACATCGTATTTTGCCACGCCGATAAAGGGCGGCAGGGCTTCGGGTAACAGGGTTGACACAATGGCATCAAAGCGGGGTATGCGCACATTGCTGGTCCACGGAACCACCGCACAACCATAATGATCAGCGAGTTCCGCTGCTTTTGATGCTGTCCGGTTGCTGATGCTTACCTCCGCCCCCCCTGATACCAGTCCGTATACGGCAGCCCTGGCCGCTCCCCCGGCACCAAGCACCAGGATTTTTGCATTACGGAGCGCGATGCCCGATTCTTTCAAGGCACCGGTAACACCGTGATGGTCCGTATTGTGCCCTTTTACCAGGCCATCTGCGTAGTGCAGGCAGTTGACAGCGCCAATTGCCTTAACGGCAGGGGTTGCCTCATCGACATATGGCAGCACCGACTCTTTGAAGGGAGCAGTGATGCTTGCTCCGCGGATATTCAGGATTTTTACGATATGGATGATATCGGCGGCTGAACGGGGCAGGATCCGGGTGTAGCATACCTTGTCCTGCACACCCCAAATGGATGAGAACATTTGCGGACTTTTGCTGTGCAATACCGGCTTGCCAAACACAGCATACAACGTGTGCATTTGGGTTTGGTTTGTATTTAATGTGTCAGCGGGGAAACGCTGTGTCATGTTTGTTTTATATTGTCTGAATAAAATCATCCAGTTCGGACAGGGACAGTGGTTCAACCGTTACCTGGCCAATGCCATTCATCAGCACAAAATGGATGTGATCGCCTTCCTTCTTTTTGTCCCTGACCAGGGCACGGAAGATCTGTCTTGGGTCCGTATCCGTTTCTGTCGGGAGGTTGAGTGAATGAAGCAGTTCGTTTATAGTGATGCGGTCGCCGGCACTCAGCATTTGTTTTTTTTCTGAAAGCTTTGCTGCAAAGGAGAGTCCGATACTTACCGCCTGTCCGTGAGCAATGCCATCGGTTTTTTCCACTGCATGTCCCCAGGTATGTCCGAGGTTCAGTTTGCGCCGTTCACCCGCTTCTGTTTCATCTCTGCCAACAATGGCCGATTTGACCTCTATGGAATGTCTCACCAGTTTGTTTATCAGTGCTTCATCCAGGGCCAGGATCTCTCCTGCATGGTTCAGTATGTGTTGAAACATCTGCTTATCGGCAATGAGCGTGTGCTTAACTGCTTCTGCCAGTCCGTTTTTCAGTTCATCAGCCGGCAGACTGTGCAGCATGGTTGTGTCGCACAGGACAAATTGTGGCTGGTTGAAGGTGCCAATGATGTTTTTGTATCCATCGAGGTTTACCCCGTTTTTACCCCCCAGACTGGCATCCACCTGGGCGAGGAGTGAGGTGGCAACGAATCCGAATGCCACTCCGCGCATAAACACTGAGGCGACAAAGCCGGCCATATCACACACCATGCCGCCGCCGATACCCAGGATGAAAGCATCTCGTCCGCCGCCATTATCCATTAGCCAGCGGCAAATGTCGATCGCTGAATCGGGGGTTTTTGTCGCTTCTCCGGGTTTCAGCGTATAGACGGGAAAGCGGGGGAATGATGTTTCATATATGTCATATACGTTCTTATCGGTAATGATAAACACGTGGTTTCCGGGCATGTATTCCGGCAGTTTGTCCATCGTTTCGCCAACAAGGATGCGGCTGTTGCGCGAACTCCCCTTTACAAAGATCGTATCCATTGTAGCATCTGTTTGTGTTTTTTATGTTTCGGCAGATGGAACCCGCCATGTCATAATCATTCCATTGTATGCCAGGATATTGGCATGGCCCGGTTCATGCCGGATCATCCACATACCGGTCTGCTGAAGCAGACTTTTGCAGGCAGGCCGGAGGCAACCAGGGTACGCGATGATCATTCACCACTATGCCGGTAAATGGTCAGGTTCCGGTGCGTATCAAATTGCAAAGGTAGGACGAATTCCTGATATTTGTTTGGTTTCAGCTCCGTCGTTTCGTTGTACCGATAATGATTCGTGGTGGATGTCGTCAAAAAGCTTTTCTATGAAGCCAGGTCTGAGGCCGCTTTCCCTGGCGCGGGAAACGGCTGTTGTAATGACTTGCTTCCAACGTTGGGGCTGGAGCGTTTCCATGTTGTTCTTGTTCTTTATCCCGGCAATTTCGCCAGCCAGCTTCATGCGGTTGGTGAGTGCCCAGATCAGCACCTGGTCGATCACATCCACTTCTGCACGGAGTTCGTCAAGCATATTGTACTGACCATCTATGTCGCGTATGTTCCCGAAAAGCTGTTCGGTCAGCTTCAGGAAGCTGGCAGGGGTAAGCTGCTGGTTGGCGTCGCTGAGTGCATTTTCAGGTTTGGGATGCACCTCTATCATGAGTCCGTTAAACCCCATCTCCATTGCCCTTTGTGAGAGCATTGGCACCAGTTTCCGGTCGCCGGCGATATGACTTGGATCACAGATCACCGGAACGTCGGGCAGACGTTTTTTGAGTTCCATGGGAAGATGCCACCACGGATGGTTGCGAAACACAGAACGGGTCCAATAGGAAAAACCCCGGTGTATGGCACACACATTTTTTATCCCTGCCTTTTGGAAACGTTTTATGCTGCCGGCCCACAGATCTACGTCAGGAGCCATCGGATTTTTTACCATTACCACGACATCGCTCCCTTTCAGCGTGTCGGCAATTTCCTGTACAACAAAAGGGTTGCTTACGGTACGTGCACCGATCCACAACATGTCGATATTGTGCCTGAGGGCTTCACGGGCATGCTGCACATTACCTGCTTCGGTAGCAACCTTCAGTCCGGTTGCTTCCTTCACATCCTGGAGCCACTTCAGCGCTTCGGTTCCCACTCCCTCAAAAGAACCAGGTGACGTTCTTGGCTTCCACACACCGGCCCGGAAATAGTCTACACGATTGGTCAGGGCCAGTGCTTTGGCCGTTTCCATCAGTTGCCGGGGCGATTCTGCACTGCATGGACCCGCGATCAATACCGGACGGGAATGCCCGTTTTTTTGTGCGCTTTGTTGTCGTGCCTGGGTTGTTTTCATAACAAACTTAATTTATTGGTAGGTTGATAATTTGCTGAATCTTGTTTGCCTCTGTGATCATTTCATTGAGCCGGTCGCTGTCGTGGTTGGCGATGTGTTTGCGAAAATCTGACAATCCGGCGATATATGCGTCGAGGGCTTCCAGTACGGGCGTTGCATTCTCCAGAAGAATGGGGGTCCACATACTCGCGGCACTGGCGGCAAGTCTTACTGTGGATGTGAAACCCCCACCTGCAAGGCTGAAGATGCGTTTTTCGTTGCGCTCCTTTTCCTGCACGCAGTTTGACAAGGCAAAGGATACGATGTGCGAAATATGGGAAACATAGGCGGCGCTGACATCATGTACGTCCGACTGCATGTGGATGATCTGCATGTTCAATGCATCATACATTTTTTCAACCAGGCTGAGCGCGTTAATGTCGCTTTGCTGACGGTTGCATATGATCACGCACTTTTTGTCAAACAGACCGCTGATGGCAGCCAATGGACCGGAATATTCCGTTCCTGCCATTGGGTGTCCGGCTACGTAATGCCTGCCATTGGGATGCCCTTCTGCGATTGCAGTCAGCCCTTTTTTGGTTGAACCGGTGTCGGTCACGACTTTTTGGGTGTTGCCGGCCAGGTCGAGCACTTCGGGCAACAGGTCCTGGATCACATCAATTGGTGTGGCCAGAATGACCAGGTCTGCTTTTGTCACACCTTGACGCAAGCCAGCGACCTCATCCACAAATCCTTTTTTCAATGCTATATCACAGTGTTTTTCATTGCTGTCAACACCTGTGATATGCCGGGCAAAACCCCGCTTTTTCAGATCCGTTGCCATAGAGCCGCCTATGAGTCCTAATCCTGCGATACAGATATTCATATCAGTTATCCTTTACCTGTTGGTATTGTCTTCTTTGACGCTTTGTGTTTCCGGTATATTGTGGACGGCAACGGCCGGCCGGGTTCCGTGGATCTTCTCATAGCTTGTCTGCCGCGGAGCAGTACTGCTGCCACTGCGGTTCTGCAAGGGATAGATGCCCATCACCCATAATTGTTTTAAAACGGTCCGGAACGCTTCAATAACTGAGGTAGCCGCTGCCATATTCTGAAAGATCATGTCGGCATGAAAAATATATTGCCATTTTTGACCAACCAGGGGCAACGACTGCAACATGGTCAGGTTTACGCCAGCTTCTGCAAGCGGTTTCATCGCTTCATACAGACTTCCGGGAGTGTGCGGAATGACAAAGGCCACACTGGCTTTGACCTTCTCTTCGACTCTCACCACAGAAGGCTGTTTTCCAATAACCAGGAACCGGGTATAGTTTTCCTTGTTTGTCTCAATAGATGGTGCCAGAATATCCAGGCCGTAGAGCCTCGCCGCAACATCACTGCCAATGGCACCCACCCCCCAGCGCTGATTGTCGGCAATGTCTTTTGCACTCAGCGCCGTGTCGGCCGACTCTATCAGACGGATGTGCGGAAAGCAGCTAAAGAAGGCTTCCGACTGCATGATGGCAAGCGGGTGTGAATGAACCTCTGTAAGGCTGTATATATCCTGACCAGGCAATGCCATCAGGTTCTGGCTGATGCGCATATACAGCTCACCACTCACAAAAAGATCCGACTCCCTGATCAGCGACAGGTTGGGGAGCATGCCTCCTGCAAGCGAATTCTCAACAGCCATGATGCCGTGGGCGGCCTTCCCGGAGGTGACCTTTCCTACCAGCTCCCTGAAAGTCATGCACTCAATCAGGTTCAGTTTGTCGTGGAAAAACAACGTGGCCGCTTCGTGGTGAAAAGATCCGTTTATTCCTTGTATTGCTATTGAATGGATGTTGCTGTTGTAACTCATATTTGCATGTTGTTAAAAAAAAAGGCCCTCCATTTCGGGGGCCTTTTCTCTGTTCGTTAAATGGTACAGATTTGCCGGCCCCAGCGGGGAATAAAATAAAAAAAGAAATAATAGCTTGAGAAACAAGCCGGGGCAGACGCTGTATTTGATGTTTGTCGGATCATATCGTTAAGTTCGTAACAAAAAAAAACCCCGCTTTTGCGGGGTCTGGATACTTAATTATTCGGTTTTCTGCACACAATATCACCAGACCCCTTTATCGCTAAAGAAGTAAAAGTAAAAATAAAAATAGGTGACAAATGTGCTGTTCATGATCTTTTCTTTCTTTTTGACGACTGCAATATTAGGTGTTTTATTTATAAAAACAAAATTTTTTTATATTTTTTTCTTAAAAACGAAAAAAACAACAGAAAAATGTGTCTGGCCATCCTGTGGCAGACCTGTTTCATGTGGACCCAGCCGGGAATTATACGCGCATGTGATTAAGGGCGGATTTTGTGGCTATGCTGCCGGTTCCTTCCTGTATAGCAACAGGTATACGATGGGCAGGATGCCCAGGGTGTTGAAGATACCCAGGCAGATAAACCACGCAAGTTGCTTTCTTCTGGCCGACTTCCACATGGAGATCATTTTCCAGGCGGTTTCCCATAACGCCAGAAAGAGGATGATGATCAAAAACAGGGTTAAGCGTTCCGAAAAAAGTTCAGGGATGTTTTCCATGGCTATGAATGTTTATGAACAATACATACAGGTTACGAAAATAATTATTTTTGTCGTATGGAACAAGGTATTGTTTTTGGCACGTTGGTGCTTGTGTTGATTTTGTTTGCATGGGGATGGTTCAGGCATGATGCGGTGGCGCTGATCGCATTGTTCATAATGGTTGTTGCCGGTGTTGTTTCTCCCCAGGAAGCCTTTGAAGGCTTTGGACACCCGGCGGTGATCACTGTTGCGGCGGTACTTGTGATTGGGAAAGGACTGGAACACTCGGGCCTGATTGATGTTTTGGGGAAGTGGGTGATGAAGGCAGGGAAGGGCTTATTGCTGCAGATCACAACCTTGTCTGTGATCGTTGCTGTTGCATCAGCCTTTATGAACAACGTAGGGGCCCTGGCCATAATGATGCCGGTGGCAATTGCCATGGCGAGAAAGAGTGGACACCCGCCTTCCTATATCCTCATGCCTATTGCCTTTGCTTCGCTATTGGGAGGGATGACAACGCTGATAGGCACTCCGCCAAACATAATCATAGCCACTTTTCGGAAAGACTATGCCGGACAGGCGTTTGGAATGTTTGACTTTTCTCCTGTGGGGATCAGTCTGGCCATAGCGGGAATTCTCTTTATTGCACTGCTGGGATGGCGGTTGTTGCCAAAACGGATCAGTGCCAAATCGGAGACAGACCTGTTTGGTATTGATGAATACATTACGGAGGTAAAAGTAACGTCCAGATCCAAAATTAAGGGACTTACCGTGGGCACACTCGACACAGTAACCGGTGCCGGGGTACAGGTCCTGGGTTTTGTCCGCGCCGGCAAACGCATCCATGCTCCCAATCCGGAGGAAACATTTGCAAACAACGATATCATCATCATCGAAACAGACACAGAAGAGCTGAAAACGTTCATTGATGATACCGGGGTGCAGCTTGTAGGCGATAAGAAATTCAGGAAGGATGCGGAGGGTTCGAAAAACATCCGTATTACAGAGGCCATCGTGATGCCTGATTCTCCGGTCGTTGGACAGTCGGCGGCCGGTTTGCGGATGCGCAGCCGTTTTGGCATTAACTTGCTGGCCGTTGCACGCAAGGAGCAGCGGATCCGCCGCCGGCTCGACCACGTGGTTTTTCGTACCGGCGATGTATTGCTTTTGCAGGGCAGGGAGCATGTACTCGATGATGCCATTACCACCATCGGATGTCTCCCCCTGGCGCAACGCGGTTTGCGGATTGGCTACAAGCAAAAGATCCCGCTGGCACTGGGTGTTTTTGTGGGTGCCATCATTCTTGTGGTGGCCGGCTTGTTGCCCGTGCAGGTGGCGTTCTCCATGGCTGCCCTTGGTATGGTCCTCTCGGGGGTCCTTCCGCTTAAAAACGTATACCATAATATTGACTGGCCTGTGATCGTATTGCTTGCCGCAATGATCCCTGTTGGAACGGCACTGGAAACCAGCGGCGGTGCCTCGTGGATCGCCTCCCGGATACTGCTTACAGGAGAAATATTCCCTCCATGGGCAATTCTTACCCTGATTCTGGTGGTAACCATGTTCTTGTCAGACATTATAAACAATGCCGCCACGGTGGTGCTGATGGCACCCATTGCCATCAGCGTGGCAAACGGTCTCGGATTGTCTGCCGACCCCTTTCTGATGGCTGTCGCCGTCGGAGGCTCCTGTGCCTTCCTTACACCTGTCGGACACCAGTCGAATACCCTGGTGATGGGTCCGGGAGGATACAGGTTTACCGACTATTGGAGAATGGGACTACCCCTTGAGGTGATCATCGTGCTGATCGGGGTGCCGTTGATCATGATGGTGTGGCCCCTGTGATGGCTATAGCAACCGGATGCCCTCTGCTTCCAGGCGCTCTTTTTCTCCTTCCGGCCAAATGCCAACCTGCACTTCGCCTATATGCGACTTTCTGAGCATGAACATGCATACCCTCGATTGTCCGATACCGCCCCCGATACTCTGTGGCAGCTCTCCCCTGAGCAGCATCTGATGAAAAGGATAACTTGCTTTTTCCGGGCAGCGACGCAACACCAGCTGACGCTGAAGGGCCTCGGGATCAACACGGATCCCCATTGAAGATATTTCAAAGGCATCCTCCAGTACATGGTTCCACACAATGATGTCGCCATTGAGTCCGATGCTCCCCTCTTCATTCTCTGACGACCAGTCGTCGTAATCGGGTGCACGGCCATCATGCGCCAGTCCGTCGGACAGTTCGGCCCCAATACCGATAATGAAAACAGAACCATACTCCCTGGTAATTTCAGTTTCCCTTTGTTTTGGAGTAAGATCAGGATAGCGCTGTGCCAGTTCTTCGGCATGGAAGAAGGTGATCTGGTCGGCAAGGGTTGGAGAAAATGCTGTAAAGGCTTCGCAAAACAGCTTCTCGGTCTCTTTCAGGGCCTCATAGATTCTTTTAACAGTGGCTTTCAGGAAAGAAAGTGTGCGTTCCTCAGGCAGCATGCTTTGCTCCCAGTCCCACTGGTCTACATATATTGAATGCAGCGGGGTATAGTCTTCTTCTGGCCTGAGTGCCCTCATATCTGTCAGAACACCCATGCCCGGCGCTATATCAAGCTGTTTCAACCGTAAGCGCTTCCATTTGGCCAGCGAATGGACAATAACGGCAGGACTGCCGTTGGCGGACTTCACCATGAAATTGACCGGACGCTCCACCCCGTTAAGCTCATCATTCAACCCGGTATTTTCCATTACCGCTATGGGGGATGACACTTTGATCAGGTTCAAACGATTCGACAAGGCCTTTTCAAAATGGTCTTTGACAAAAGCAATGGCTCGCTCGGTTTTCAGGATCTCTGTTGTTGCTGACATGATAATTAATTTAAAAAGTGAATAAATAAAAAGTGAATAAATAAAAAAAGCCCGCCAATTGGCGGGCTCATATGATTTTCAGGCATAACAAAGCAACCGCCTTGACTAAGGTGGGCAGTTATTGTTATTATTATTAATGATGTATGAGGCAATCATGTCTTCCGTATGCTTTTTGAATGATAATCTGGACAAAAGTATGAATTATTTTTTTATGAATTGCAAATATAAAAAATTTTTTTATACGGTTGTTTATTCAAAAATTATCCTTAATATTGCAGGCGAAATCAGAACAGAGATGAAGAGATCGAAACATACCTTTTGCTTTTGGTGGTGGCACAACAGCCTCGGTTGCTGTGTCAGGTGCTATAGGCCATAGGGATGTTAAGATATTATTCAAGGCATCATTTTGTGAAAAAGCCCGCTTGACACGCAAGCGGGCTTTTTTGTGTGCCTGATCGCTCAGGACATGAACCGGGGCAATGCCCTTCAGGGTGACGACGGCAGATGATGATCGTCTGGCAACGGAGTCTTCGGCGAGTTTGTAAAAGGCGGGTTCAAAGACCCGGAACAGTATATAATCCATATTAAACAGGAATAAAGATGCAAAAGATTCAACTCAAAGCAGACATTCATCTCCTGCAGGCCGATACCTTCACCCCGGTAGGCATCTATCTGCGGTTGCGCGACGCATTTCCTCAGTGTCAGTTGCTGGAGTGCGCCGACTACAGCAGCAGGCAGGACGCGTATTCATATATATGCCTGCAACCAATGGCTGGGGTGGAGATGGAGGGGAACAATCTGAAAGTCAGATACAACAACTCAGAAGAAAAAACCCGTACCATCGACGGCAGTATGCCGGTAACAGATATTGTTGAGGACTTTCTGGCCTCGTTTGCCATTGAAAACGCTCCTGATGAACGGCACATGCCGGGTGTTTTTGGCTATACCGCCTATGATGCGGTAAATTACTTCGATAACGTAAACATTCGCCGGCCGGATAACGACAATGACCGTATACCCCTGTTGCGTTATGATCTGTACCAGGTGGTGATTGCTTTCAACCATTTCAACCACACCCTTGTCATTTGTGAGTTGCTGGACAAAGATCGTCAAACGATCGTACCTGCGATACGTTCATTGCTTGCCAACCGGAACGCCACCTGCTTCCCTTTTTGCAGAACAGGAACAGAAAGATCTCCCACCACCGACGACAGCTATATGGAAATGGTAAACAAGGGCATCGGACACTGTGCCCGTGGCGATGTGTTCCAGATCGTACTGTCGCGGCGTTTCGAGCAGGATTTTACCGGCGACGAGTTCAATGTGTACCGGGCGCTGCGCTCAATCAACCCATCGCCCTATTTGTTCTATTTTGACTACTTGTCCTATAAGCTGTTTGGCTCATCGCCTGAGGCACAGCTGCAGGTGAACCAAAACATGGCCCTGATCAATCCCATTGCAGGCACCGTGATCCGCCAGGAAGACCCCCTCAAAGATGCTGCGCTTGTAGAGGAGTTGCTGGCCAATCAAAAGGAAAACTCCGAACATTGTATGCTCGTCGACCTGGCACGCAACGATCTGAGCAAACATGCATCAGAAATAAAAGTAGAAACATTTCGCCAGGTGCAAACCTATTCTCACGTGATACACCTGGTATCAACGGTTAGCGGCAGGCTGGACAAGGAAGCGAAAAAATACCGTTTGTTTGCAGATACTTTCCCCGCCGGAACATTGTCGGGCGCCCCCAAGCACAAAGCGATACAGCTTATAGATCAATACGAAGACCGTGCACGGGGTTTTTACGGGGGAGCAATCGGGTTTATCGGACTCAATGGTACACTGAACCATGCCATCATGATCCGGTCATTCCTTAGCCTGAGAGGCAGACTGATCTATCAGGCCGGCGCCGGAGTCGTCATCGAATCCAGTCCGCAGGGAGAACTCAATGAAGTGAACGGGAAGATCAGCGCACTGCGAAAAGCCATACAGATGGCCGAAGGGTTCGGTACCGTTTGAACAGACTGTGGGTACAGGAAGGAAGGGACAAATAGATAAAATGATCAATTATGGCAAACATACTGGTTTTCGACAATTATGATTCTTTTACGTGGAACCTTGTGCATTATGTGCGCGAGACAGGCGAACACAGTCTGGATGTGGCCCGCAACGACCAGATCGCACTGGAAGCGATAGATCTTTATGATGGCATCATCCTGTCGCCCGGACCTGGTATTCCTGAAGAGGCGGGTTTGCTGCTGAAGATGATCGGACAATATTATAAAAAGAAGCGCATGTTTGGTGTCTGTTTGGGATTGCAGGCCATCACACAGGTGTTTGGCGGACAATTGGTAAATATTGAAAAGGTCTATCATGGCGTGGCTACGCCGGTGGAGATCTGCGCACCACGGCACTACCTGTTCAACGGTCTGGCATCAGGTTTTATGGCCGGACGCTATAATTCATGGATGGCCGACAGCAATGGTTTTCCCGGACAGTTGCGTGTAGATGCCGTTGATCAGCAGGGAAGGATCATGGCCATAAGCCACAGGGAATATGATGTTTGCGGGGTACAGTTTCATCCCGAATCGATCCTTACCCCTGACGGAAAGACCATCATTCAAAACTGGTTGTCGGGATTTACCAATACAGAGGCCAAAACGCAAACGGTTTGATGACAATACATTTGGATGAACCGGTGGCGGACAGGGATCTTTCACCACACAGGCGAATGGTTGCCATCAGGTGGCGGATTGGAGTTACCAGAAATAATAACGATAAATTACAGGAACATGAACCAATTACTGAATAAACTGCTTGAATCACAATTGCTCACCCGTACGGAGGCCAGGGAAATGATGCATGCCATCGCCGGGGGGGCATTGAATGAGTCACGCATTGCTGCGGTTTTGTCAGCGTACGTAATGCGCAGCATAAGCATTGATGAGTTGCTGGGGTTCAGGGATGCCATCCTTGACCTTGCCCACGAGGTAAAGATCAATGGCGGCGATGCCATCGATGTTTGTGGTACCGGGGGGGATAACAAAAACACGTTTAACATCAGCACCCTTTCTGCCTTTGTGGTGGCAGGTGCGGGTATACCTGTAGCCAAACACGGAAACTACGGGATATCTTCGTCCTCCGGTTCTTCAAACCTGATGGCACATATGGGATATATCTTCAGTACAGATGCAGACAAGCTGAATCGCGAGATCGAAAAGGCGGGAATATGTTTTATGCACGCCCCGCTGTTTCATCCTGCATTAAAAGCGGTCGGACCAGTACGCAGACAGCTGGGCGTAAAAACATTTTTTAACATCCTGGGTCCGCTGGTAAATCCTGCCTGGCCAAAATACCAGCTTAACGGGGTTTTCAGTATTGAGGCGGGCAGAATTTTCAGCTACCTGCTCCAGCAGGAAAAGAAGCAGTTCATGGTGGTGTATTCGCTTGATGGTTATGATGAGGTATCGCTTACAGCACCTCTTAAAATATTCAGCCGTTCGGGTGAAGATCTGTTGCAACCCGGGGATTTTGGATTGCCGGGCAATACCCCCGGTGACCTGGTGGGCGGAACAAGTGTGGATGCATCTGCCAGGGTGTTTCATGATGTGCTGGAAAACAAGGCAACAATACAACAGCATAACGCAGTGATCGCCAACGCAGCAATGGCCATATATTGTTACGGTAAGGCGAAAACACTGCCGGAAGCGGTTTCACTGGCAGATGAATCGATCAGATCGGGAAATGCGCACAAACGGTTTAAACAATTAATAGCTCTGCAATAATGAATATATTGGACCAGATCGTCGAAACCAAGAAAAAGGAAGTAGCGGAAAACAAAGCAACAAACCCGGTCAGGCGACTTGAGAAAAGCATTTACAACAGGGCAAGGCCGGTTTCATTAAAGCATTACCTGATGCGGGATGACCTCACCGGCATCATTGCCGAGTTCAAGCGAAGGTCGCCTTCAAAGGGCATGATCAACGAATACGCTGATCCTGCCCGGGTTTCCCTGGCTTATATGCAGGCAGGTGCATCGGCATTGTCAATCATAACCGATGGTCATTATTTTGGGGGAAGCAACGACGACCTGATGGCGGCGCGGCAAAACAATTTCTGTCCGATCCTGCGCAAAGACTTTATCATCGATGAATACCAGGTGCTGGAGGCCCGTAGCATTGGTGCTGATGCCATATTGCTGATTGCCGCCATACTGTCGGCCGGGGAGATGAAACAACTCAGCGACCTGGCGCACAACCTTCAAATGGAAGTTCTTTTTGAAGTACACGATGCTGCAGGCATCGGCAAGCTGCCACCGGAGACAGCGATAGTGGGCGTCAACAACAGGAACCTGAAGACGTTTACCCTTAACAAATCGCATACCCTGGAGATGGCTGCACTCCTGCCGGAAAATATTGTCAGGGTGGCTGAAAGCGGGATCGATGATGCGAAAAAAATCCCCGAACTTAAGTCGGCCGGATATAACGGATTCCTGATCGGAGAACGGTTTATGCGGGAAATGGATCCGGGGAAAGCCTGCCGGCGCTTTATCAAACAGGTAAAAAACCTTGCAACAGCAAACAAATCATAAACACATGCAAATCAAAGTCTGTGGTATCACCGACCAGAAAAACATGATGGCAGTAGGAGAATTATTGCCAGACATGATGGGGTTTATCTTTTACCGTCCGTCGCCAAGGGATGTCAGCAGCCGGATGGATCATCTGCCGCTGAAGGACCTTCCGTCGTCTGTCATCAGTGTGGCGCTGACCGTAAACAGGTCGACGGAAGGGAATATCCGCCTTGTCAGGCAGTTTGGCTTCGACGCCATTCAACTGCATGGCAAGGAAAGTCCGGAGCAATGTTTTGAGATCAGGAAACACGCCATGGTCATAAAGACATTCTCTGTGGGAAGTGTCTTGCCCGGCTCGCTGGAGGACTACTGTGGGGCATGCGATTATTTGTTGTTTGACACCGCCGGTGAAAAACCCGGCGGCAACAGCATCTCTTTTGATCATTCGCTGCTGAATCCATACAATGGTCCGACACCATTTTTTATTGCCGGGGGCATTGGACCGGAAGATGCAGAAAAAATAAGGGACATGCCGCTGAAGCATTTGTCTGGTGCAGATGTGAACTCCCGTTTTGAAGTCCACCCTGGCTACAAAAACATTCAACTTTTACAACGGTTTATAGAGGAGTTAAGAACATGAACATACATCCCGATGATCGTGGCTACTACGGGGCCTTTGGAGGGGCGTGGATTCCGGAGTTGCTGCAGGCCAACGTATCAGAACTGGAAGGGTCATACAGGAGCATTATTGCCAGCAAGGGGTTCCAGGAGGAATTCCGGCATTTACTGAAGGACTATGTGGGACGTCCCACTCCATTGTTTTTTGCCGGCAACCTCTCTGAACACTACGGCACACGGATATACCTGAAACGTGAAGATTTGTGCCATACCGGAGCCCATAAACTCAACAATGTTGTTGGCCAGGCACTGCTGGCCAGGCGGATGGGGAAGGAGCATATAGTGGCCGAAACGGGTGCCGGACAGCATGGGGTGGCCACTGCCACCGTATGTGCATTGCTCCGCTTGCCCTGTACAGTGTTTATGGGAAAGAAGGATATGGAACGGCAGCAGTTGAACGTGCTGCGTATGCGGATGCTGGGAGCGGAGGTGCAGGAAGTAACCTCGGGCAGCCAGACACTCAAGGATGCCACCAATGAAGCGATCCGTTACTGGATAAACCACCCCCTGAACACCTATTACCTGATCGGTTCAACCATCGGGCCACATCCCTATCCCGACCTGGTGGCAAGCCTGCAGTCGGTGATCAGCAGGGAGATCACCACACAACTGCAGGAAAAGGAAAACAAAGAAGTGCCCGACTATGTGGTGGCGTGTGTGGGTGGGGGCAGCAATGCAGCCGGCGCTTTTTTCCATTTTATCGGCAATGGCGTTACCCGGCTCATTGGTGCTGAAGCTGCCGGAAAAGGTGTACAAAGCGGTGAAACGGCAGCCACCATTACATTGGGCAGCGAAGGAGTGCTGCACGGGACGCGGACACTGATCATGCAGGATGACGACGGACAGATCAGTGAGGCACACTCTGTTTCCGCCGGACTCGATTATCCTGGGATTGGCCCCCTTCATGCGTGGCTGAGCCAGTCAGGGAAGGCTGACTATATGGCCGTTACCGATAAGGAGGCGTTACAGGCAGCTCTGCGACTTACCCGTCTGGAAGGGATCATCCCTGCACTGGAATCAGCTCACGCCCTGGCAATATTGGAAAAGATCAGGCCGGACAAGCAGCAGGTTTTGGTTATATGCCTTTCTGGCAGGGGAGATAAAGATATGGACACCTATCAAAAATATGCTGACCGGTTATGAATTCACTATTAAAAACAGTACAAAGGACCTCCGGGAAAATCCTGTCAGTGTATTATACTGCCGGGTTCCCAAAGCTGGAGGATACCATTTCAGATATGCAAGCGATGGCAGATAAAGGGGTAGACTTTGTTGAGCTTGGCATGCCCTTTTCCGACCCGCTGGCCGATGGTCCGGTTATCCAGCAGGCCAGCACACAGGCGCTTGCAAACGGAATGGGGCTGAAGCGGCTGTTTGAACAATTAAAGCAATTCAACGGAACACTCCCGCTGCCTGTTTTGCTGATGGGCTACCTGAATCCCGTCTTGCAATACGGACCTGAACAGTTTTGTCGGGATGCCAGGCAGGCGGGTGTAGCCGGACTGATATTGCCGGATGTCCCTTTTTCAGAGTACAACAGCCTGCTTAAAGAGTTGATGCAGCGGTACGGGTTGCATTTTGTCTTCCTGGTAACCCCTACAACGCCCGAAAGCCGCATAAGGGAAATTGATGCGGTCAGTACTGCATTTATTTATGCTGTGGGTGCGTCATCTACTACCGGTACCCGGACAGCCATCGAAGAAAGAGCGGTGTTTCTTCGGCGATTGTATCAAATGAAGCTTAAAACACCACTGATAACGGGTTTTGGCATCAATGACCAGAGCAGCCTGGGACAGGCCTGGAAATACACCAGTGGAGCAATTACAGGCACAGCATATATCAGGCTGCGAATGATGCACGATGATCCGCATAAGGCACTGGATAAATTATTTCAGCAACTAGGGATACAACCAGAAAAAACCATCTGATGATGATCATTCAAACAACAAAAGATTGTTCGGCCAATAACAAGAACAGAATTCTTGAAGAGGTAAAAACCCTGGGCTATGCCCCGGCCACTGTAAAAACCCAGTACGGTGCGTATATTGTTTGTGTGGGATCTGCACCATTTGACATACGGCATATTGGCAACCTCCCCGGCATACGTGATGTACACGTGGTTAAGGACAGCAGCAAGCTGGTAAGCCGCCAGTGGAAGGTGGAGACAACCAGAATACCCCTGAACGGCGATTTGGCAATTTCCAGGAATGATTTTACAATGATCATGGGACCCTGTTCCGTGGAAAATGAAGAACAGGTGGCAGAAATGGTGAAGTTCCTGAAAGCGGAAGGGGTAAGGGTGATGCGTGGAGGGGTGTTCAAGCCGCGCAGCTCTCCCTATTCCTTTCGCGGACTGGGTATTGAGGGGTTGAAGATGTTATACAGGCACTGCAGGGAAAACGGAATATATGTGATCAGTGAGGTGATGCAGGTGTCGCAGGTAGATGTAATGCATGATTTTGTGGATATTTTCCAGGTGGGGACACGCAATGCACAAAACTACAACCTGCTCGATGAACTGGGCAGGGTAGACAAACCGGTTCTTTTGAAGCGGGGCATGTCGTCTACCCTGGAAGAGTTGCTTGCATCAGCCGAATATGTGTTTTCCAACGGAAATGAAAAGATCATTCTTTGTGAGCGGGGTATACGGACATTCGAGAATGCATATCGCAATACGATGGACCTGAATGCCATCCCTTATCTGAAAGAGAAAAGCCACCTGCCTGTTTTTTCTGACCCGTCGCATGGAGTCGGACTCCGGTCCTATGTGGAGGCGATGGCATTGGCATCGGTGATGGCCGGGGCCGACGGACTGCTGATGGAGATTCATCAGGTGCCCGAACGGGCCATATCTGACGGACAGCAGTCGCTGAGTTTTGCCGAAGCACGCAGGTGTATCATGAAGGTTAACGAAACCGTTCAACTCAGGAAAAAACTGGTACTGATCGATGAAGTGTAAAATGACATGGGGCAACGGTCATTTGGATTTTCTTTTAACTTTGCATCTCACTATGCCAACCATTAAAAAATCAAACAACGGATGAACAGAGAAGATGCCTTTGAACTGTTGAAGAGTTATGTTAAGAATGAAAGACTCATTGCTCATTGCCTGGCTTCAGAAGCTGTGTTGAGGGACCTTGCTGTGCGCCTTGGGGAGGATCCTGACACCTGGGGACTGACGGGGTTGTTGCATGACATTGATGTTGAGCTGACCAATGCCGATCCCCATACGCATGCCCTGGAGGGGGCAAGAATACTGGAGGTAAAGGGTGTGGACCCCGAAATTGTTGAGGCCGTGAAGCTGCACAACGAAATGGCAGCACACGGACAACAACGTGGCAAAAAGTTGCATCACGCCCTTGCAGCGGGTGAAACCATAACAGGACTGATCACTGCTACTGCACTGGTCTATCCCGATAAAAAAGTAACCAGCGTAAAACCAAAGTCCATCACCAAGCGAATGAAAGAAAAAGCGTTTGCTGCATCTGTAAACAGGGATACCATCAGGGAATGTGAGAAAATCGGACTTGATCTCCAGGAGTTTGTGGAAATTTCACTGGGAGCCATGAAGAAAATCGGTCCGGAGATCGGACTGTAACGCAGACGCATAAAAATGTGATGGCCATTGCATCGTTGCCATGAAGAAAACCGGTCCGGTTTCTGCGCAAGCCCTGAACCCGAACATTATCGTTCAGACACTTTACTTCAGAGACAGACTCTGATTACAGGGATATGATGTGTCATTCGGGGTACTGCGAAACTAACCTGGCTGTCCGGTTAGGAGCTGGCCGTTCTCTTTCAGGGCTTTGACCGCCTGATCGAAAACCGGGTCTTCGGTATGCAAAACGGGAAAAAACGCCTCTGCCCCTATGATGTTCCTGCCAATGTAGGCCTTCAGATTGGTTTTGATCAGGTTTTTTGTTTTTCTGTCAACATGCTGAGGCACAGACATTCCGCGGTCGCGGAGATAATCCAGGAATTGTACATAAACTGCTTCCGTGATCACAAAGCCGTCAATGAATGAACGCGCATCTTCAAAGTGTTCAAGGGTACCCCTGTTTCTGTCTGCATAGTCGAATGAAAAGGTATAGATGTGCCCCCTGTTGAATGCACGGTTGAAAAAAATGGTGTTGTCATTGTTTCCAAGGGGGACGAATATGTCGGGCATGATCCCCCCTCCACCATAAACGATCCTGCCGGCAGGGGTTTCAAAGCGCAGACTGTCATCAAATGGGATGCTGTCGGGACTGATCATTTCTCCATTGTGGTAGCGCTGGATGAAACGGTCAACATAGGCTTCTTCTCCATCATCATAAGGTGTTTGTATGCTTCTGCCGGTGGGGGTGTAATACCTTGCCACGGTAAGTCGCATGGCTGACCCGTCGCCCAGCCGGATCTGTTCCTGGACAAGTCCTTTCCCGAAAGACCTTCTGCCAATTACCAGACCCCTGTCGTTATCCTGGACCGCACCGGCGATGATTTCACTTGCAGAAGCCGACCATTCATCAATAAGTACTACCAGTTGCTGCGACTGAAACAGTCCGTCGCGCTGTGCCCTCGCATATGTCCGCGGCCGTCGGCGGCCGTCGGTATATACGATGAGCTTTCCGGGCTCGAGCAACTCATCTGCCACATGAATTGCTGCATCGAGGAATCCCCCGCCATTGCCACGCAGATCCAGGATCAGCTGCTCCATGCCCTCATTCTGCAACTGTTGTAACCCATTTACAAACTCCTGGTGCGTGGTGGCCGAAAATTTATTCAAGCGCAGGTAGCCTATGGCCTCATCAACCATATAGGAAATATCGAGACTGTAAGACGGGATCTTGTCTCTGGTCAGTGAGAACGCAAGGACTTCAGGGACGCCACTGCGCAAAACGGAGACATTCACCACAGTGCCCTTTTTCCCCATCAGCATATCCACCACATCGGCGGTTGACATGTTGACGCCTGCAATGACCGAATCTTCCACTTTAATGATCCTGTCGCCAGGCATGATTCCGGCCCCTTCACTCGGACCGCCGGGAATGGGGTGTACCACGACCACGGTGTCTTTTATCATGTTGAACTCAATGCCAATTCCTTCAAAGCTACCCATCAGCGGGTCGTTTAACCGGCGGAATTCGGAGGCAGGAATGTAGGAAGAGTGGGGATCAAGGTTTTTTAACAGGTTGCGAATGCTTTCCTCGGTCAGATGCTCTCTCGACACGCTATCAACATAAGCATCATGAATGTAGTTGATCACATCGTTGATCTTGTCGTACCTGTCTAATCCGATCGAAAAAAAACTTCTTTCTGAAGGAGCTTTACCCGGCATCCTTAAATGCAAACCCAGGTAAAAGCCCGCCGTCAAGACCAGGGCCAGTAAAATTGGCATATAGACACGCGGTGAAATATGTTTTTTTTGTTGCTTGCTCATAATTATTTGTTCTATGCAGGATAATTGTTTCTATGCGGCGAAAAGTATGCCATTATTTGGTGTTTGCATGCACCACTTACAAAATTAGGGATAAATAACCGCTTTATGTGTTATTTTTTTATAAAACAGTCCGCCCCGCCCCATGTCATTCTTCTTAACTTTTCAGCTTCCTGCACATGCCTTATGCAATGCGTCCCGCCCCGTCCATGTCATTCTTTTAAACCGTCTGTATTCCTGGTGTTTGTTATTTTGTTTACCAGGTCGGTCGTAGAATACCCCTGGAGCAAAGGCAGCGTAACCACCCGTCCGCCATTCTGCCTGACGAACCCGGCACCAACGATGTTGTCGGACCGGTAATCTCCCCCTTTCACCAGCACATCCGGAACAATTGTCCGGATAAGGTTTTCGGGGGTGTCATCTTCGAACAAGGCAATGACATGCACAAAAGACAGTGCGGCAAGCATCGTTGCCCGGGCGTGTTGGTCATTCAGCGGTCTCAGACTGCCCTTTAGCCTTCTAACAGAGTCATCACTGTTCAGTCCGACGATCAGCACATCACCCAGATCTGCGGCATGTGAGAGCAAATCGACATGCCCGGCGTGAAGAACGTCGAAGCACCCATTGGTAAAAACAATGGACCGGTCAAAAAACTGGTGATACCTGATCATACGCCTCAGCCCCTGGCGGTTGTCAGGTGCAAAGATCTTTGTTTCCAGGTGGCGGTGTTTGCTGTGTGTCATGTCTTTTTCTTGTCTGGTTGGTAACGGTACACCCCGCTATGGGCATGGTTTCACAAGTTTACCGGGTACCGGCCGGCTCTCCCGCGCTTTTCCCTTCCGGTCTTTTTTTCTTCATTGACAATATAAACCAGGATGCCGTACCGGCCACGATGTTCACAACGATTTGCGTGGCATGGGTAATGTATGCATATGATGTTGCAGGCTCGGATGAGATACCGTAAAGCTCAGTGAGGGTAATGATGGTCAGGAAATGATAGGTGCCGATCCCGCCAGGCACAGGTGCCAGTATGCCCAGGCTCCCCACGGCAAGTAATGTGAGTGCGGAAAGCAGTCCCAGATGGGCGGTTGCGCCGATGGCAAAAAAGCATAAATATACCGTCATATAGTACAACCCCCAGATAACAAACGTGTATGCGGCAAACCAACCCTTGCCGCGCATGGTCATGATCGTTTTAAATCCATTGAGGAAACCCCGGTATTGCCTTTTCATCTTGTAAAAAAATTCGCCTTCTGAAGACCTCCTGGCTTTTTTCCTCAGATAAAAGAACAATGCGCCCCCCATAAACAAGAGAGCCAGCGCCACGATCATAAACGGGAGCCAGTGCGCACTGCTTTTTTCGATCAGCGGGACAAGGAACACCCTTCGAAGGAAGCTCCTGAGAAAGCCAAACTGCAAAACGATGGTAAAAAAGAGAATGGCCATGATGCTTAAGAGGTCGAACACCCGTTCGGCCAGTACGGTGCCTGCCAAAACGCTGAATGGAGTTTTTGATGCCTTGCCAAGGGTAATGCAGCGGGTTATTTCGCCCATGCGGGGGATGGCCAGGTTGGCGAGGTACCCTGTCATTACCGCATAAAAGGTCTGGAGGGTTTTGGTCTGGTAGCCCATCGAGCCAATGAGCATGTTCCATCGCAAGGCCCTTACAAAGTGGCTGAGTATGGCACATCCCATTGCCAGGAAGACCCACCCGTATCGTGCCTGGCGAAATTCCCCCATGATCTGTTCGATATCCTGTCCGCGGGTGATCAGCCATAAAAGCAGGAACCCAAGCAAGAGAGATATCGATATCCTGGCATACCTCCTGATATATGGTTTCAAAATATTTTAGATCAGATTTTGTTGTTCCCGTCGGGGAAAATGATTTTCGGCACAAAGCTTCCGGCCTTTTCCGCTTCAATATGCATGTATGCAATAATAATGATCACGTCGCCGGGTTGTACCTTTCGTGCAGCCGGTCCGTTCATGCAGATCTCCCCACTGCCCCTTTCCCCCTTAATGACATAAGTCTCCAGGCGTTCGCCATTGTTTACGTTGACCACCTGCACCTTTTCATTCTCCAAAATGCCAGATGCATCCATCAGATCCTGGTCAATGGTGATGCTGCCAATATAATTCAGCTCTGCCCCTGTAACAACGGCTCTGTGAATTTTGGACTTTAACATTTCCAGTAACATGGTGCGTTTCAGTTTATTGTTGCCGCCAGGATCTGTTGTATGAAACCCCGGTATGGGCAGGTTTTTGCTGTATGATGCCTGTTTGTTTGAATAAAACCTGGACAAAATTACGAATTAATGGCCAGATTGTCAATAAGTCTGACGGTGCCCGCATAGACAGCGACACAGCATACTGCAACCTTGCCATTGCGGAATTGTTTAATGGGCAGAAGGGTATCTGGACATACAATTTCACAGTATTCAACTTCCAGTAAAGGGGAAGCGTTGATGTCTGAGATCACCTGCAACTGCGTGGCTTCTGCAGATTGTGCAGGAAATAGTTGTTTTGCTTTCAGCAGTGCTTTGTATATACGTGGCGCCTCCTTTCTTTGCTCACTGGTCAGGCGCGCATTGCGACTGCTCATTGCCAGTCCGTCAGACTCCCTCACAGTGGGACAGCCCACAACTGCCGTTTGATGCCCTTCCATTTTTACCATGGTCCGGATAATTTGCAGCTGCTGGAAATCCTTTTCTCCAAAATAGGCCCGGTGGGGAGTAACGATGTTGAACAGTTTATCCACAACAATGGCCACACCGTTAAAATGCCCTTTGCGGTGTTTCCCTTCCATCACCTTGTCGAGGTGGCCAAAATCAAACTTCTTTTGTACCTTTTCCGGGTACATCTCTTCGGTATCCGGACAAAATACGGCATCACATTCAGCCGATTCAAGAAGCGCCAGGTCTTTGGCGGGCATGCGGGGATATGTGGCCAGATCATCGGCCTTGTCAAACTGGATGGGGTTAACGAATATGCTGCAGACACCCAGGTCATTTTCTCTTCTGGCGCGGTGCACCAGTGCAAGGTGACCTGCATGCAGGGCACCCATGGTTGGAACAAAACCAATGGTTTTTCCGGCGGATCTTTCACCCCGGAGCCACTGTGTCAGCAATTTTCTTTCTTTGAATATACGCATATGTAAACGGCAATCTGTCCATTGCCCAAAAAACAAATCCGCAAAGCTATAATGATTATTTGAATAATAGCAAAAAAAACTGTAATTTTGCAACAAATTTTTACCGCAATTTAATCATATTATAAATAATGGAAAAGCCCAAAGTTCTTTTTGTACAGCAGGAAATAACCCCTTATTTGAAAGAATCCCATATGGGCCATATTGGCCGCCATCTCCCCCAGGGGATCCAGGAAAGGAAAAAGGAGATCCGCACCTTCATGCCACGTTATGGATGTATCAACGAGCGCCGCAATCAGCTCCATGAAGTTATTCGTCTGTCAGGGATGAATCTGGTGATCAACAACACAGACCACCCATTGATAATCAAAGTAGCATCCATACAGTCTGCAAGGATGCAGATCTATTTTATTGACAACGAAGATTTCTTTCAGCGCAAGTTTACCCTTACCAACAAATCAGGAGCTTATTTTGAGGACAATGATGAACGGGCCATATTTTTTGCCCGTGGAGTGATTGAAACGGTGAAAAAACTTGGGTGGGCCCCCGATCTGGTACATTGTAACGGTTGGTTTACAAGCCTGATGCCCTTTTTCCTGAAAGAGGTGTTCAGGGAAAACCCCATGTTTTCTGACACGAAGGTGATCTATTCCATATATGGTGATGCGTTTCCCGGCCCCCTCCACGAGGACATGTCAAAAAAAATGAAGACAAAAGGGGTTAAGAATGAAGTGTTTGAAAAATATGCCGACCCCACTTTTGTCAATATCAGCAAAGTAGCTGTTGATTATGCCGATGGCATCATTTTTGGTGATGAAAAGATCGATGCTGAGCTCGAAAAATATAGCAGAAACAGTGGAAAACCGTTGTTGGAATATAAGGACAAGGATACCTATATTGATGCGTACAACCAATTTTATGATGAGGTAATGGTAAGCGAGTCGATATTGGAGCAATAATAAACAGGATAACTTTGCGTTCATATTGGCCGTGATGGTCAATAATCGTATCATTTAAAACCACATTGCTTTGAAAACAACAGGCAATCCCCGTAATTACGGGGTTTTTTACGCCCCGGCAACAATATTTTTTCTGGCATTTGCAGCGTTGCTGCTGATACAGTCGTGCGACGAACATGATGAAGTGGGCATGGATCTGTACAAAATGGATGGCCGGTATGAGGTTCGGATGGAGTCGCTGGACACCCTGACTCTTAAGGCGATCACCAGTTTTGACGACAGTGTTGGCATGAACCTTGGTTCATCAAACATTCTCGGGATCATCGATGATCCTGTTTTTGGGAAAACCCGTGCCAGCATCTATACAGAAACAAGGTTGTCAACCAACAACCTCTCCCTGGGAGAATCACCGGTACTCGATTCTGTTCACCTGGTGCTTGCCTATACAGGACATAATTATGGCCAACTGGAAACGTTTCAAACCATCAGGGTATATGAGCTGAGTGAAAACTTTCCTGATAAGGACACATTGTACAGCAACCTCGTCATCCCGCACCACCCGGGGGGGATCACCCGGAACCCGGCAGGTCATTACTTCAGACCCGCTCCAAAAGACAGTGTGATGGTCGATACCATCATCCAGCCCCCGCAAATACGCATCCCCCTCGCGGATGCTTTCGGGCAAAAGCTGGTTGATGCCAGCGGGACAGAAACATTTGAGAATGTGTCGAACTACCTGGACAAGTTCAAGGGTTTGTACATCACTGTTGATGATGAACTGGACGGGAAGGGTTCAAAATACAGAATTAACATGCTGGCACATATGTCTGCCATAGAACTCTATTACCACAACGAAGGGGAAGAACACCAGCGGATACAACGATTCCTGATCAATGAGTTCTGCAAGCGGTCAACCCGGGTGGAACATTTCGGTTACGACCATGTCCACGAAGTTTTGCGTTCACAGGTAAAAGAGGGTGACCAGGAGGCAACCGACAGCTTGTTGTTTGTGCACTCACTCGGACTCCTGCGTGCCAACATTCATATCCCCCACCTGGAAGATGTTTCTGATATTCCCAGGATGTTGATAAACAAAGCAGAATTGGTGGTGCCGGTGGATGAAGAATTCATTACAGAAGAATTTCCGGCTCCGGAAAACCTGCTGTTGCTAAGGATTCGTGACGATGGCAATCTTGGTTACCTGGAAGACTATATGATGGGGAGCGACTATTTCGGGGGGAGATTCGATGAAGGAAAGATGCAGTATACATTCAACATCTCACAATATCTTCAGTTTGTACTTCAGGGGGACTATCCCAATGACGGACTGGCATTGCTGGTTGCCGGGGCATCGGTCGACATGAGCCGGGTTGTCCTTCATGGTCCGGGCAGGACAAAAGAACCCGTGCGACTCAAGATTTATTATTCGGTATTTGATTAACGAGCCACTCTCTTTATTCACAATTGTTTTTACCTGTATTCGGCATTTTGTTTTAATTTTGCTTTCTTTGCATTGGCTTTTCTGGCAGCAAATGGAGGTCTTCTTAAAACAATACAGGCATGTGTGGAATTGTGGCTTATATCGGTCCGAAGCAAGCGTATCCGATACTTATCAAAGGACTTTACAGACTCGAATACCGGGGATATGACAGTGCCGGTGTGGCACTGGCAGACGGGGTGCTGAAACTGTATAAAACCCATGGGAAGGTAGCCGACCTCGACAGGATGGTCAGGCAACACGATGTGGCTTCCACGACAGGCATTGCCCATACAAGGTGGGCCACACACGGCGAACCCAATGATGTAAACGCCCATCCTCACTACAGTCAGTCGGGCAAACTGGCGCTGATCCACAACGGAATCATTGAAAATTACAGCGCACTGAAGGAAGAACTTGCCAACCGGGGCTACGTGTTTGTCAGCGACACCGACACAGAAGTGCTGGTCCACCTGATTGAGGACATACAGCAAAATGAACACACCTCCCTTGAGGAGGCGGTCCGCATTGCCCTGAACCAGGTTATAGGCGCTTATGCCATTGTGGTGATCTCAGAAGACCACCCTGACCAGCTGATTGCAGCCAAAAAAGGCAGTCCGCTGGTTATTGGCGTGGGCAATAAGGAATATTTTGTCGCATCAGACCCTTCACCTATTGTAGAATATACCAAAGATGTGGTTTATCTCGAAGATGAAGAGATGGCCATCATTCCACGGAGGGGCAGTCTGGTTGTGAAGACCATCAGGAACCAGGAAAAAACCCCCTATGTGCATCATTTGGAAATGCAGCTAACTTCCATTGAAAAAGGGGGTTTTCCCCATTTTATGCTCAAGGAAATTTATGAACAACCAAAGAGCATCAAAGACAGCATGCGGGGCAGGTTGCATGCTGCAAAAGGGGTGATCTCCCTTGGGGGAATCACCGACTATGAACAGCGGCTGATGAACTGCAAACGGATCATAATTGTGGCTTGCGGGACATCCTGGCATGCCGGACTGGTTGGGGAATATCTTTTTGAGGATCTGGCCCGTGTGCCCGTTGAAGTAGAATATGCCTCGGAGTTCAGGTACAGGAATCCGGTGATCAGTGAACAGGACATTGTCATCGCCATTAGCCAGTCGGGCGAGACAGCCGACACGCTGGCAGCCGTCGAGATGGCCCGGTCTAAAGGTGCCACCATCATCGGCATATGCAACGTGGTGGGGTCATCTATTGCACGGGCAACCCATGCCGGTTCGTATACCCACGCCGGTCCGGAAATTGGTGTGGCATCAACCAAAGCATTTACTGCACAGGTTACCATACTGAGCCTGATGGCCCTTATGATCGCAGAAAAAAAAGGAAGCATCTCAAAGTCACGCTACCATCAGTTGCTGGGCGAAATGGAACTTATCCCGCAGAAAGTTGAAAAAGCGCTGGAAGCCAATAAACAGATCCTTGCCATATCAGAACAGTTCACCAACGTAAGGAATTTTTTGTATCTCGGACGGGGATTTAACTTTCCAGTGGCACTCGAAGGGGCGTTAAAACTGAAGGAAATATCGTATATCCATGCAGAGGGCTATCCTGCAGCCGAAATGAAACATGGTCCCATTGCCCTCATAGATGAAGACATGCCCGTAGTGGTAATCGCTACCATCAATGGCAACTACGATAAGGTGGTAAGCAACATTCAGGAGGTGAAGGCACGCAAAGGGGTGATTATTGCAGTAGTTACCGAGGGGGACAGGGTAGTGCGAAAGCTGGCCGATCATGTTATTGAGATCCCTGAAACCGATGAAATATTTGTTCCGCTGGTGGCAACCATTCCACTCCAGCTATTGTCTTATCATATTGCCGTTTTGAGGGGGTGCAATGTGGACCAGCCAAGAAACCTTGCGAAGTCTGTAACCGTGGAATAATCAGCTTGCCCGTGATGCACGGCGCACTGCCTGGACCTGGGGGCAGCAAACACAAGGAGATGGAATAGTTATTCCAAAAAAAACAATCATTGCAAATCGTATTAATATGAGTTTATTGGTAGTTGGAACCGTTGCTTTTGACCAGATTGAAACCCCTTATGGCAAGACAGGAAAGATTTTGGGAGGTGCGGCAACATATGTTGCATTGGCAGCCAGTTTGCTGACATCCGACATCCGTATGTCGGCAGTAGTGGGGGGTGATTTTCCGGAAGAATATCTGGAGTTGTTTGCCAAACGGAAAATAGATATTTCGGGGATTAAAATAGTTGAAAATGAACAATCATTTTTCTGGTCGGGACGGTATCATGACAACATGAATCTGCGCGAAACACTGACTACAGAGCTGAATGTGCTTGCAGGATTCAATCCGGTATTGCCTGAAAGTTATCGCGACAGCAAGTACGTTATGCTTGGCAACCTGACCCCATCCATACAACGTGCGGTGATCGGACAAATGAAAACGCGTCCAAAGTTTATATGCATGGATACCATGAACTTCTGGATGGATACTGCGTGGGAAGACCTTTTGTCGGTTGTGGCAATGACAGATATGCTCACCGTAAATGAAGAAGAGGCGCGACAGCTGTCGGGCGAGCATTCGCTGGTGCTTGCGGCCAGAAAGATACAGGCGATGGGGCCGGAATACGTGATCATCAAACGAGGGGAATATGGTGCATTGCTCTTTTGTCAGGAGCAGATGTTCCATGCCCCTGCGATGCCCCTGGAGCAAGTAGCTGATCCGACCGGAGCGGGCGACTCTTTTGCCGGTGGATTGATGGGGTACCTTGCGGAAACAGATAATCTGTCTTTTGACAACATCAAAAATGGAGTGATATTCGGGGCCGCGCTGGCAAGCTTTTCCGTAGAAGAATTCGGAACCGGAAAGTTGTTGGATATCACAAAACAGGATGTTGCTGACAGGGTCAGTGACTTTGTCAGACTCGTACGGTTTGCCATATAAGCAACAGGAAAAACAATAATTTTGTTTTTATGCGGTCGCTTCTTGCTTTTTTTCTTAACTTTAGCCACTTTTTCTGGATGGCATTTGGGATAACAATCTGTATAAAAGGGGGTTGTCAGTTAAAACAGGCAATTTGCCCCGAACGCTGGATTTGTTGCCTGACGGAATGTGAAAAATCAATCATTGTGTACACTTAAATATGGTATGTTGTTATGAAAGTATATCAGACAAAAGAACTGAAAAACATCGCCCTTGTTGGTGGGGCAAAAGCAGGGAAGACAACCCTTGCTGAAGCCATGTTGTTTGAAGGGGGTGTAATAAAAAGAAGGGGCTCGGTAGATGAAAAAAACACTGTTTCAGACTATCGTGATATAGAACTGGACCGTCAGGCATCTGTTTCATCTACGGTGATGTATGCAGAGTTTGGCGGACAAAAAATTAATATCATTGATACTCCGGGATTTGACGATTTTATCGGTGAGGTGGTCGCTGCACTGAAGGTAGTTGATACCGCTGTAATGGTGATCAATTCACAAAATGGCGTCGAAGTGGGAACAGAGATCACATGGCGGCAGATTACCAGGCTGGATAAGCCTGTGGTTTTTTTGATCAACCAGCTGGAGCACGAAAAAGCCAATTTTGAGGAAAGTGTCCGCCAGCTGAAAGCACAGTTTGGCGATAAGGCCATTGTTGCACAGTATCCTGTTAATGCCGGACATGGTTTTGACAGTGTGGTGGATGTGCTGAAGATGAAACTGTACAAGTTCCCCGTTGATGGAGGGAAACCCGAGGTGCTCGATGTGCCTGGCGAAGAAAAGGATAAAGCCGAAGACTACCGCAATGCCATCATCGAAGCAGCTGCTGAAAGCGAAGAAGCGTTGATGGAGGCATTTTTTGAAAATGGGACGCTGAGTGATGAAGAGCTGGCAAAAGGCATCAGCCAGGGAATAGCCACACGTACCATGTTTCCTGTCATGTGTGCATCTGCAAAAAACAACCAGGGAGTAGCCCGTTTCATGGAGTGCATCACCGAAAACTTTCCCGGTCCGGATATGGTAACACCCGAAAATGATACCGAAGGAAACCCCTTGATCTTTGACGAGAAAAAGGATCCTGTGGCTTTTGTATACAAAACCGCAGTAGAGCCCCACCTTGGAGAATTGCTGTTCTTCAGGTTGTATGAGGGACAGATCAGTGAGTCGGCCGACCTGATCAATTCAACGACTGACACAAAAGAGCGACTGTCGCAGATCTTCGTGGTGGCAGGGAAGAACAGGCAAAAAGTAGAAAAAGTACTGCCCGGCGACCTTGCGGCAACAATCAAGTTGAAAGACACACATACCAACAATACGCTCACCGGATCGAAAAACCAGGGAGTAAAAGTGTCGCCGATCGTATTTCCCGAACCAAAACACCGTACGGCTGTCAAGGCAAAAAACACCGGTGACGAGGAGAAACTTGGTACGGTTTTACGTGAAATGAACAATATAGACCCAACCCTGCTTTTTGAACAATCCAAGGAGCTTAAACAAATGATCCTGCAGGGGCAAGGGGAGATGCATCTCAATGTGGCGAAATGGATGCTGGAACAAGCCCATAAGGTGGAAGTGGAATATCTGTCACCAAGGATCCCTTACAGGGAAACCATTACCAAGTCTGCCAAATCAACCTACCGGCACAAAAAACAGTCGGGGGGAGCCGGACAGTTTGGTGAAGTATATATGATGATCGAGCCATACGAAGAGGGAAAACCCAACCAGACAGAATTTCCCGTACGGAAACAGGATGTACACGACCTGAGCTGGGGCGGAAGGCTGGTCTTTAACAGTTGCATTGTGGGTGGTTCAATTGATGCCCGTTTTATGCCTGCCATACTGAAAGGGGTTATGGAGAAAATGGAAGAGGGACCCCTCACAGGCTCTTATGCACGCGATATTGTAGTGAATATCTATGATGGGAAAATGCACCCGGTCGACTCGAACGAGATATCTTTTAAACTGGCGGGCAGGAATGCCTTCAGAGAGGCCTTCAAAAATGCTGGTCCGAAAATCATGGAGCCCATCTATGATGTTGAGGTGATGGTTCCGGAAGAAAAAATGGGAGATGTGATGACCGACCTTCAGGGACGCAGGGCACTGATCATGGGTATGGAAAGTGAAGGGAACTATCAGAAGATCAAGGCAAAGGTCCCGCTGGCAGAAATGAACCGCTATTCAACCAGTCTGAGTTCCCTCACCAGCGGCCGTGCGACTTATGGGATGAGGTTCGCCGAGTATCAGCAGGTGCCCGCCGATATACAGGATCAACTGTTGAAAGCCTACGAAGAAGAACAAAAAGAAGACGAATAATAATTTTCAAGGCCAACCATTGTTAACCATGACAGAGAAAAAAAACGGTTTGGCTGAGCCGGATCAGTCTCTCGATAATAACAAAAAAGCAGCAGGAGGGGATAACAACTCCAGTGGCATTTTGCGGTGGATTGAAAGAATGGGGAACAAGCTGCCACACCCTTTTTGGATTTTTGTGTGGATCACCATACTGATTGTCGTTTTAAGCGCCATAACGGCCTATCTGGGGGTCAGTGCTGTTCATCCTGATGATGGCAGCATTGTTGAAGCAGAGAACCTTATTTCGGGAGAAGGCCTGCGGCGTTTTGTGCAGGAAGTGGTAACAAACTTTGCCCATTTTGCACCGTTCGGGTTGGTTTTGGTGATGCTGATGGGTGTATCCATTGCAGAGCGAAGCGGACTGCTCGCAGTAGCACTTCGCACGGTAGCCTTCTCGGTCCCAAAAAGAGTGGTACTGCCTGTCATTTTTATCATAGGTGCTTGTGGAAACATCGGGTCGGACGCAGGAATTGTGATCGTGCCCCCCATTGCGGCACTGATATTTACGCAGATGGGACTTCACCCCATTGCCGGACTGGTGGCGGGGTATGCAGGTGCAACGGCGGGGTTTACGGCCAATTTCTTTATTGCCGGGACAGATGTATTGCTGGCCGGCATCAGCACGGAGATAACACAGGGGATGCCTGGCGGCCAGGAAGTGAGTCCGACGGCCAACTGGTATTTTATGATCGCCTCCACATTTCTTCTTGCCTTTGGAGGGGCATTCATTGCCAGGAGATACACCATTCCACGGTGCCAGAAGTTTGAGCTTCTGGGGGATTTTGACCACCAAATAACCGATGGAAGGCTAAGTGAGGCGGAACGGAAGGGATTGAAAAAGGCCGGACTGGCTTTGTTGCTATATACGGTGCTGATCCTTGTGCTCGTGGTTCCATCGTGGGCTCCGCTGAGAGACCAGGAGACAGGCGGACTGGTGCCGTCGCCGTTTCTCAGGGGACTGATCCCCATTCTGTTCTTTTTCTTCGCCATACCAGGGTATTTTTATGGAAAGGTGACCGGCACCATTAAAGAGCCGAACGATCTGCTGAAACATATGGAACACGGCATGAAAGAACTGTCAGGATACATTGTCCTGATGCTTATTGTTGCCCAGTTCATTAACCTTTTCAGCTGGTCAAACCTCGATACCATACTGGCCATTACCGGGGCGGACTTCCTTCAGAGGACAGGGCTTACCGGACCTGTTTTGTTTGTTCTTTTTATGATACTTGTGGCTTTCCTCAATATTTTCCTGGGAAGCGGATCGGCAAAATGGGCCATTTTTGCCCCCATTTTCATCCCGATGCTCGCCCAACTGAACTATAGTCCGGCGTTCGTACAGCTGATGTACAGGGTTGGCGACTCCATCACAAACTGTGTCACGCCCCTGTATGTATACTTTCCCTTGTTGCTGGGATGGATTCACAAATACAACAAGAACATCGGCATCGGAACCATCGTATCATTGTTGATACCTTATGCAATAATACTGTTTATCATGTGGATGGTACTGTTGTTTGTATGGTTTGCACTGAACCTGCCCATTGGCGTGGGAGAGTTCATTTATATGCAGTAAGGATATTGATCGGTCACCCGCACTTGCTTTCGCCGCAGTGGGTACAGGTAAGGCACCCCTCCTGGTATATGACGGAGTCTTCGTGGTGACAATTGCTGCAAATCCTTCCTTTGGCCTTGGTGCCGTCAGGGATATACTTCTTCAGTGCCCGTGCCACTCCATTTTTCCAGGTGTGCAGGCGGTCAGAGTGCAGGTTCAGGTTTTCGATCAGGTCGATTACCGAAGGCAGGGGCATTCCGTGGCGCAGAATGCCTGAGATCAACTTGGCATAGTTCCAGTATTCCTTATGAAAAGACCTGGACAGCCCTTCTATGGTCACTTTATAGCCATCCTTATCCAAAAAACGGAAGTCGTACCGCTTTTCGTTCCCTTCCAGACGGTTTTTAATGACCCATCCTTTGTTAATGTCGGGGGGAAGGTAAAAGCCCTCTGCTTTACCGGTAAATATTTCATATGGCCTGTCGTGCAGGAGTCCCACAACAGCCAGCCATTTTTCAGATTCATTGTTAAACCGTACAATTTCGGCTTCCAGTACTTTGGGACGTTTGGGTGCTGCTGTTTCCCTGAACTCATTATTCTCTTTTTTCTTGTCCTTCACCAGGACTCCAGAACGTGATCCGTCGCGGTACACGGTCACACCCTTGCAGCCACTTTCCCATCCGGTCTGATATATGCGGCCCACAAGTTCTTCAGTTACATTTCCCGGCACGTTAACGGTAACACTGATGGAATGATCAACCCACTGTTGTACTGCACCCTGCATTTGTACTTTGGCCAGCCAGTCGACATCGTTCGCAGTGGCTTTATAGTAGGGAGACCGCCTGATGACATCCCGGAGGGCATCTTCTTTCATCCCTTTTACCTCGTCGACATCATATCCTGTCGCTTCAAGCCACTGAACGAACTTATGGTGGAACACATTGTATTCTTCCCAGTGGTCACCCACCTCATCAATAAAGTCGACGCGAACGTTTTTGTCGTTGGGATTGACTTTCCTGCGCCGTTTATATGCCACCATAAATACCGGCTCGATGCCGGAGGTTGTTTGTGTCATCAGCGAAACGCTTCCGGTAGGGGCAATGGTGAGCAAGGCAATGTTCCGGCGACCGTTGGTTAGCATCTGCTCAAATAGTCCGGGGTCATTTTCTTTCAGCCGCAGGATAAAGGGGTTGTTTGTTTCTCTCTGGCTGTCGTAAACAGGGAAGGCTCCCCTTTCTGAGGCCAGATGAACAGACGAACGGTATGCCTCAATGGCAAGTGTTTTGTGAATGTTCACTGAAAAAGCGGTGGCCTCCGGACTGCCATAGCGGTAGCCCAGGGCAGCCAGCATATCGCCTTCGGCAGTGATCCCGATCCCTGTCCGCCGTCCCTCTATGCATTTGTCCCTGATTTTTTCCCACAACCTGCGTTCAACATTTTTTACTTCATCCTCTTCAGGATCGGATCCAACTTTGCTCAGGATGCTGTCAATCTTTTCAAGCTCAAGGTCAATAATGTCATCCATGATCCTTTGTGCATAGGCGACATGTTTTTTGAACAGCGGGAAGTCGAAATGCGCAGCTTCTGTAAATGGCTCATTTACATATCTGAACAGGTTTATTGCCAGGAGCCGGCAACTGTCGTACGGACAAAGTGGTATTTCGCCGCAGGGGTTGGTGCTGGTGGTGTAAAAACCCAGGTCGGCATAGTTGTCGGGTACGGATTCCCTGGTAATGGTATCCCAGAAGAGGATCCCCGGTTCGGCCGACTTCCATGCGTTGTGTATGATCTTTTCCCACAAGTCCCTGGCTTTGATCTTCCTTACAAACTTCGGCTTTTTGGCGTCGATGGGGTACTGCTGGACAAATTCGGTGTTGTTGGCAACTGCATGCATAAACTCATCCGTGATCTTAACAGAGACATTGGCGCCAGTGACTTTTCCCTGCTCCAGTTTTGCATCGATGAATCCTTCGGCATCGGGGTGTTTGATCGAGACGGTGAGCATCAGGGCCCCACGCCGTCCGTCCTGGGCAACTTCCCTGGTGGAGTTTGAATAACGCTCCATAAAGGGTACCAGTCCGGTAGAGGTCAGTGCGCTGTTCTTAACCGGACTCCCTTTCGGGCGGATGTGTGAGAGATCGTGCCCGACACCACCGCGGCGTTTCATCAGCTGAACCTGTTCTTCATCAAGCTTCATGATCCCGCCATAAGAATCAGCATCCTTTTTATTGCCAATGACAAAGCAATTGGACAGAGAGCCAATCTGGAAAGGATTGCCAATTCCGGCCATGGGACTCCCTTGTGGGACGATGTATTTGAAGTCCTTTAGCAGGGAAAAAATGGTGTCTTCAGACACGGGGTTGGGGTATTTTTTTTCAATTCGGCAGATCTCGCTGGCTATGCGTCGGTGCATATCGTCGGGCGTGCGTTCATACAGGTTGCCTTCAGAGTCTTTGAGGGCATATTTATTGAGCCATACACCGGCTGCAAGACTGTCGCCCTTAAAATAATCAGTGGAAAGGGCCAAAACCTGATCGTAATCGTATGTTTCCAGTGACAGACCCGGTGACTCTATATTAGTCCGAATAGTTTCGTCCGCTGTTCGTTTATCGAGCACCTCCTTGTATAAATTGCCGTGTTCCTTGCTGTCCATGCTTTGCGTTTTGTTGCCGCTGCTGGTTGTATTCTCCATATTTGAACAGGTGTTTAGTCTTTACTGTTTGTAAAACAATGTTTTAACTAAAAAAATATGCGATTCCTATGGGTGGTATTTTCTCACGAAGTTAAGAAACAAATCAATGGGGGGGCACCAGATGTTATTAACAAAAGGCGAAAGTTATCAACTAATATCACTAACTTGCTGATGTGAAAACGATTAGTTGTCAGGGTGGGATAACCCTTGCAGTGTTTTGTTTAACATGCAGTATAACAGTCACCTGCAGAGAAAACCTGGGGCTTGCGGTTACCGGTCAGGGACATTTGGTCACACATGCCAGAAAGTTCCCGGTCAATTCCGGTTCAGGCATATTCAATCAGGTAGGCTTTTATAAAATTGTCGATCTCGCCATCCATGACATTCTGGACATTGGAAGTTTCTACGTTTGTACGCAGGTCTTTCACCATTTTGTAGGGGTGAAAGACATAACTTCTGATTTGGGAGCCCCATTCAATTTTTTTCTTATTGCTTTCGATGGCATCGATCTTTTCGCGTTTTTTTCTCAGCTCCATTTCGTAGAGCTGGGACTTCAGCATGGTAAGGGCTTTTTCCCTGTTTTGGTTTTGGGATCGTGTTTCCTGGCATTCGACCACTATGCCTGATGGTGCATGTCTGACGCGGACAGCGCTTTCAACCTTGTTTACATTTTGTCCGCCCGGACCGCTGGAGCGGAAGGTGTCCCAGCTCAGGTCTGCAGGATTGATATCAATGTCGATATTTTCATCAACCACAGGGTAGGCATATACCGATGCAAATGACGTGTGCCGTTTATGGTTGGCATCAAAAGGGGATAAGCGCACCAGGCGGTGAACCCCGTTTTCGCCTTTCAGGTAGCCGTAGGCATTGTCGCCCTCAAACTCAATGGAAGCACTTTTAATGCCGGCACCTTCTCCTTCCTGGATATCCAGCACTGTAGCCTTGTAATTGTTCCGTTCACCCCAGCGAAGGTACATACGCATCAGCATTTCCGCCCAATCCTGACTTTCAGTGCCTCCCGCCCCGGCATTGATATGTACAATTGCATCGAGGTTGTCTTCTTCCTTGTTCAGCATTTTGCGCAATTCCAGTTTTTCCGTAAGCTCCAGTGCTTTTTCATACTGTGCCATTACTTCCTTCTCTGTCCCTTCTCCCTCCTGGAAAAACTCAAACAAGACATTGACGTCATCTGCCTTTTGTTTCGCCTCTTCATATGCATCGATCCACTTTTTGATTCCGCTGATATGCCGCAGTTTTTTCTGGGCCTCCTTTGGCTGATCCCAAAAGCCAGTGACTTCCGTTTCTTTTTGCAAAGATTCTATCTGCTCTTTTTTCCCTTCAATGTCAAAGATGCCTCCTCAAGGCCTCAAGCCTCTTATACAGCTTTTTTATGTTTTCGTTATAGATCATTGATGTGTTGATTTTGTGACAGTTAAAAACCGAGGTATTCCCTTACAAGGTCGGGTTCATACCCTTTTTGTATGCAATGGACTGCAGTCTTTTGTTTGATATGTTCTTTGTTTTTTTCCGATAACTCTTTGATTTTCTTTTTTATCAACTGTTGAAGCGTTTGCCTGTAACGGTCGTCATCAATGGCAGTCAGTGCCTCGGAGACCGTTGATGGAGATATGTCTTTTTGCAGAAGCACTGTCCGGATCTTTATTCGCCCCCAGCGGTTGTTTTCAAACTTCCCCCTTGCAAACATTTTGGCAAATCGCCGGTCATTGAGAAAACCCTCTTCCTGAAGCTGCGCAACAAGTCGAGCGGCCAGTCTTTTGTCTGTTCCCAGACTGAGCAATTTGCCAGTTACCTCCTGGGTGCAACGCTCGCGCCATGCACAAAAACGCCTGATTTTTTCAGAGAGTTGTTCATCCTTCATCGCTTGTTGGTTCTTGGCTGTGCGCTATAATTTTATTTCATCATCCAGTTTGTTAAAAAACCGGTATTCGAGAAAATGATAAGAGGTTGAAGGATATATCCGCACCCACTTTTTGTGCTTCAGGAACCATTTTGTCTGTGCCGAAAACACCCCTTTTGTCAAATATGCATGAACATACGGATGAACCCTTAATGTAAGCGAGGGCTCCATTTGTTCTTTGATAAGATAACGAAGGTTGCTTTCTATTTCGTCTATTAAAATAATACTTGGCCTGATCTTTCCGGAGCCGTCGCATGCGGGACATTTTTCCAGTGTTTCGATGCTGGTTTCTGTTCTCACCCGTTGCCGCGTTATCTGAACCAGTCCGAATTTGCTCGGAGGCAACACGTTATGCTTGGCACGGTCTTTACCCATCTCCTCTTTCATCTTTTCGAACAGCTTTCTGCGGTTGGAAGGCTGTACCATATCGATGAAATCTACCACAATGATCCCTCCCATATCGCGCAAACGCAATTGCCTGGCAATTTCACCTGCCGCTTCAAGGTTGACTTCAAGTGCATTATCTTCCTGGCTGTTGTCACTACTGATCCGTTGTCCGCTGTTTACATCAATTACATGCAGCGCTTCGGTATGTTCAATGATCAGGTATGCACCACTTTTGATGGATACGATCTTTCCGAAAGAACCCTTTATTTGTTTCTCAATGCCAAAGTGATCAAATATCGGCGCCTTGCCTTTGTATAGCTTAAGGATATCGGTTTTTTCAGGGGCTATGGTTTTGATATAGCTTTTTAACTCTTCAAATACCAGGGGATCATTAACGTGGATGTTGTTAAAGGATTCGTTAAGAAGGTCGCGCAACATGGCTGATGACCTGTTGATCTCTCCCATGATAATACGCGGAGGCTTGGCATTGGATAGTTTTTCGGCAATGTTATACCACCTGGAAAC
Source organism: Bacteroidales bacterium (assembly GCA_003559735.1). Classification (GTDB taxonomy): domain Bacteria; phylum Bacteroidota; class Bacteroidia; order Bacteroidales; family UBA7960; genus PUPG01. Next base: position 18,074 of record PWKN01000117.1, on the reverse strand, counting down.
CAGGTTGTTCAGGTCAGCATCGAGGTCTGCCACCATTTTCCCTTCTGCGATGGTGCGTATAATAACACCGAAGTTTTTTGGTTTGATGCTCTGCACCAACCTTTTGAGACGGTTCTTTTCGTCTGCATTCTGGATCTTTTGCGACACGGAGATTCTGTCGGAGAATGGTACCAGAACCAGGTATCTGCCAGCGAGCGATATCTCACTGGTTATCCGGGGACCTTTGGTTGAAATTGGTTCTTTTGCGATTTGAACAAGCACCGGCTGACTGTTTGAAAGCACCTGGGTGATCTTGCCTGTTTTTTCTATCTCTTTTTCAAGATGAAATTTTTCCATTGGCAGCACTTTCGTCTTGCCTGCCATTGCCAGTTTCGTGTATTTGTTCAGACTGTTGACCTGGCTGCCCAGGTCGAGATAGTGCAAAAAGGCATCCTTTTCATAACCAACATCAACAAAAGCGGCATTTAATCCGGAAATTATTTTTTTTATTTTCCCCAGGTAAATATCGCCTACAGAATAGTTGTTGTTTTTGCGGTCACGATGAAGCTCCACCAGGCGCTTATCTTCAAGCAAGGCCATAACAACCTCCGTTGTGCCTGAATGAATGATTAATTCTTTGTTCACATCAGAGATACTTTTAACGGTTTATGTTCCACCATTTGTCTGGATGGGATGGAAGGACAGAAAAGCCAGTTATAAATGACAGTTATAATAAAATTACATAATGCCCCTAAAGCATTATGTAATTTTGTAATAAGAACAGCATGAGGCTTGGCTTTACCCCCTCAGCGCACTATTTTTTCTTATGCCGGTTTTTCCTCAAACGTTTCTTGCGCTTGTGGGTAGCCATCTTATGTCGTTTTCTCTTTTTTCCGCTTGGCATATTAACCCTCCTATTGTATTAAAATCTTCAGAAACTTGCTGTCCTGCATTACCTGAAAACTACGGCTTTACAGAAGCTTTTACTTCATTGACAAACTCTTTGGCAGGTTTGAATGCAGGGATGCAATGCGCAGGAATGATAATGGTTGTGTTTTTTGAGATATTCCTTCCGGTCTTTTCGGCTCTTTCTTTGATGATAAAACTGCCAAATCCGCGCAGGTATACATTATCTCCTTTTACGAGTGAGGATTTTACACTCTCCATAAAGGCTTCCACTGTTGCCTGTACGGCTACTTTTTCAATGCCTGTCTTGTTGGCGATCTCGGTTACGATTTCAGCTTTCGTCATAATTCTTTACTTTTTGGTTATAAGGATTTTATGTTGGTTTTTCTTTTAAAACAAGGATGCAAAGATAACTTTTTTCTTTTTATTTAAAAACAAATTAATTATTTTTACATCAACCAATTACAGTTTAGGTACTTGTTGGGTTGTCGTTTTTTTTAACTTCCAGGGCATCTGTTTCGTTGCGAAAGCATTGAAAAATAATGCCATACGGGCGGCTTTCGACGCCTTGCAAATAAACTGAATGACAAGCATGAACAATGCGGGTTACATGCCTGGAGTTAAACCCGGAACATGTTAATCCGGGGTTTGTATGGTTGAATTTCTGTGCCAACATATGGATTTTTCTTCTCGTCTGCTGTCGTGGTATGGACAAAACGGTCGTTCCCTTCCCTGGCGTGGGTCCAAAGACCCCTATCAAATATGGATTTCTGAAGTCATCCTTCAGCAAACGCGCGTTGAACAAGGCCAGGGCTATTTTAACAGGTTCATGGAGGCGTTTCCGGATGTTCACACATTGGCTGCAGCTTCTGAAGACCGGGTTATGCGCCTGTGGCAGGGTCTGGGTTACTATTCGCGTGCACGGCATCTGCACCAGTCTGCGCGGTATATAGCTGATCACCACGGAGGCACGTTTCCGCAAACCTCGGCCGGGTGGTTGAGGCTGAAGGGAGTGGGTCACTATACAGCTGCAGCCATAGCTTCCATTGCCTTTAATGAAGCAGTTCCGGCGCTCGACGGAAATGGTTTGAGAATCCTGGCCCGGCTGTTTGCCTTTGATGAAAGCATTGATGGTGCCAGGGGGAAGTCGGTGCTTTATGAACTTGCCCGGAGGATACTGCCAGCTGACCGTCCCGGTGATTTTAACCAGGCCATGATGGACTTCGGGTCGGTTGTCTGCAAACCGGTCAGGCCACGATGCATCACTTGCATCTTTCACAGTGATTGTGCCGCGCTTAGGAAAAATGCCGTACAGGACTATCCTGTGCGAAAAACGAAAAAGCCTGTAAAAACAAGGTTTTTCAACTATTTCTTTCTGTACTTTCAGGAAGATGGCGAAGAAATGGAATTTTTTGTCAGCCGGCGCACCGGTAATGACATATGGCGACACATGTATGAGTTTCCCCTGTTGGAGACCAGCACGGAGATGACCACGCATGAATTGTTTGCCCATCATGCGGTGAAACGGCTTCTTAACAACAAACCCTTACTTAACAGCGTGTACCAGGTAAAACACCGGCTGACCCATCAGTTGATCGTTGCCCGTTTTTTTCCGATACGTCTGAGCCGGACAGAGAAAGACCGTCTGACGGGGACCTGCCAGCGTGTAAACAGGGAAGCGTTCGAAGGCATGGCAAAACCAAAGCTCATCGAACGCTTCTGTGATCAGGTCATGGACCGGTATTCCGCTGCTAAATAATGTCTGTCTCTCCTGTCCGGTTTCTGCACAAGCCCCGAACCCGAACATTATGGTTCAGACACCTGACTTTGTGGACAGACTCTAATATAGTGTCTGTCTCTGAAGAGATACAGTGATCCTCTTTGCCTTTTTAAAAGGGAAAGTCATCATCAATATCCACGTCAAACAGTTCGAACAAAAAGTCGTACGTGCCATCATCGTAAACAATGACCAGTTCCGGATAATAATCATCCCAATGCGGATCATGGTACATGCGGAACTCAAGATAACCGATGCGTTTGTTCTCGCCGGTATGGCGCAACTCCAGGTCGATGTTGTTGTTCATGCAGGCTACTTCATCGGGAGCATCATAACACGCATCGAGCGCCATTGGGAAAACAGTCCCGGAAATTTCCAGGGGTGTCATTTCGGCTTTGCCCGATATCCGTTCCACATCATCCATGTCGGCGCTGGTGTACCTGATATTGAGGTCAATATCAAGCATTTTGCTGCCATCAACGCGCATATCCATGGTCATATTGTAGTTTGTGCCGCTGCCAGAGTACGACATATTCATTGTGTAAGGAGGCATGTTCATACTCATTGAAGCCCCGGTGGGAACGCCGCCAGGTCCGATGACCATGGAGAATGTGACAGTCATTACCTGCTCATTATCAGTGAACAAGCTTACGTCCACCCTTGTGGGGACAATCTCGGATTCGCCATCAATGACAACGGTTGACATAACGAGGTTGTCGATCAGGAGGCGTCCGTTGAGTTGCTGTGCCGCGTATGCCTCATCATTGGCCGGAAAAATGAATTCAATGTAATTGGCATCAGCAATTTTTTCAAACTGATTGGTATTGAAGTTGTATTGGAACACTCCGCCATCTTCAATGTCTTTCGTTGCATGCCGGTCAGAAAGCTGCCGGCTGATGTCGATCACGCGATTGATGCCTGGTGTGGCGATCGAGGCCGGATCGCTGGCAATTGACCGGAAAGAGGAAGACTTTAATAGGTTAATGTCCAGATCTAAATCTGATAGCGCCATAAAGAACATGAGTGACTCCATCTGGGGTGTGGCCATCATCATGAACATATTCATCTGGATCTCTTCGGTGGCTTTGATTAGCTCCTGCTTCGCATCATCGGCATCAAAACTCTCATCTTTTTCGCATGCTGTAAAAGGCAGCAAAAGCAATCCTGCCATGAATAGTACGGCGAAAAAACTTCTTTTCTTTTTCATGATCATTTCTTTTTTTTTGGTCAATTTCTTTTTTTGGTCAATTTGTTTTTTGGGGTTTATATATTTGTAAACGTAAAAAATTATTTAAAAACAAAACCATATTTTTTCCCGTATTATTGCATTAAAAGCAAAATAAATGAGACAACGCCGTTATCCACTCTATGGTTGACCCACTTAAACGTGTTTTTTTGCTTTTTAGAAACATAAATTTGGAATAGGCGCAAAATCGAATTATTTTAGCCAATAATATTAATTATCTGAAAGAAAAAAATTGTTTAACAAAAATCAAACAACCATGGCAGGAGTTAACAAAGTGATCTTATTGGGGAATCTTGGGATGGATCCCGAAATAATGACCCTTGAAAGCGGGGTAAAGATGGCCAGGCTCAGACTGGCAACCAACGAATATTATAAAGGAAAGGATGGTGAGAACGTTGAAAAAACGGAGTGGCACCAGGTTGTTTTGTGGAGAAACAGGGCTGAGTTGGCCGAAAAGTTCCTGAGCAAAGGCAGGACCGTCTACATTGAGGGAAGGCTCAGGACCCGGCAGTGGCAGGACAAGGAGGGGAACCAGCGGTATACTACGGAAATTATTGGTGATGTGATCAACTTTATTGGTGGCAGGCCTGATCAGGATGGCGCCACAAGGCAGTCAGGTTCTGAAGCACCATCTGATCCCCCAGCACCCGACACACCCCCGGAAGAAGATGACCTTCCATTTTAGGAAGCTCCCCGGAACTGGAAGCTCCCGCAGGGACTTCCAGCTTCCGGGGACTCCACCAAAGGAAGCTTCCAGTTGCTTCGCAAGCTGGAAGTTCCTCTGGAACTGGAAGCTCCCGCAGGGACTTCCAGCTTCCGGGGAACTAATCCAGGAGGAAGCGACCAATCATATCGTCCAATGCTTTTTTGTCTTCAGGGTGGAAAACAACCTCTACTGGAAGATAATATACTGGAATATCGCTGAGACATTCAAGCAGAGATCCTTCCTTTAGCCGCATCGCATCTTTTTCTGTTGTAACGATAATTTTGGACTGACTTGGACTTTCAGAGAAGCGGGAAGCAAGCTTACGCAGGTTTTTCTCAGTAAACGCGTGATGATCCGGGTATTTCAGGTGAACAAGTTCTGCACATTTTTTTTCCAGGTACTCTTCCAGGGGGCGTGTGTCTGCGATCCCCGTGAGCAGGAAGACTGTCTGGATGCTTTTTGGTGCTGTTGAGGGTGTTTTGGCCGTCAGCGGACACATGTCGCCGTATGCCAGGAAAGAAAAAAAGATGTTTTTCTTGCTGTATGCATGTATTCTTTTCCGGAAATGATCTCTTGTTTCCATGGAAAGTGTTCCTGGTGTCTTTGTAACAATGATTGCATCGGCACGTTTGGCTCCTGATCTCCCTTCCCTCAGTTTGCCGGCCGGCAACAAACGATCATTGAAAAATGGCTGATAATAACCGGTAAGCAACAGTTTAAGTCCGGCGTTTACATATCTGTGCTGAAAGCCATCGTCCAGTATGATCACCTGGATGCCGGGATTGGTTTTTAATAATTCTTTGATGCCGGCACGGCGTTTTTCATGCACAGCCACATAGATGTCAGGGAATTTTTGGTGGACCTGCATTGCTTCATCCCCCAGGCTGGCTGTTGTTGAAGCATGGTCTGCAAGAAGATAGCCCCTGGTGTTTCTCTTATAGCCACGGCTCAACACGGCCACCGTATATTGGTCCTTTAACATTTTGACGAGATATTCTGTATGGGGTGTTTTCCCGGTGCCTCCTGTATTCAGGTTTCCTATGGTGATGACGGGCACACTGAAATCCTCAGATGGGAGGATCCCCCGGTCAAAAAGGACGTTGCGCACCCATACCACGAAGCCATATATGGTTGCCAGGGGCAAAAGGATCAAACGTAGCCATCTCATAGTTCCCAAAAATACATGTTTTTTTTTCATTTTTCCGTATCCGGTTTTATCCACGGTGCACATCTTGCTTTTAAAAAGGGTAATGATGGCAATCATATGTTGTATGAACAGTTCGGCAAAATGATGTATCTTGTACCAGATAAAACTGTTTATATGATGATCTGTTACCAGGTGCGGAAAAGCTCCTTCGGCAAAACAAGCATAACGCAGATTCCGGACAGACATCGGGAACAAACAAACCTTAACCCATTTAGAAAACTATGCTGTTAAAAGATTTTGTACAGGCAATTGAATCGGCAGCACCTTTTTCGCTGCAGGAAACATATGACAATTCGGGCATTCAGCTGGGATCGCCAAACCAGGAAGTTACCCGGGGACTGGTTGCACTTGATGTTACCCCGGATATTGTGCACGAGGCAAAGGAGAAACAATGCGACCTGATCGTATCCCATCACCCGTTGATCTTTAAGGGTATACGCAGCATTACCGGTGCCAGTCAGACTGAAAAGGTGATCATTGAGTGTATCCGGCAGGGAATAGCTGTTGTATCGGTACATACAAATATTGATAATGTGTATGATGGGGTGAACCACAGGCTGTGCAATAAGCTTGGCTTAAAGAACCTGAAGATTCTGGAGCCGGTCAGGGGGATCTTAAAAAAACTGGTAACCTTCTGTCCGGCCAGCCATGCCGGGAAACTCCGCCAGGCTCTGTTTGAAGCCGGGGCTGGTCATATAGGCGACTATGACTGCTGCAGCTTCAGCCTGGAAGGGAAGGGTTCTTTTCGCCCAGGAGAGGGAACCAATCCGTTTGCCGGTACCATTCAGCAACTGCATTATGAACAGGAGGAGCGGATTGAAACCATATTCCCTGACCACCTGGAAGGTGTTCTGGTAGATGCAATGAAGAGGGCACACCCTTATGAAGAAGTTGCTTACGACATCTATCCGCTCGAAAACAAACATGACCGGGTTGGGGCGGGAATGGTTGGGGCGTTTGAAGAGCCACTGGCATGTGAAGAGCTGATGGGCATGGTGAAAGAAAGGCTGAACATCCCTTATCTCAGGTATGCCAATGGCAGAGACCACCCGGTTCAACGTGTGGCGGTCTGTGGTGGTTCGGGAGCATATCTCCTGTCTGCCGCCATCAAAGCCGGCGCCCATGCATTCATAACAGCCGATATAAAATACCATCAATTCATTGAAGCAAGGGGAGCGTTGCTGCTCATAGATGCCGGACATTTTGAAACTGAACAATATACAAGGGATTTGCTGGTTGATATTGTTACGAAAAAAATGATTAACTTTGCACTCCTAATTTCTGAAACTGAAACCAATCCCGTCAGGTATTTTTAGCGGGACTTGCAGCAATTTTCAGAATACCATGTTTTCGAATGAACACAAAACAGAGCATACCTATGACCAGGAGCACAAAAACACAAAAAAAGGACAAGGATACCGAAAAAAACATCAATCCAAGCACCGGCACAGAAGGATCACCGGTTGATATCCCTGAAGCTGCTGTTGAGGAGAGTATTGAAAAGACCGTGAGGGATAAGCTAACCTCATTGTATACCTTACAGTCCATTGACTTTAAAATTGACCGTCTTCGCAGTGTACGCGGAGAATTGCCCCTGGAAGTCCAGGATCTTGAAGACGAAATTGCCGGACTCCAAACGCGGGTGGAGAAATACAATAATGAAATAGGGGATCTGGAAACAGAGATCTCGAACAAAAAGATTGCCGCACAGGAAAGTCTGGAGCTCATCAAGAAATATGAAGGCCAGCAAATGAATGTGCGCAACAACAGGGAATATGATTCCTTGTCGAAAGAGATCGAGTATCAGACATTGGAAGCACAGCTGGCGGAAAAGAAAATGAAGGAGTTTGCTGCTGACGCAGAGGTGAAAAAAAAGCTCGTCATGCAGGTTGAAGAGGAGCTCGCCGAGAGAAACAAAGACCTGGATGCAAAGAAAGCAGAACTCAATGATATTGTGGCAGAAACAGAAAAAGACGAGGCAAACCTGTTAAAAAAGTCGGAGGAGCAGCGTGCACTCATTGAAGAGCGTTTGCTGAACGCTTACCAGCGGATCCGTGACAATGCGCGCAACGGACTTGCAGTGGTGCCGGTTGAAAGGGATGCATGCGGCGGATGTTTCAACAAAATCCCCCCCCAGCGGCATCTGGATATCCGGCTGCATAAAAAAGTCATTGTATGTGAGTACTGCGGCCGGATATTGGTTGACGAGCAGATCATGAAAAGCGTGGAAGGCCTTTAGATGATCTAAGCTTTATTATTCCTGCATGCTAAAACCGCCAGCCAACGGTAATCCTGAAGGTACTTGCAGAAAAATCCCTTTCAACTACTGGCGGATGCCATTCAACACCCGGAAGTCCGTAATCGCCCGGATCATTGCTGTCGAGCAGGTACAGGTGGTATTTTTCAGCAAAGAAACTGTATGTATAAGCAAAGTCGATAAAATAATCTTTTTCTCTCAAGCCGAACCCGGCAGATATAATTGACCGCTCTGCATCATTAACATCAGATTTATAAGGGTTTGAATAAAACCCATAACCGGCACGGAGAATGACCGGGTTCAGCCGTATTTCCCCGCCTACCCTGACAGCGTGCTGAGTGGTAAATGATTCGCGGATGGCCCTGTTTTCGTCCGAGAACATGTATTCACTGCTGCGCAGTCGGGTTTTTGTATAATCAATGTATTCGTAGTCGATATTGAGCAATCCACTTTGACCAAAAACCAGTCCGACACTGCCGATGGCCTTCAAAGGCGTATTAAGCTCGTAGTCGAACCGGCCTTCCGGTGATTTTGCTTCGTATGAATCATAGTCGAGGTTGAGGTCTGATCTCATGGAGGCTCTGTACCTGTCGCGCAACTCATAAAACGTGGGTGAGTGAAATGCCCCGCCAATGCGGATCATGTTGGTTAACCTGACGATGGCACCCAGTTTGAAATTATATCCGCTGCCACTGGTTTTGAAGCTGTTGTTGTATGTCATGGAATTGAAAACAGGATCGGCATCGAGGTTGTCTGCTTCGTGATAGATGTTTTCCTCTTCATAGGAGATGGAAGGGAAGCCTACGGTTGCACCGAGGTAAAGACGATCGTTGTAGTTGGCTGCCATGCTCAGGACAAATTCCCGTATTGATCCCGTGGTATTCGTTTCCTGGCGCTGGTCAACGCCATGCAACATGTCCGTAAAAAAGCCGCCGTTATCCTCTTCACCAATCAGCCACGTTTCCCATGCCAGCTGGGTCAGAAAAGGATCCAAATGATCAACACTGCCCTCCCTGTTGGCTTGTTGCAGGATGCTTGCCATTTTGGTGCTGTAAGGATTGTATCCCTCAGCAATCCATCGTTGGTTAAAGTTGTTGTGCCGGTTGATCCCCAGTCCGATGTTTACAAATTGCCAGCCTCCCTCTTCAACCTGGCTGCCAACCGGAAAGGCAAACACCACACCTACGTTGCCGAGATTGACATTGTACTTCATATCTTCTTCCCATGTGTTAAAATAGGTGCTTTCTATTTGGCTGTAGTTGAGTGAGGGGGTGATCGTAAACTCCGAGCTTCTGAATATACCCAGTCCTGCCGGATTAATGCCCAGTGCTGAGAAGTCACCACCCAGGGCGCCAAAAGAACCTCCCATACTTACAAAGCGGGCAGTTCCGCCCGGGAAGAGTTGAGAATACCTGAGTGCATCTGTTTCATTTTGCGCAAATGCAGCAGAAGCACATACAAAACCAATGATCAGGGCCAATATGTTTTTTTTCATTTGTGTGTATTTTAAATTATTTATCAGTCAGATGATATCCGGTTGACTCTTAAGGGGTTGCTGAAAGCAGTTGTGTCATGCGATAACCTTCTGTCTGTTTATTCGTTGTTGTTCATGGTTGGGTTTACTTGTTTAAAAAACCTCCCGGCAAAAGTGGGGGTAGTAATTGGATGCCGGGAGGTGGGGGTTATATTGGAGGATTTGTCACGTAATTGCTGTTTATCTGCTTCTTCCGCCTGAGGAAGACCTGCTGGAGCTTGATGAGCTGCTGCTTCCGGAGCTCCTTGCTGGTGTGCTGCTTCTCGAAGGTGTACTGCTTCTTGAGGGGGTAACGCTTCTTGAAGGTGTACTGCTTCTTGAAGGGGTTACACTCCTGCTGGGTGAAGTGCTTCTTGAAGGAGCCGTCCTACTGCGTGACGGTGTGGTTGACCTTGACGGACTGGTTGTTGACCTGGTTGGGGGACGGCTTGGTGGCGTGTAACTTGGTTGTCCCCTTTCAGTACGTGATGGCTGTGTTGCCGGTCTTTGTGCCGGGGGTGCAGATGGCCTTGCAGCAGGCTGTGTCTGTGGTGTCCTCGAAGGACTGGCCTCTTCCCTTGTTGGCCTGGTTTGCGTTGATGGCTGTGTGCCTGGTGCAGGCCTTGTACGTTGCGGCGTACTGGGTTGCTGGTAACTTGGCGAGGTGTAAGACCTTGGCATGGTATAGTTGGTGCTGCGGCCTTCTGCCGGGCGTCTTTCAGGACTTGCCTGTTCGGGGCGCCTGTAACGGTCGGCGGTGCTCCTCACATAAGACTGCCTGTCGGTTGCACGGTAGTCCTCCACTCTTCTGCCAGGCTGGTAAGACTCCCTGGTTTCCCTGACACGTGTCGCAGGTTCTTCACGGGTTACGTCTGGTGTCCTGGTGCGACTGGTTTCTGCGGCTGTTGTGCGTGTACCTTCCTGCCGGCTCCTGTCTGCCGAAGCAGTACCACCACCAGCTGTTTCGCCCCTTGTACCCGGCATGCTTTCATCCCTGGCAATCCGTGTTTCATCCTTGTCTCTTTCCCTTTGGGTGGCTGTAATGCCTTCTGAGGTGCGTCCGCCAGATGCGGCTGATCCCCTGGTTCGTTCGGCAGCAGTCTCTGTCTGTTTGTCTGCAAGCACCCTGCGCAACCCTTCACTGTCGCGATAGGTCTTTTCTTCAAATCTTTCAGCAAAACTGCTCTGTCCGGCCGCCTGGGTACGTCCGGCAAACCTGCTCCCAACTGTACTGCCGGTTGCTCCGCGCGGACCGTAATGAATGTCTGCACGCTCAAAGCTGTTATAATAATAGTGACCGGGGAAGTACCTGTATCCACCGTACGGATACCCTCCATACCCGTATCCGTATCCGAAATAGTATGGATGATAGAAGCCATAATGGAAAGAACTCATGTATCCAAAATGGTACCCCGCCCAGAATGATCCCGGGTAGTATCCATACCATGGCCTGTGCCAGCTCCAGTAGTGCCTGTGCCAGTGCGGACGGTAAAATCCGCTGTAGAAATAGGGCCTGTGAAACCGTGTCATGTAGATACTTGTGCCGTAATAGAATGGGTCGTACAAGTACCAGTACATATCGGTAAAGAACGGATCATAGTAGCTGAAGCTTACATAAGGCCTGTGAAAACGCCTGATCCTTGAAGCGTATGCAAAATCATAGTAATCGCCATAATAGTAGTTATGGATGATCACATTGCCTTCTTCGTCATAGTGATATTCGACAGTATCAGGTTCTTCCTGGTACTGCTGGTTTTCATAATAATAACCGGATGATGCTTCTTCCGTGACCCCGGTGTGTTGTGCCTGGCTGTACCGGACAGACCTTGCTTCCTGCACTTCAACGACCTCTGCCCTTCTGCCTTCACCCCGCACCACCTGCTGTTCGCCGGTGTTTTTGGTAGTCTGCGGACTGTAGTAGACATCATCATGAGTGCTTGCGGCATAATAGGTCGATGAACAACCCGTTACTGCCAGCGCAAGCATAATGCCGAAAATGTTTAGCAGTGTTTTCATGACTTTTCCTCCTGGTTGATTATTTTGGTTTATACAAAGTTAGTAACTATACCCGACTTTTTTGTTAAATTTGCGCGTTCAAATTTGTAATAATAAAATAACAAATATTATACCAAAAGCGCTTTATGGCCAAAGATTTTTCTACACGAGAAGACAATTACTCCAAGTGGTACAACGATATAGTTCAGCGTGCGGGGTTGGCAGAAGCCTCTGCAGTAAGGGGGTGTATGGTAATTAAACCTTACGGTTATGCGATATGGGAGAAGATGCAGGCTGCCCTCGATAAGATGTTTAAGGATACCGGCCACTCCAACGCATATTTTCCGTTGTTCATACCAAAATCCTTTTTCAGCCGGGAAGCCGATCACGTTGAGGGATTTGCCAAGGAATGTGCAGTGGTTACGCATTATCGTCTGAAAAATGCACCGGACGGCAAGGGTGTGGTCGTAGATAACGATGCCAGGCTTGAGGAAGAACTGGTGATCCGTCCCACGTCGGAAACGATCATATGGGATACCTACCGTCAGTGGATCCAGTCGTACCGCGACTTGCCCATTCTGGTCAATCAATGGGCCAATGTGGTGCGCTGGGAAATGCGTACAAGGATGTTTTTGCGGACTGCCGAGTTCTTATGGCAGGAAGGCCATACGGCCCATGCTACCAAAGAAGAAGCGATTGAGGAAACCTATCGGATGCTCGACATATACGCCGATTTTGCTGAGAACCATATGGCCATACCGGTCCTTAAGGGATTTAAATCAGAGAATGAACGGTTTGCCGGTGCGGTTGATACAGTATGCATCGAGGCGCTGATGCAGGATGGGAAAGCCCTTCAGGCAGGAACATCGCACTTTTTGGGACAAAATTTTGCCAAAGCATTTGATGTGAAGTTTGCCAGTAAGGAAGGAAGCCTTGAATATGTATGGGCAACGTCATGGGGGGTCTCCACCCGCCTGGCGGGTGCATTGATCATGGCCCATTCTGATGACCATGGCCTGGTTTTGCCACCAAAATTAGCCCCGGTACAGGCTGTGATTGTCCCCATATACAAAAACGGCGATGAATATGACCTGGTGTGCAACAAGGCACGTGAATTAAAGGAAAATCTTGAAAATCATGGCATATTGGTTAAACTCGACGACAGGGATACCCATAAGCCAGGGTGGAAATTCAATGAATATGAATTTAAGGGTGTGCCGGTTCGTCTGGCCATTGGTCCGCGCGACGTAAAAAACGGAACTGTTGAAGTGGCGCGCAGGGACACCCTTCAAAAGGAGGTCATCGCCATTGACCAGGCCGGCAAGGCTGTCGGATCACTGCTGACCGAAATACAAAAAGGTCTTTATGAGCGTGCCCTGGCTTTCAGGGAGGCAAACACACATACGGCAGATTCGTGGGAAGTGTTTAACCAGTTGCTGGACAAAAAAGGGGGCTTTATACTGGCCCACTGGGATGGTACCGCTGAAACCGAACAAAAGATTAAGGAGGAAACAAAGGCAACCATCCGCTGTATCCCGTTTGATGGGAATAAAGAGTCAGGAAAATGCGTTTATACAGGAAAGCCATCCGGACAACGGGTTGTTTTTGCCCGGGCGTATTAACCTGCATTGTTCATGCAGTAAAGGACTTGATGCATTGCATGCGTTACCCGGGAAGGGCGAATGGTAATGTTTTTTTCGAAAACAACTATAAAAACAGTACGGGATAATGACAGAACATCGTATTCAAATTCAATGCAACATCTGCCGAAAAGGTTTTCTGTGGGCTGTTCTGCTGTTTTTCTTGATGCCGGTAACGGCGCAATATGGACCGGATACCCATACAGGGGAGCCTGGCCGGGAGGAGACGGTTGCGGATACTTTGCGGACTGGCAGCATGGATCGTGAACCCACGCAGCGTACGTTGCACCCACTCACCTGGGATCATGTCGACCAGGATGAAAACATTGCCTGGCTGTTGCATGCCCATCGTCATATGGTTAGCCGGCAGACAGGCATCCAGGGGTACAGGGTGCATATCTATATGGATTCAGGAAACAGGGCCAGGCTAAACACCCAGCGCGCACAGTCTGAGTTTGAAAAAAAATACCCCGGCGTACAGGCATATATCGTTTATGATGAGCCTTATTTTAAACTAAGGGCCGGCGATTTCCGGACAAGGTTGGATGCCCGTCGGTTTCTTGAAAAAATCAGGAAAGATTATTCTGCAGCCTATATCGTTATTGACAGGATAAACTTTCCTGAAATGGATTAGTTTTTATCCATGGCATTGAGGTCTTCAAAAGCTTGCTTCATCCGGTTACGCATGCTCTCTTCCCCTTTCCTGAGCCAGGTACGAGGGTCGTATAATTTTTTGTTGGGCTTGTCTTCGCCTTCCGGGTTTCCGATCTGCGACTGCAGATACCCTTCTTTTTCCTTGTAAAAATCGAGTACACCCTTCCAAAATGCCCACTGGGTATCCGTGTCAATGTTCATTTTGATTACACCATAGGAAATTGCTTCACGGATCTCTTCGTGGCTCGATCCGCTACCCCCGTGAAACACAAAACTTACCGGATTCGGACCGGTACCGAATTGTTCACTGATATGGGCCTGGGAGTTTTTCAGGATTACAGGTTGCAGCTGAACGTTACCAGGTTTATAGACACCATGCACATTGCCGAAAGCTGCTGCAATGGTGAACCGATCTGATATTTTCATGAGCGCATCATACATTGCTGCCACCTCTTCAGGCTGTGTATACAACTTGGAGCTGTCAATGCCGGTATGGTCAACACCGTCTTCTTCTCCACCGGTTACCCCAAGCTCCACTTCAAGGGTCATGCCGAGTTTTGTCATTCTTTCAAAGTATTTGCAGCTGATGGCAATATTGTCTTCCAGTGTTTCTTCAGACAGGTCGAGCATATGGGAACTGAACAGTGGTTTCCCGGTTGCCTGGTAATGTTCCTCCCCGGCATCCAGCAGACCATCGATCCAGGGAAGCAGTTTTTTCGCAGCATGGTCGGTATGCAAAATGACGCGGACACCATATTCTTTGGCCATCATATGGATGTGACGGGCTCCTGAAACAGCTCCTGCAATGGCTGCACGCTGGTTTTCATTCGACAACGATTTGCCGGCAAAAAAGAGCGCCCCCCCATTTGAGAACTGGATAATAACGGGGGAGTTAAAATCCCTTGCCGCCTCCAAAACTGTGTTCACGGTATTGGTGCCAATTACATTGATCGCAGGCAATGCGAACTGATTCTCCTTGGCAATACGAAATACTTCCTGAACATCGTTGCCCGACAAAACCCCGGGCTCAATGTGTTTCATTAATTTTGCTGTCATTTGTCTGTATATTTGGTGTGAAACGAATTAAGACGGCAAAAATAAGAAAATAAAACATATTTTTGCGGTTCTGGTTCATAATTAACAAACATCCTGGGAAATCCGGTTAACGGTTTTTTCTCACTGGTACATATAATTTTTTCCTGTTTTGAAAATAGCAGTTAATACGCGCTTGTTGCTTCCAGGGAAGCTTGAAGGCATCGGATGGTTTACATATCATTGCTTCAAAAGAATAGTGAAGAGTCATCCCGAACACACATTCTATTTTATCTTTGACCGTCCGTACAGCAATGATTTTGTCTTTGCCGGAAACGTTAAGGCCGTAAAACTTTTCCCCCCTGCCAGGCATCCATTGTTGTATTATCTCTATTTTGATTATGCAGTATCCCGTTATCTGCGCAAAATAGAAGCCGATTTGTTTGTGTCGCCTGACGGCTTTTTATCCCGCAGGTTCAGCGGTCCGCAGCTGCCCGTCTTTCACGACCTCAATTTTATGCATCACCCCCAGTTCCTGCCCGGACTGACGGCAAGGTATTATTTGCGTTACTTTCCACAATATGCGTCCATTGCCAGGCGTATCGTCACGGTTTCAAACTACTCCAAACAAGACATTAAAGACACTTTTCAGTTCCCTGCCGATCGCATTGATGTGGTATACAATGGTGTGCATGAATTGTTTTCTCCAGTTGACCATGATACGGCAATAAAAACGCGCAACCAGTTTACCGGGGGTTGTCCGTATTTCATTTATATTGGCGCATTGCACAAAAGAAAGAACATAGGGAATATGTTAAGGGCTTTTGATGCCTTCAGAACGACCGACAAAGAGCATCATAAATTGCTGATTGTCGGTGCGCCCATGTTTGGCTCTGACGACCTGAACAAAGCCTACCACTCGATGCAGCACAAAGAGGATGTTGTTTTTGCCGGGAGGCAGTATAATCAGACCCTTCGCAACATTGTTGCATCGGCCAGTGCCCTGTTGCTGGTTTCTCACTTTGAGGGGTTTGGTGTACCTATCCTGGAAGCGATGCACTGTGATGTGCCGGTCATTGCATCAAATGTTACGAGCATGCCTGAAGTTGCGGGTGATGCTGCGCTGCTGACAGACCCTTCTTCGGTCAGGCAGATTGCAGAAGCAATGAGTCAGATAGCAGGCAATAAAGAGCTTGGAAAATCGCTTATTGAAAAAGGACGGAGGCAGCGGGAAAAATTTTCGTGGGATACCACTGCAGAACTTTTATGGGAAAGTATGGAGAAATGCCTAGAGGGTTAACAATATGAGAAATTGATTGTATTTTTGCACGGTCTGTTGGAATAAATACCGCCGACTGGCAATTGCTGTCCCGTTCCTGGCATACCTGAACAGCTATTTTATAATTGCCCGTGACCGTTAGTTGCAAGCCATAAAAACGGGGGCAGTCCGGCAGAATCTATTTTAACTTATTGATATATGAAGCAGATAAAAAGACACCGGGTATACGACCTTCTGAAAAAAGACAGTGGTCACCTGATAAACAAGGAAGTCAATGTGAAAGGGTGGGTCCGGACCCGCAGGGGAAGCAAGCATGTTGCATTTATTGCCCTGAACGATGGTTCGATCATTCATAATATCCAGGTGGTGATTGATGTGAAGTCGTTCGATAACGATGACTTGCTGAAAAATATCACCACGGGTTCTTGTATATCGGTGAACGGCAAGCTGGTGGAGTCGCATGGTAAGGGACAGGCAGTTGAGATACAAGCCTTTGAGATTGAATTGTACGGAACGGCTGACCCGGACGTGTATCCATTACAGAAAAAAGGACACACCCTGGAATTTCTCCGCGAAATTGCACACCTTCGGCCACGAACCAACACTTTTGGCGCCATATTCAGGATACGCCATGCTCTGTCTTTTGCCATTCACAAGTATTTTAACGAAAATGGGTTTTATTATCTGCACACCCCCATTATAACTGGCTCGGATGCCGAAGGGGCCGGTGCGATGTTTCGCGTAACAACACTCGACATGAGGAATGTCCCGATGACGGAAGAAGGCAGGGTTGACTACACGAAAGACTTCTTCGGCAAGGAGACAAACCTGACGGTTTCGGGGCAGCTGGAAGGGGAGCTCGGTGCGCTGGCCCTGTCAAACATCTACACGTTCGGACCCACTTTCAGGGCTGAGAATTCGAATACCTCCAGGCATTTGTCGGAGTTCTGGATGATTGAGCCCGAAATGGCTTTTTATGATATCCGTGACAACATGGACCTGGCTGAATCCTTCCTGAAGTATTTGATCAGGTACCTGCTGGAACATTGTGATGACGACCTTGCTTTTTTACAGAAGATGTACGACAATGAGCTGGTCGACAGACTAAGGATGGTGATTGACAACACTTTTGAACGTCTTACCTATACTGAGGCAGTTGAGATACTGGAGCAGTCGGGTCAGTCGTTTGAGTTTCCTGTTAAATGGGGCGTTGATTTGCAATCAGAGCATGAAAGGTACCTGGTAGAGAAGGAATTCAATAAGCCGGTCATTCTTACTGATTATCCCAGGGAGATCAAGGCTTTTTATATGAAAATGAATGATGATGGTAAAACGGTGCGGGCCATGGACGTCTTGTTTCCGAAGATTGGTGAGATCGTTGGCGGGTCGCAACGGGAAGAGAATTACGAAAAACTGCATGGCCGGATCAGCGAGATGAAGATAGAGGAAGAAGATGTATGGTGGTACCTGGAAACCCGCAAGTTCGGAACCGCACCACACAGTGGGTTTGGATTGGGATTTGAAAGGCTGATGTTGTTTGTCACCGGCATGGGCAATATCCGGGATGTGATCCCGTTTCCCCGGGCACCACAAAATGCTGAGTTTTGATGGTTCTTTACTTTTTCTCATTGTTTTTTGTTAACTTTGAATCAAACTGGTCTGATACCATAACCACGTTATTCATATGATCAATTTTATCTGTTAAACCTGTTGTTCCATGTTAAAACAAAGGCTACAGCAAAAGCTAATGCAAAAGTTGTCGCCGCAGCAAATTCAGTTGATGAAATTGCTGCAGGTGCCCGCGCTTTTGTTGGATCAGCGTATAAAACAAGAGATTGAAGAAAATCCTGCCCTCGAAGAGGGTGAGGATCTGTATGAAGAGG
>PWKN01000267.1 GCA_003559735.1 Bacteroidales bacterium | reverse complement strand
TACAAGTCCGGCTGACAGTGGCAAGAAAAATTTTTATGTACTTTTGACGTCAAACGGTAAAAAGAACATATGTGATGATGTATTTTCATATGATCAGGCGATCATTGCTTGTTTGCCTGGTATTGGTTTTCGCAGGATGCGATGAATTGCGGCATATTGCCGGACAACCAGGTGGTCACCGTCCGCTGACAAACCAGGAAGTAATTGACGGACTGAAGCAGGCACTTGTTGTTGGGTCCGATTCTGCTGCTTCGAGGTTGTCGGCCGCCGATGGCTACTACCGGAATGAATTGGTCAGGATCCTGCTGCCTCCCGAGGCTGAGGTGATCACCCGAAACTTGTCGTACCTGCCTGGTGGGGAACAGCTTGTTGAAGACGTCATCCTGCGCATAAACCGGGCAGCAGAAGATGCTGCAAGGGGAGCGGGACCCATTTTTGCGCGGGCCATTGCCGACATGAGCATACGCGATGGGTTTGATATTCTCAGGGGTGAGCGGGATGCGGCAACACAGTACCTGAGGATCCATACGTATGATGCATTGTACGGGTTGTATCAGCCTTCAATACAGCGTTCGCTGGACAAAGAGATTGTCGGGGGCGTTTCCACCAACGAAGCATGGAACACACTAACCGGACAGTGGAACAGGTTGGCATCTTCGGCTGCCGGACGACTGGCAAGCCTGGAAAGAGTCGACACCCAGCTCGATGACTATCTGACCAGCAAGGCGCTCGACGGTTTGTTTGTCCACCTGGCCATAGAAGAAGAGAAAATTCGCACCGATCCTGCTGCACGTGTTACAGACCTTCTGCGTCGCGTTTTTGGTGAACAGCGTGCGGTATGAATGTTGTGTTTGTGTGGTGTGACCGGTGGTCGGTGTGCGGTGTGGCTGTTGTGCAGTGTAAATGTGACCAGTGAGCGGTGTGACCGGTGTGTGGTTGTGAATGTTGTGCGGTGTGAACGGTATGCGGTTGTGAATGGTGTGTAGTGCAACCAGTGTGTGGTGTGACCGGTGTGTGGTTGTGAATGTTGTGCGGTGTGAACGGTATGCGGTTGTGGTGTGACCGGCGTGACCGGGAATACAATCCCCTCTCAGAAGGGAGTTGTACCTTTTGGGTTTTAACGGATCAGCGTTACCACGCCTGTGTGTTCATAAGAGGTACCTGTAACGTCAGTATAGATGATGCGGTAAACATAAGTACCTGCCTGCGCATCCCGACCGCCTGCGCTGCCGTCCCATCCCCGGTCATGATCATTCGTTTCATACACCAGTGCCCCCCAACGGTCAAATACAGTCATTGAAAAGTGCTGTGGGGGAGTATTGAAACGGGGGACAAACCGTTGGTTTTCCGTCCGGTAACTCGATGGCCTGAACGCGTTGGGTATTGAAATATCATAAAGACTCATGTCAGAAAAAACAGCAGTCAGGTTTCTGTTCTCTTCTGCCATAAACTCATAACGCTTTTCTTTTGAGACCACCGAGCCATTTTCCTGCCAGTACAGGAAATGATAGTCTCTCTCAGGGTTGGCCACCAGGGTAACATCCTGAAAGTGTTCGTACAGGCCACCCCCGGTAACGGTTCCCAAATGCGGATTGTTTATAAACACAGAGATCGCATAGATGTTGATGGAAAACCAGGCGGTTACGGAGAGGGGTTCGTGAACAGTTGCGTCTGTTCGGGGATTGTCTGTTTTACCGTCGCTCCACTCAACAAAATGGTAACCTGTATCGGGGATGGCCGTCACCGGTGTGCCGTCACTTCCATGCTCAACAACCTGGTTTGTATCGCCTTCTATTGTGCCATTATCTCCGGCTACATAGGTGAGGGTGTATGTGTTGATCTGAAAGACAGCTTCCAGGTGCCGTTCTGATTCCACCATGAAGGTATAAGTGTCTGTCACCGGCATGCCATCATCACCGGTAACCACCACCCCATTTTCTGTCCAGTGAACAAAATGGTAACCAAAAACAGGAACCGCCTCAAGGGTTGCCCACTGAAAATGTTCATAAGAGCCTGTACCCATAACCTCACCAAAATCGCTGTTGTTGGGTGTGGCGGTAATTTCGTATACATTAATTGCAAAATGGGCCACCAGGTTTCGGTCTTCTTCGGCCATGAAGGTGTATGTTTCACCTGCCGGCTCATCTCCATCCATCACCACCTCGCCGTTTTCGGTCCACTCGACGAAGTGATATCCTGTTTCAGGCGTGGCTGTCAGGACTACATCCTCAAAATGCGCGTAGGTGCCTGTGCCGCTCACCGACCCGAATTCCTCATCATTTGGCACTGCAATGATTTCGTAGGTGTTGATGGCAAAGTTGGCCAACAGATTTCGGTCTTCTTCGGCCATGAAGGTGTATGTTTCACCTGCCGGCTCATCTCCATCCATCACCACCTCACCGTCTTCGGTCCACTCCACGAAGTGATAGCCTGTTTCAGGCGTGGCTGTCAAAACTACATCTTCGAAATGCTCGTAGGTGCCCGCGCCGTCCACCGAACCAAACTCCTCATCATTGGGCACTGCAACGATCTCGTAGGTGTTGATGGCAAAGTGTGCGACAAAATGGTGTATGGCATTTACTGCAAATGTATATTCTGCCGGGGCAACCTCGTCCCCCTCCATCACCACTTCATTGTTGTCTGTCCACTCTGCAAAGTGATAACCATGTTCAGGTATGGCCCTGACTGTCACTTGCTGGTCATGGGCGTACTCACCGTCACCTTCCGTTGCTCCGAAAAGAGAATCATTGGGTTGTGTGGTGACAAAATAGTACCGGTCAAGCGTCAGGGCAGCCTGACAGCCATATGATTCCCTGTGTGCCCAACCGTAAACGGATGCACTGAAGGAGATTCCACCGGTGTTGGAGAGACGCACCAAAGTGTTGGGTTCGGCGGGGATCGTTGCCACGGCATATCCGCTTTCTCCGACTGCAGAAAAGACACCCGGATTGACCGCTTCACCGTTCATTTGCATGGTTTGAATACCTTCAACAGGTATGCTGATATTGATATAATTCACAGGAAACCGGTCAGAAGGGATGATTACCTCAGCGCGGTCAACATATTGTCCGGTATGGGGTACGATTTTCATGAAGGGATCGCCAAGCGGGGCGTTGTCATAATCTACTGAATGGGCGAACTGCACGGCCAGGATGGGTGCACTGGTTTCAACGACTGCAGGCTGGTCAATGATGGTCTCATAGAAGCCGGCCGACTGAAGGATTGTCTCCGGCTCTCCGTTGATCATCAGCGTGGTGTTGTCTTCTGCTGCAAGGAACCGCCAGGT
>PWKN01000102.1 GCA_003559735.1 Bacteroidales bacterium | reverse complement strand
AAGGACCGAACGTTTGGTGAGGATGTCCACCGAGTGCCACATCCCTGCCAAAGAGTCCAAGTGACGAATAGCCCATCATCGCATCAGAAGGTTTTCCGGTGGTCATGCGGTACAATTCGGCATAGGGAACCTCATCAGCCCGAAGCACCTTATTTTGTGCGTATATGTAGTTTGCCCCCACACGGACCATCACATCTCCCAGCTTGTCGTTCCAGTTCAGCGAGACTTCAAAACCCTGGTTTTTTACTTCACCCCAGTTTAGCCAGGGAAAAATCCCACCATACAATGCAGGAAATGCAGCATGTACAAACTGAATGATGTTGTAACGATATTCATTGAAATAGTTCAGTTCAAAGGACAGCCGGTGGTCAAAGGCGATGCCTTCTATCCCACCGCTGAATTCGCGGGATTGCTCCCATCCAAGACCAGGGTTTGCTTTTATGGTGGATGTCACTCTGGGCTGGTTGGTGCCGGAGGGATCTCCAAAGCTTACATTACCGGAGTCCTGCCAGCGATTTTGATACAGGAACTGCGGGGTAAACGCATCATAACCTATGATCCCTGCATTGACCCGAAGCTTTAAATAATTGATCGCTGAAAGGCGGTTGAGGAATTGTTCATCGCTAACAATCCATGCAAATCCCCCGGCAGGAAATAACTGGTGACGTTTATCACCGGTAAACCTGTTGCTGCCCATATATGCCATGACAAACTCGGCAATATACCGTTGTTTGTAAACATAGGAGGTCCGGAAAATGGTATTATTGTTTTCGATATCCTGGGCATATCCGGCCTGCTCATTAATTTGATACAAGTGTGACAAGGCAGCGCTTACCCTGTGGTTACCAAAGGTATTCAGGTAACTTACCGATCCGGTGAAACCTGTGTTACGAAGATTTTCGCTATCCGACAGTCGCAATCGGGGATCATAGCTGGAACGTTGCACATTCCGGAAAACCAGCGAATCATTGCCATCTGCCGCTGTAACCCATTGCCGGACAAAGATCGATGGTTGGTTGTTCAGCGATTCGGTCCCAAGAAAGTAATTGTCAAAAGTCATATACGCTTTTGCCGAAAGTCCATCGACATGATCACTGAAATCAAAATCAAGTCCAAGGTTTGACTGTCCGCTAAAATATTGTTCTGTAAAATACCCACTGTATTTCAATCCGCCGTACAAATTATTAAAATGGTCCCAGCTACCCCCCAGTGCAGGGTTTCCTACACTATCGAGGGGCAGTTCTTCGATGATCAGGGGATATTCATTGGGCCGGTGCCTGCTCAGTGCTTCAAAAACCTCTGCATGGTTGAGCGCACTTCGCTCCATTTTTTCATAACGGACAGCCATATCCAGGTGTGCTGACACCATATCGCTGATATCGATATCGAGGTTCCCTCTCAGGTTAAATCGGTCATTCTGCGGTGACCTGCCGATATCTTCCAGTCCGGTTGCTCCGGTATAACCGTACATCAGGAAATAGGCAGCATTGTCACCCCCTCCCGAAAAATCGGCAGTGACCCTCGAGTAATTATTGTATGGCCTGAGAAAGTAATCATAATAGTCAACGTTTGGATACCGCACATCATAAACACCATTGCTGCCCATATATCCAAGAATGTCCTTTTCTGAATATATTGGTCTTAAGCCGTCATTGACCCGGGCTTCATTGTAAAGGCCTGCATATTGCGATGCGTCAAGGAAATCAGGATATCGCACAGGCATACCCACTCCATAGCCACCGCTTACATTGGCGCGACGCATATTCCGGTCGCCCCGTTTGGTGGTAATCATCAGCACACCGTTGGCAGCACGGGCGCCATACAGGATTTTCATGGTGGGATCCTTTAAGAGGCTGACAGAGGCTATTTCGTTGGGCAGTATATGCTCTATGGGTCGCTCTATTCCGTCCACCACAGTGATAACCTGGTTATTCCCGATCCTGCTAAGTCCCCTGATATACAAGTCTGCCGGATTGTTGGCCATACCTCCGGGGGTCATCCTCACCACCAGGCCAAGTCCGTGACCCTGTAAAACATTTGACAACAAAGGTTCCGGAGAGGCTTTCAGATCACTCCCGTCAAACAGACCGGCGGCAGCCGTGAGGTAACGACTCTTCTCCTGTATTTGCAAAGGCAGGGAAACCACATCGCGTGTCCCGGTCTTTAGCGGGATCGGATAGAGTGTAACTTGTTCCGGTGGATCAGTATATGCAAGATCGATATACATATCACGATAACCAACGGCTTCGATGATCAGCAGGGCATCCGAGGCTACAAGGGCAACTATCTCTCCTTCCCTGGAAGGAGAAAACATGCCGTTGGGTGCTACAGCTACTGCATGCTGAATGGGATTTCCCAGTGGATCGACCAAGCGTATCTTCACTTCCTGTTCTGATGTGGGCGAGGTTATACCGGCATTTGCCAGTGCAGGACAGCAGGCCGTCAGCGCGACCAATAACATGATCCAGCCTGGATATCCAAATTGTATGATGCTTTTTTTCATTTGAACATGTTTTTTTAGGTGCAGAGATGCCTCTTATTCAGACATCAAACAAGCAGGTGGCTAAATCCCGGGGTGAATGAACACGACATTTGCTGACCTGATATATATGGTTTACCATCCCGGATTTTGTCTGAATGTCCCCAGCTGGTCGGTATGATCAGCGGCCACCGGATACCAGTAATGCCTTCGGTGAAAAACCCTGATCTCTGTCTGGACAGGAACCACCTCATAAAAAAGATCTTTTTGACTTACGTCAGATTGTTCGGGGGTAAGATCCCTAACATGCATTCCCTTGATTGGATAGGGGTCACTAAAGACATCTTCTGCGATCATCCATCTCCTCAGATCAAACCACCGGTGAAACTCAAACATCAACTCCACAGCCCTTTCATTACGAATCCGGTCTCTGAACGAAGCCTTATCACTGGTATACTGGCTGAGCACCGGGGGCATTCCCACCCTGCTTCGTATTCTGTTAATAGCTTCTGCGGCAGTCATCCCATACCCAAGCGGGTCGGCATTGGGACCGTAGGCTTCATTCATCGCTTCTGCATAATCGAGGTATACCTGGGTCGTCCGGATGTGGTTGCAGCTGAAGTTGTACATATTGTAACCTGCGGTATTCCATCCTTTGGCTTCAGGTGGTATAAACTTGATACAGAAATAACCTGTAGGGACTGAACGGGTCCAGTCTGTAGCATACTCTGCTCCTCCTTCCCATGGTTCCAAATAACAAGGGTCACCGGCAGCATCGATGCCATAGGCATGGCCTGGTGGAAGGATGTTGTTATAAAACCTGGGGTCGCGATGTGCATATGGGTTTT
>PWKN01000255.1 GCA_003559735.1 Bacteroidales bacterium | reverse complement strand
CATCGATCTTCGAGCTTCGAGCTTCTTCTCCCTGCAAAGTTAATGTTTTCTTTTGGGTTTGGAACATTTCGTACCTTTGCAAACCAAAATCCGGAACGATGAGCAATTCTAGTCAGAAAAAGTATAAAAGAACCACTATTACAGCGGCATTGCCTTATGCCAACGGACCGATCCATATCGGACACCTTGCAGGCGTTTACATTCCTGCAGATATATACGCACGCTACCTCCGTCAGAAAGGGGAAGAGGTGATCTATATCTGCGGCAGCGATGAGCATGGCGTCCCGATTACCATCAAGGCTCGCAAAGAGGGCAAAACCCCTCAGCAGGTGGTTGATAAGTATCACGATCTTATCAAAAAGTCATTCGAAGAATTCGGGATCGCCTTTGATCACTACAGCCGCACAAGCGCCAGAATTCACCATGAAACCGCTTCAGCCTTTTTTAAAACCCTTTACGATAAAGGTGTTTTGGTGGAAAAAGAGTCGGAGCAATATTATGACGAAGAGAACAAGCAGTTTCTTGCCGACAGGTACATCACCGGAACCTGTCCGCACTGCGGATATGAGCAGGCTTATGGCGACCAGTGTGAAAACTGCGGAACATCATTGAGCCCCAACGAGTTGATCAACCCAAAGTCTGTTTTAAGTGGAAACCCACCGGTAAAAAAGAACACCCGGCACTGGTATTTGCCCCTCGATCATTATGAACCCATGCTCCGGAAGTGGATTTTGGAGGGTCACAAGCACGACTGGAAACCAAATGTTTACGGGCAATGTAAGTCATGGATTGACCAGGGTCTTTTACCACGAGCCGTTACCCGGGACCTTGACTGGGGTGTAAAACTGCCTCTGGAAGGTTTTGACGGCAAAGTGTTGTATGTATGGTTTGATGCTCCCATTGGTTATATCTCCTCCACACGCGAATGGGCTGAAGCCACAGGCAGGGATTGGGAAAAATACTGGAAAAGCCCCGATACGAAGCTGGTGCATTTTATCGGAAAAGACAACATTGTGTTCCACTGCATCATCTTTCCAACGATGCTGCATACCGAAGGCTCCTACATCCTTCCCGACAACGTGCCATCAAACGAATTTCTGAATCTTGAAGGCAATAAGATTTCCACCTCACGAAATTGGGCAGTCTGGCTCCACGAATACCTGAAGGAATTCCCCGGGAAGCAGGATGTGCTTCGCTATGTACTTTGCGCTGCAGCACCCGAAACGAAAGACAACGACTTCACATGGAAAGACTTCCAGGCAAGAAACAACAATGAGCTGCTTGCTGTTTTTGGAAACTTCGTGAACCGGACGCTGGTGCTTACCCATAAATATTTCGACGGCAGGGTGCCGGCAAAGGGGCAGATTACCGGCAAAGATGCCCAAACCCTGGAACAGCTTGCACAGTTTCCTGAAACCATCGGGAAAAGCCTGGAACATTATCGTTTCAGGGAGGCACTGTCGGGATTGATGAACCTTGCACGCGTTGGCAACCGTTACCTTACTGAAGAGGAGCCCTGGAAGCTATTCAAAACAGACCCTGAACGGGTGCAAACCATATTGAATGTCTGTCTTCAGGTATGTGCCTCACTGGCCGTGCTTTCAGAACCCTTTTTACCCCACACTTCCGGGAAATTGCTGAAGATGCTTGGAATGAAGCCCTGCAAGTGGCATGATGGCGGCAGGAGCAACCTCCTGGAATCGGGTCATGCGATCAATAAGCCGGAATTGTTGTTTGAAAGGATTGAGGAAGATGCCATCCAGGCACAGATCGAGAAGCTTCGGGTCACACTTAACAACAATAGTGCCGGAGAGGCTGCCAAACCACTGAAGGAAACCATTACTTTCGATGATTTTACCAAGCTTGACCTGCGTACGGCAACCATATTGGAAGCCGAAAAGGTACCCAAAACCAAAAAGCTACTCAAACTGCTGGTCGATACAGGTGTTGACAAACGTACCGTGGTCGCCGGCATTGCCGAACACTTCAACTGTGACAAGCTGCCAGGAAGAAAAGCGGTAATCCTTGCCAATCTGGCACCACGAAAAATTAAGGGTATTGAATCGCACGGCATGCTGTTGATGGCTGAAAACCACGACGGAGCCCTGACTTTCATAGCTGCGGAAGAAGACTTTGACAACGGGAGTTCCATCAGCTAAACATAATTGAAATTTAAGTTAAAAATTTGCAGGCATAAATATTCTTTTTGCTGGCTTATGCTTAATTTTCAAAAAACTCCTTATCTTTGCAGAGGCAAAAGGCCCCGTAGTTCAACGGATAGAATAGAAGTTTCCTAAACTTTAGATACAGGTTCGATTCCTGTCGGGGCTACCATAATTTTTATGAACAGCCTGCTTCGCGCAATAGGTGTGCAAGAGCTAAGCGTAAAGCAGGTTCAACGGATTAAGCCATGAACAGAAAAGAAGACAGACCCAGCAAAATCGCTTACGAGCGTCATCTGAACCAAATGGGTGTTCCGGAAGATCAGAAAAAATCAAAAGGAGGTATCATACCTGATTATGTTAAGTATGGAACCTGGCTGCGTGTGAACAAACCGGAGTTTTTTAAAAGCACTTATGAAGCCTGGAAGGCCAAAGTGCGTGCCGAACAGGATCTGGGAGACTAACCACACCATTCCACAACACGACTGATCGTGAATCCTCTGAGACGTCTGGCAGGACAAACAGCTATTTACGGGCTGAGCAGCATCGTGGGCAGGCTGATCAATTTCCTCCTGGTGCCTCTGTATACACGTGTCTTCCTTCCCGGCGAATACGGTGTGGTTACAATAATGTACACCTACGTAGCCGTTCTGCTGATCGTTCTGACCTATGGAATGGAAACAGCCTATTTTCGTTTCTCAGAACAACATCCCGAACAGAAAAACAGGGTATTCAGCACAACCTTCCTGTCAGTACTGTTCACCTCATCCCTGTTTATCCTCTTTTTTGTTATCTGGCGGCAAAGCCTCGCAGAGGTGATGCGCTACCCGGACAATGTTGAATATATCATATGGATCGGCCTGATCGTCGCAATGGATGCCATCGCAGCCATCCCCTTTGCACGGCTTCGCGCTGAAAACAAAGCCCTGCGCTTTGCAACAATACGACTCACATCCATCGCCGTCAACATCAGCCTGGTGCTCTTTTTTCTGCTGCTGTGTCCGTGGCTCATGGAAAACAGCAGCGAAACAGTCCGGCAATACATCACATACGTTTACCATCCCGATATTGGTGTGGGCTATGTGTTCATCGCCAACCTGATCGCATCTGCCATAACCCTGCTGCTTCTTTTGCCGGCAATCAGGCAGGTGCGAACGAAACCCGACCCTGT
>PWKN01000144.1 GCA_003559735.1 Bacteroidales bacterium | reverse complement strand
CAGTAAGAGTTTCTGAACATTCTCCCTTCAGAGGCAAGCTTGTCAATATTTGGAGTGATGGCAGGCCCTCCCCAGGCCCCGACCCAATCGTTCATGTCGTCTACGGCGATCATCAGGATGTTTGGAGGTTCGTCAAAATGAATACCCGGCCGGTCTTCTTTGTCTCTAACTGCATCACACGAGCCAAGAAGACAGGCAGAAAAAAGAGCCATACCAGATGTGCGCAGCATTTCACGTTGAATTTTCATAAACATTGACATTAAAGGTTATAATTAAACCCGCTCCATCTTATTTGCCTGTCGAAACAGCAATACAATGAGCGAAATATGGTTTGCTTTCCTATGCAAATAAATAAAATCCAAAGCATTAAACAGCAAACATTTCTTGTCGCAGGGCCAACAAAAAAGTCGTTTTACAACCGTTTTTCGTATAGTCATCTGTCCGGTTATCAATAATAACAACGATTCCGTTATTTAAGCAATTAGCAACTTAAATGCATTATAGTTAAAATTTATGCTAATATAGTACGCTTTTTCGTAAAACATGTTAAACCCTTCAATGTCTTTTTGACTAACTTTGTATTACTCATTTATATATGATGCCGATCGTGCAATTATTGTATGATGTTTATACAAAACCGGCTGCCAGCAGCAAATCAGTGTTTGTTCATTGTTTGGCTAACTGGTAATATATTGACATATGTTTGTTGCATTGTTATTTCCTTTTTTATTTACCTCTTATCCGGAGCTTTATTTAAGTTTCATATATGCCGGTAAGTTGAAACCGGTCCTGGCCAACTATCTTGTTGAAGAGAATTGTTTTTCCCAATATAAACAATTGTAAGTCAATCAAATCATTTTTAAACCAAAAGACAAACAACATGAAAAAAAGTTTAGTATTCACGTTACTGCTTCTGTGTTTTTTCGTACAGGTTGTGCTTGCACAATCGCGCGAGATAACAGGGGTGGTAACATGCAGTGAAGAGGGGACCTCGTTGCCCGGGGTTACCGTGTTGGTAAGGGGTACCAACCTGGCGACAATAACGAATGCCGCAGGAGAATACAGCATAAGTGTCCCGGAAACAGCACAATACCTCGACTTCTCCTTTGTTGGATACCGGTCTCAGGAAAGAGCCATACCAGCACAAGTCAGCATTGTGAACGTCGCTCTGGCGCCAGATCTCTTATTGCTTGAAGAGGTGATGGTGGTGGCTTATGGTACTACCAGAAGGAGTACCTATACAGGATCGGCTTCCGTAGTATCTGGCGATAAGATAGAGAGGATACAGACCTCCAACGTCACCAGGGCATTGCAGGGTGTCAGCTCGGGGGTTCAGGTGTTGAACACAACAGGCCGTCCGGGAAGCAGCGGCGACATCCGCATCAGGGGGGTAGGTTCGCTGTATGCCAGCAGTGCTCCGCTCTATGTAGTAGATGGTGTCCCATTTTCCGGCAGCATCAGTTCGCTCAGCACATCCGATATTGAGTCGGTGACCATACTGAAAGATGCAACTGCTGCTGCCCTTTATGGATCCCGTGCAGCTGGCGGTGTGATCATGATCACCACAAAAAGTGGTTCGACCGACAGACCCAGGATACAATTTACCAGCACACTGGGTACGGTAAACATGGCAGTTCCTTATCCCAACAGGGCAGATGCCAGACAATATTTTGAGCTTACCTGGGAGTCGATCTACAACGGACAGCTTGATGTGGGTGCCACACCAGAAGAAGCTGCCCAGTATGCAACCGCAAATGTGATCTCTACACTGAACATCAATCCATTTGACACACCCGAACCATTTACCGCAGATGGCAGGATCCGTCCGGACGCCAACCTCCTTTTTGAAGCTGACTGGGATGGAGAGCTTATCCAGCCCCAACTGCACCAGGAATATACCTTGAGTGCCAGTGGTACAGCACACGAAGGAAGGACACAGTATTATATCTCTGCAAACTATATGA
Organism: Bacteroidales bacterium; assembly: GCA_003559735.1. Lineage (GTDB taxonomy): Bacteria > Bacteroidota > Bacteroidia > Bacteroidales > UBA7960 > PUPG01. The sequence goes on along the minus strand of PWKN01000144.1, from coordinate 10,997 downwards.
ATGACCCGGGAGTGTTTACCGTACAGCAGTTTGAACGGTTTACAGGCCGTGTGAATGCCAGTTCCAAGGTACGTGACTGGCTGGAGATAGGTACCAACACCTCCATCGCTCATGGCGTAGAGCCATTCAGCGCCGGGGCCGTTTGGTTCATGCGCTCACTGCCACCCATATACCCTGTCTGGGAATACGATTTTGATGCAAGGCAGTACAGGAGAGATGACGAAGGCAACAAGATTTTTGACTATGGCGCTTACCGCAGGGAGTGGTCCATGTGGAACCCCCTTGCAGATGCAGAGTACAACCGCACCTTGTTCTGGTACGACAATGTTACCAGCAGGACTTTTGCCGATATTGATATTTTGCCCGGACTGAATCTCAGGTCTTCGTTTAGCGTTGACTATGCCATCAACTGGGATCAGTCGTATGTCAACCCAACCTATGGATATATGGCGGGCAGGGGTGGTGCATCCAAAACCAATCAGCGTACGTTTGCTTTCACCCAGAACAACATCCTATCGTACCAGCGAACAGTTGCAGATGTGCACAACTTCAACGTAATGGGCGGTATGGAAGTGCATCAATGGCGCCGCAACTATGTAAGTGCCAGTCGCGAAGGGTTCCCTTTCATCGGTCTGTATGAGCTGGCTTCAGCTGCAACCATCACCGGAGCCTGGTCATATGAAGACAACTACCGCTTGGTCAGCTACCTGAGTCGCGCCGAATACAACTACGACAACAGGTACTATATTTCCGGTAGCTTCAGGACCGACGGATCATCAAGGTTCCACCCCGACACCCGCTGGGGTAACTTCTGGTCAACCGGTGCGTCATGGCGGATCTCTGAAGAGGACTTCATGCGTGATATAGGCTGGATCGACAACCTCCAGCTCCGTGCCAGCTATGGTGCCGTCGGTAACGACAGGATCTCATTGTACGCTTACCAGGGATTGTTCGCCACCGGGATGAACGATGGAACCCATCCGGGAATGCTCGTGTCACGGTTGCCCACACCTGACCTGAAATGGGAAACCAACCTGCAGTTCAACGTGGGATTGAACTTCCGCTTTTTTGACCGGGTAGATGGCTCTCTCGAATACTTCATTCGCGATTCGCAGGATCTTTTGTTTGCCAGGCCTCTGCCAATGTCGACAGGGTTTGGCAGTGTGGATGCCAACATTGCCGATGTACGCAACAAAGGGTTTGAACTTGATGTCTATGTCCTCGTGATGAACACCGACCGGTTCCGCTGGGATATCGACTTCAATGCATCCCATTACCAGAATATCATAACCAGCTTGCCCCAGGAAAGGGTAGGAAACTGGATTGAAGGGGTGTCAATGTATGAATTCTTCATGCCCGAGTGGGCCGGGGTAAATCCCGAAACAGGAAACAGCCAGTGGTGGAAAAATGTATTCCAAACCGACGATACAGGTTCATTCGTGTTGGATGATGAAGGGGAAAAGATCATCATCGGACGTGAAAAAACGGAAAATTACGCCGAAGTTGGCGCCCAGGACCAAAGAGATTACTATGGCAACAGTATTCCTGATCTCTATGGTGGCCTTGTGAACAATTTCCGCTACAGGAACTTTGAGTTGTCTGTTTTCCTGTATTACAGCATCGGAGGCAAGCTGTATGACAGCGACTATGCCGGCATGATGAGCAACCGTGCAGGCTTTGCGTACCATGAAGATATGCTTGGTAGGTGGACACCAGACAATCCCGACTCAGAAAAGCCAAGGATCTCCGCCCAGCAGGCTGCCTATATGGGGTCCTACTCTACACGGTTCCTGTTCGACAACACATTCCTGCGTCTCAGAAACATAAGCCTGGGGTACCACGTACCAACCGGACGCCTTGGTTTTGAGAACCTCTATGTATACGTTCAGGCAGACAACATGCTTACCTTTGGCAGCGCTGCCAGTCGCGGTACTGACCCTGAGCAAAGCTTTGGCGGTACCACCGGCCATCGCCTGCCACCCCTGAGGTCTTTCTCATTCGGACTGCGTGTTGGATTATAATAACCTTTAAAAGATATTAAGTATGAAATCATTAAATTATAAATTCCTGTATGTCGCCCTTTTACTGGGTGGGATACTCTGTTTTTCGGGTTGTGATGAAGACTTCCTGGAAACGAACCCTTCTGTAGCAATATCGGATGCGGAAGCATTTCAGACCACCGATGGTGCACAGACAGCACTCAACGGTATATATTACCATCTGTGGCGCTATAATGGCGGAGGAGCCAACAGAAGAGACGACCATGGCCTGCCCGCAATGATCATGACCAACGATGCAGCCGCAGGCCAGGAGAAGGTCGTTTGGGGCGGCTGGTATGTGTTTGATTATAACCTATGGGGCCATAGCCGCGGCGACATTTTCAAGGCCAGCTCGATGTGGCGCTTTTTTTACCGTACCATTAACAATGCCAACCTGATCCTTGTCAATATCAATGATGCTTCTGGTCCCCAAAACCATAAAGATGCGATCATTGGCCAGGCAAAGGCATTGCGCGCGCATGCCTACTTTAACCTGATCAGATATTTCCAGCATACCTACATCATTGCACAGGACATGCCCGGTGTGCCGATCTATACCGAGCCCGCAAGTGCAGATGCAACAGGTAACCCGAGGGGCAGTGTTGAGGATGTGTATCAGTTTATCCTGGAAGACCTGAATGCGGCCATCCCGCTGCTCGAAAACCATAACAGGGGTAATCGAAAAACCACCATTGACCGGAATGTGGCTCTGGGTATACTGGCAGAGGTGTACCTCACCATGAACCGCTGGGAAGAGGCAGCCGATGCTGCCAATGCCGCACGCCAGGGCTACAACCTCATGTCGCCCGAAGAGTTCCATGCTGGCTTCAACGACCTGAATAACCATGAATGGATGTGGGGTGTTTTGCAAACTCAGGACCAGAATATGGGTGATTATTCTCCCTTTGCGATGTGGGCCAACTGGACAAGAGAAGGGTTTACATTTCAGTGCTTCTTCCTGAATGACATCTTTGTCAGTCACTTCGACGAAGAAGACATCCGCTATGATGGACAGATCGAACCAGACCCATGGGGCGCCGGACTGTTCATTTCTTACAAATTCAGGGATACGCCTGATCTTACCGGAGACATCGTTACCATGCGTGCCGCATCAATGTGGCTGATGGAAGCAGAAGCCCTGGCCCGTGCCGGACGTGAGGGAGAAGCAAAGCAGGTTCTCTGGGAGCTGCAGGATGCAAGAAATGCCCCGCGGTCTGAGAGCAGCGGCGACGACCTGATTGATGATATACTGCTGGAAAGAAGAAAAGAACTCTATGGCGAAGGGTATGCCTGGTTTGATATGATCAGGAACCAGCAGCCAATGTATCGCGTAGGCCAGCACAGAGATGGCCTTACCCCAGTGGAAGGTCGCCAAATATGGCCTGCACGTTCATGGCTCTTTGTCTACCAGATCCCATTCAGCGAAATGAATGCCAATGAATCGCTGCAACAGGGATTCTGGCCTGGCGGAGACCAAAATCCGTTTGACGGAGAATATATTCCATAAAAAACCCCGTTGAACAGGGGCCCGGGAAATGACCACAAAGTTTGTAGCTTCCGTTTTGTTCATTTTTTCCCGGGTCCCTTTTTTTGCATCGGTTGTGTGAGATAACCACCTTTGCCCAACGGGTCCCCGACCATAAGTCCTTATCAGCTAAAGGATGCAAAACCGCAGTAAGTCTTTATGAACACCAGAACCTAAACAATATATGTTTTATACCATTCTTAACCAATTATTTATTTCTAATATCCGATGGTTACCGATCATATTGGTAATGATCCTCTCCTGTTCAAAAAAGGAAGATGAAATACCTGTTATTGAGCCCGTCAGCTATGTGGAATCAACCATGCAGGATTTTACCGTAGTTGTTCGGGAGGATGAAAAAGATGATGCAGCCATGCTGACAGCCCTTGATCTGCTCGGTGAGAAGCTGAAGGAGATCAATACACTGCTGCGAGACCAGTTCCTTTCGATCATTCATTACCGCAAGGTGTGGGTCAAGCTCGACCTGACAAGTGGAGCTGCCTGGTACCACCCAAACAGGGACTGGCTTGTTGCAAACGGACACAATCCCAACAAGGCTTTTTGTGTGGAGATCAGCAACGCCCAAAACTTCGTTTCCTGGACCGAACAAAACCAACCTTATATGGTCCTCCACGAGATGGCCCACTTATTGCATCACCAGTATTTTGGTCACGACTACCACGCAATCCTCACAGCCTTCAATAAAGCCAGGGAAAGTGGAATATATGAATCGGTACCCTACTTTGACGGGGAAAATACTTTTAACCGCCCTGCCTATGCCCTGGAAAATAACCAGGAATATTTTGCCGAACTGACAGAGGCGTATTACGGTAAAAATGATTATTATCCTTTCGATTATCAGGACCTGAAAGAATTTGACACCCTTGGCTTTGCTCTTATGGAAAGCGCCTGGGGTCCGCCGCCGGGAAAAGAGCACACCCGGGGCATACAGCCACCAATGCCTGGATCCGGCCTCGATGACTTCTACCAAAAGTATATCGACGCAAGTGGTCTGCCGCTCATATCATCATGGATCGTTTATGACGAGGCGCTGCTGATTGCAAGGGACATTGTCAATCACATGGTATCGGCATTGCCCCCTGCAGCGCTCGAACGAATGATCAGTGACAATGTCCGTATAGGCATCATCGGTGTGAACCAGGTTACTACAGATATGCCCGAATACAGCGATCTGAATGAGGCTTTCCCCGGAACCAACTGGGATGGGTTCAGGGGACTGGGTCCTACCCTGGCAAGACCGCTTGCCAGTGCGGGTGAAGAGAACCTTCTTCAGTTGCCGGGCGACATTTATGCCGGCGAAAACATCCTGATACATGAATTTGCCCACGCCATCGACCTGATGGGATTGCGTCCCACGGTCGAAGGCTTTGAAGAGGAGCTGAGAACCATCTACCAGCAAGCCATGGAAGAAGGTCTGTGGGAAAACACATATGCCGCGGTGAACAAGGAAGAATACTTTGCCGAAGGGGTACAGTCGTGGTACAATGCCAATGCCTATGCCAATCCGCCCGACGGTGTGCACAACCATGTCAACACAAGAGAAAAACTGAAGGAGTATGATCCGCGATTGTATGATCTGCTGGCACGGTTCTTCCCGGACGATGATGTGTCGTTCTGAGGTCATGGCCCTCTGAATCAACGCTTCTGCCTGATAAAACAACCCATAAACAAAAACCTATGAAAATGATCAGACCTGTCGCCGGCTCTATATTGAGAACAGCGGCTTTTTTACCAATTATTATTTTCCTGTGCATCCCATCTGCATCTGTCAGTCAGGCAGACGAACCTCCTTTGGTTACATCGCCTCCCCCGGAACTTGGGCTGGACCCTTTCTACGAAAAATATATTGATGCCAATGGGTTTCCCGTGATCAGCTCATGGAGGGTGCCCGATAAGGCATTGCTTCAGGCCAGAGAACAAATCATCGCCATGACAGCCAGTCTCCCACGGGAAGTCGTTGATACCATGCGCGCAAGAGGTGTTCGACTTGGAATAATGGCAGCAAGGTACGAGGGGACGACCGACATACCGGAACACCGTTTTTTGAAAGACCGGGATATAAACTGGGATGTCAGGGCCAGGGGACTGGGCGGAACACCTCATCTTCCTCTGACAACAGCGTCTGAAGAAAACATCCTGTGTTACCAGATCGACAAATACCATGCAGAGGATATCCTGATCCATGAGTTTGCGCATACCATCCACCTGGTTGGCATTGTCCTGAATGATCCCGGCTTCAATGACCGTCTGGAACGCTTACTTGACAATGCCAGAGAACAAGGTCTTTGGAAAAATACTTATGCGGAGACCAATATTGAAGAATACTGGGCAGAAGGAGTGCAAACATGGTTTAATGTAAATGCCACAGTGCCCGAGCCCGACGGACTGCATAACCACATCGGGACAAGGAGTCAGCTAAGAGACTACGACCCTGACCTGTACGAACTGCTAAAAGAATTTTTTTCCGATACAGACGAATGCATTTCCTGTCATTGTGAATAAAACGAATTACACATTTTGTCATCATCAGCCATGAGAAAGAAAACCCAACACACCAAACTGTTACTGCTTATTCTGCTGATTGTCCTGACCGCATCATGTGCCCCGAAGATACAAATTACCGAAGCTCATTATGAAAGAGCAGAGAGGTATTTCAGACCAAATATCATAAAAGAAGTCTATCACCTTGAGGTTCATCCCAACTGGTTACCAGGAAATGCTGCTTTCTGGCATGTTACATATACTGCGGACGGCAAAAGGTTTTTCCTGACAAAGGCAGAAGAAAGACGAACGGAAGAGGCATTCGATCACATCGCCATGGCCCGGGCCATAAACAGGACCATTGGGGTAGAAGCCGACCCCCGCGAGCTTCCCTTTGACCAGATTGATTATGTGGCACCAGATACGGTCTCTTTTGTCGTGAATGACAGCCTTTGGCATTTTTCCACGCACAGTGAAAACCTATATTTCAAAGAAGCATTTAAACCCGCAGATTTATCTGTTTCGCCCGACGGCAACCACCAGGTCTTTGTACGGGACTATAATCTGTTTGTGCGTAACCTCCAAACAGGGGAAGAAAGACAGGTAAGTACAGACGGAACCCGTTTGTTCGAATACGGGCATCCCTACGGATGGGCTGATGTAATTGATGAATCAGACGGAAAACGTCCGCAGAATCTTTTCGTGAACTGGTCGCCCGATTCACGAAGGTTTCAAACGTATGTGGCAGACCTGCGTGCAGCCGAAAAGCTATATCTTCTGGATTTTTCCGCAGACACCCTTTTTCGTCCACGCTTATTGAGCTATTACCGTGGTTTGCCAGGCGATACCACACTGGTGCATCACCTGCCGGTACTATACGACCTGGAAGAAGAAAGCAAGGTGTGGATTGATCTTGATCCCATCCCGCATTTCATGAATGTCAGTTTTGAATGGATCAATGATGGTCAAGAACTCTACGCCCTGGTGCCCCGGCGGGGATTCAAACAGGCAGACGTGGTGTGCGTCGATGCAAAAACAGGAAATACGAGGCGCGTTGTATCAGACTCAAGTCATGTTTCTGTGGAATACGGAAAGCTCATCGTTGAAAGGATAGGTGAAGACCGGTTGCTGATGAGCTCAGAAAGGAACGGCTGGTATCATATGTACCTTTTCGACTGGCATACCGGAGCGCTGATCAGCCAGCTTACTGACGGGGAATACGTAGTGAAACAACTGGTACATGTTGACAAAGAAGAAGAAAAGATTTATTTCCTTGCAGGAGGTATGGAAGAAGGCAGAAATCCTTATTACGATCATTTATATGTGACAGGGTTTGATGGAAGCGGGATCCGGTTGCTTACCCCTGAATATGCGCACCACCAGGTAAGCGTTTCTCCCTGCGGGTCTTATGTGTTAAACAACTATTCAAGGGTTGATCAACCAACAGTGTCTGTTGTCCGCGAGCTGGCAACAGGACAACAGTTATTTACCGTCAGTGAGGCAAACATCGACAACCTGCTGGAGTTTGGGTGGCAACCACCGTTGCCTTTTGCCGTAAAGGGGAGGGACAACGAAACGGATATTTACGGTGTGCTCTACCGTCCGGCCAACTTCACCAGGCGTGGCAGTTTTCCCCTGATCGATTACACCTACAGTGGACCACATGCATCCATTGTTCCGAAATCGTTCAGCAACGGATTGATCAACATTATGGTCCCTTTTACGGAATTCGGTTTTGCCGTGATGGTCGTTGATGGAATGGGCACTTCGCAGCGGTCGCTTGCTTTCCGGGAAGTTTCATACCGTAATATCGGGGGCAATATGGAGTGCCATGTAAAAGCCATCAGCCAGCTGGGCAAAAAATTTCCGTGGATCGATACAACCAGGGTCGGAATATTTGGCCACTCGGCTGGAGGGTATGATGCAACCAGGGCCATGCTGGTATACCCCGAGGTTTATTCTGTCGGCGTAGCCTCGGCATCAAACCACGATCACCGCATGGAAAAAGCCTGGTGGCCCGAAATGTATATGGGTTATCCCCCGGGCGGTTTTTATCACAAACAGTCAAACATTACCAATGCATCGAAATTGCAGGGACGGTTGCTGATCGCACATGGGGCGATCGACGAAAACGTAAACCCCTCTGCAACCTATAAATTTGCAGAACAACTCATCCGCGAAGGAAAAGACTTTGATATGCTTATCCTTCCCGGAAAGAGGCACAGTTTTGGGAGGGATTATGGTGACTATTTCACCAAGGTCCGCTGGAATTATTTTATTAATCACCTGCTGGGAGCAGAACCCGTACATAACTACAAGTTCAGGACCTTACCCTGACCATTGGAGAGAAATCAGTATGTAGGCATCGACAGGGTGCTCCTGTATTCTTTTGGGGTTGTACCATTGACCTTTCTAAACACCCTGTTGAAATAAGAGAGGTTGGAGAAACCCGACTCAACCGCCACCTGGTGTATGGTCAGGTCACTGTTCCCCAATAACTCACAGGCCTTTTTGATCCTGATCTCATTTAAAAACTCAGTAAAGGTCTTCCTTGTGCGCTCCCTGAAAAACCTGCAAAAAGCTTCCTTGTTCATACTCGCTACCTCTGCAACTTCTGACAAGGTGATCTTCCGGTGACTTTCATCCATCAGGAAACGCACCACCTTGTCCATTCGCTTTCCCTCCTTTTTCGAATAATGAATCAGTAAAGCTGTTTTGTTGAGACGTTCCAAAACCGGTTCGCTCATGATGTACAGAAGGACCTCCAGGCTGATGATCACCCTTTCAAGTCCGCGTATATCACGAAGCTTCAAAATACGTGACGTAATGAAATCCTGTTTGTCCAGTACCCGGTAACAACCGTTCAGGTTCTCAAAAAAATCACGTGCCCGGTCAAACTCGGCAATGTTTGACAGTTTGGTTGCAAATATCTTCACATCATAAAAAATGCTTTGACTGTACACCCGGTCCCCTTCAGGATCGTCTGACGAATTCATTTTGTCATTTCTGAAAACATGGGGAATGTTCGGACTAAGCAGATACAATTCGCCTGGCTTGAAACGGCCTATGTAATCACCAACAATGAGGTTGCCCACACCCTGGAACAGCGCTGTCAGTTGCACTTCAGGATGTTGATGGAATTTATCGTAAAACTTGGTCACATCATCAACCTGGTGACGTACGAGCTCGTTTTCGGGTTTGGGAATTTTAAACGGAAGTACCTTCATAGCCAATAGTAAATTACAGCAGTACAGCTACGAAGGTACAAATAACCATCAATATAATATCATTTCTGGTCCGTTTTTTTATTCACTTTCCTCAATCGCTTTCGCCAAAGAGGCATCTTCCTTGTAAAAATCCTGCCACTTTTCTTTCGGATCTGGAGGTGTTGAGAGCGAAACAATGATCAGTACAAGAATGGAGCTGATGGCTGCCGGCAATATTATGTATTCCTCACTCATAAGCTGGTTTCCTGTAAAATGCACCATGATTGAGTTGGTAACGGTTATCAGCAGAGTCAGTCCCATACCGGTTGCAATGGATGCGATGCCGCCAGACACCGTTACCCTTCGCCAAAGGAACGTGGCCAGCAGGGCTGGCGTTAGTCCGGCCCCGATCATGGTATATGCGGTGAGGGCCATGCCAAGAATGGTCTCAAACTGTGTCAGCAAAAGCCAGGCCAGCAAACCCAACAGCAATATCATGATGCGCTGGAAAGTAACCAAATATTTCATGCTGGCATTCGGATTGATGAACCGCTGGTATATATCCCTGGTGATGTTGCTGGAGGGAGTGAGCAGAAAACTGTTACCGGTAGATACAATGATGGCAATGGAAGCACACAGCAGCAAAAGACCACCTGCCAGAGGGATCCCCACTTCTGTACTGTATCGTGCAGTATGAAGAATGATCCGTTCTGAGTCTGCCAGAGGCAGGAAAAACTCCGAAACGGCAGGCAGTGCATTGAAGTAACTGAAAGCAAAGATGGCCAGTGATGCGAGGGCTGTCTCCACTATGATGGTCCCAACGATCCACCACACGGCAGCTGTTTTGGCTGTTTTTTCATTTTTTGCTGAGAAAAACCGGGAATAGATATTGGAGTCTCCCAGCAATAGAAAGAATGGTGGCAGGAAAATGCCCATGGCCCATAAGAAATTATTATTGCCGAATATTTTAAAGTGCGACGGATCAAGGGTGGCTACCAGATGCTCTGCACCACCAATATTAATAAATACAAGGGGGGCGGCAATAATCACTGCCAGGGTGATCAGTGCACCATTGATGATGTCAACCGCCACGATCGACATCATACCGGCAAACGCAGTAAATGCGATCATAAAAGCGGCTGTCAGCAATACGCCCTGCCACTCGGGCACGCCTGCCACAAGGTGCAGAACAAATCCTCCGCCACGAAACTGGTAACCGGCAATGGTCGTATAGGCGATCACGATGACGATGGTACCCAGTATACGTGCCCATTTATTGTATCGCATTTCCAGTATGTCGGGTACGGTAAATTTGGCAATGCTGCGGACCTTCCCTGCCAGAAAGATCACAATGACAATGGCTACCCAGGCCCCTGCGGCCATCCAAAGTTCTGCGAATCCACCCCTGGCAGCCAGTCCGGCACCAGCCAGCAAGCTTCCCGAACCGATCCAGGTACACAACAGAGTACCAACCAGGCGGGGTGCAGATACCCTCCTTCCTGCAACCATAAAATCCTCTTGCCCTTTTATAAGAAAACTTTTTGCAAATGATATGGTCATCAGTATGACCAGATAGCCAATGGCAACCCAGAAATAGATCATAGAATATCGGTTTTAAAAATAAATAAATGAGTCACGCTTGAGATTGCAGCAAATTTAGAGATAATATGACGAACCCAGACAATATTTTGCAATCTTGTATTATTTGTTGCTAAATTCATTAAT
>PWKN01000062.1 GCA_003559735.1 Bacteroidales bacterium | reverse complement strand
GTTAAAAAGGCCATCTCCCTGGCCGAAAAAACAGGTTGCCGGCTATATATCGTCCATGTATCGGCCGCAGCATCTGTCCGACACATCAGAGAAGCCCAAAAAAAAGGACTGCCGGTATATGGAGAAGTGTGTCCGCACCACCTGCTGCTCGATGCCTCACTATATCATGAGCCTTTTGAAAAAGCAGCCCGGTATGTTATGAGTCCGCCACTTCGATCAGAAACAGACCGGAATTCACTGTGGGAAGCACTGAAAGATAATGTCTTACAGGCAGTATCAACCGACCACTGTCCGTTTTATATGAAACAAAAAGCCATTGGCAGGCACGATTTCCGTAAGATCGCCAATGGCGTTGGTGGCGTAGAACACCGATTGCCGTTGCTCTATACGTATGGCGTGCTGACAGGAAAGATAAGCATCAAACAGTTTGTACATCTATGTGCCACACAGCCGGCCAGGATGTTCAATCTCTATCCCCAGAAAGGGATCATATCTGAAGGTGCCGATGCCGACCTGGTTGTATGGAACCCCAGGGCGCAAGGCGTAATCTCCGCAAAGACACACCATCAGCAAAGTGACATCAATATATATGAGGGGATGAGAACCACCGGAAAAGCAGAAATCGTAATCCGGAAAGGTGAAATTGCTGTCTCAGATGGTCATTTCAGGAACCCGTCCCCTGGCCGTTTGCTTGTCCGCCACCAGCGAAGGCAGGTTGATGGCGCAAACGAAGCGTGACCGGTGTATGGAGCAGGTTAGCTTACACCAGGTTGGCAAAACCCATAAATGCCAGTGCCAGTATTCCCGCCACCACAAGTGCGGCCGGCGCACCACGCATCCCTTTGGGGACATCCACCAGTTCAAGGTGTTCCCTGATGCCCGCAAACAAAATGATGGTCAGTGCAAATCCGAGGGCATTCCCAATGGCGAAGACCACCCCTTCAAGCAGGTTAAAACCAAAGTCTTCGCGCACTGCCAGGATGGTTACGCCCAGAATGGCACAATTGGTTACGATCAGGGGCAAAAAGATGCCAAGTGCCTGGTAGAGTGCCGGACTGACTTTTTTCAGGATAATTTCAACCATTTGTACCAGCGAGGCGACCACCAGGATATAGGAGATGGTCTGCAGGTATTCGATGTTGAAGGGTACCAGGATGTAATTAAAGATCAGGAAGGTGACCAGTGTGGCCAGCGTCATCACAAACATGACGGCACCTGACATTCCGATGGATGTGGAAACCTTTGCCGACACACCAAGGTAGGGGCAAATGCCAAGAAACTGTGCCAGCACAATGTTGTTGACAAAAACGGCTCCAATGATTATTATAATATATTCCATGGTTCTATTCCTGTTTTTTCAATTATCTTTTTGTTGTTTTATGGGTATTGCAGGGAATTGCGCTCCTTATCGCCGTTCAAGTCTCTCCTTAACAATATTGTTGAGCGCCACAAGGTAACCCAGTCCGATAAAGGCACCGGGTGCCAGCACAAATACCAGCATCCCGTCGCCGGCAAATAGCGACCAGCCAAATATTTCTCCTGCACCAAGTATTTCGCGCAAACCACCGAGCATTGTGAGCGCAAAAGAAAAACCCAGTCCCATGCCAAATCCGTCGACGATGGCACTCCAGGTGTTGTTTTTGCTTGCAAAGGCTTCGGCCCTGCCCATAACCAGGCAGTTTACCACGATCAGGGGAATGAACAAGCCCAGCGATTCAAACAGGGCGGGCATGTATGCTTCCATCACCAGGTCCGTTATGGTAACAAACGAAGCGATTACAACAATGTAAGAGGGGATCCTCACTTTTGCCGGTATCAGGTTCTTTATCAGTGATACCACGATATTGGATGACACCAGTACGAATGTGGTTGCCAGTCCCATGCCCAAACCGTTGAATGCTGAGGTTGTAACGCCCAGTGCCGGACAAAGTCCGAGTAGCAAAACAAATACCGGATTATCCTTAACAAAGCCTTTGGTAAAATTCTGTAATTGTCCCATCGCTTATTCTGTTTTTTTATTGATGATGTCGGAGTGGTGTTTTTTGAAGGTTTGGTATGCCCGGTCTATGGCGTCGCAATAAGCCCTTGCCGTAATGGTTGCGGCAGTGATGCCGTCTATGTCGCCCCCGTCTTGTCTAACCCTTAGTACCTGCTCCCCCGGGTCAAACCCCTGAAACTGATCGCTCCAGTCCGACTTCCCCTTCTCAATTTTATCGCCCAGTCCGGGTGTTTCTGCATGTTCCAGGTGCACCACATCGATGATCTTTCCGTCAGGACTCAATCCGACCATTGCACGGATCCTGCCACTATATCCCATGCCGGTATAGGTGCCAACGGCGACCCCTATGAACGCACCATCTTTAAAGGCAAGATTGAACTCCAGTGAGTCACTGCCGGTAGGAGGCATGAAAGACATGGCACGCAGTTCATCAAAGCCGGGCAGTACCATCCCGATTGCTTCCTGCCGTGTTGCTTCGCGCGCCCTGAGAATAGGCTCCTTGGTCAGGTTATATACTGTTGCCAGTGTGAATGAGGCTGTCGCGGCAACGATCATAAGCGTCAGCACCATATTCAGAAAAGTAGATTCTTTCTTAGCCATTTTTTTGCTCCTCCCCAAATCTTTTCGGTTTCAAACCACGGTTGATCAGTGGCACAAAAGCATTCATGATGAGTATGGAAAAGGCAACACCCTCCGGATACGCACCGAAAAGGCGTATGATGATGGTCAGCAGTCCGCATCCGACGCCAAACACGATCATCCCCTTTGGTGCCATCGGACTCGTAGCATAATCGGTAGCCATATACAAAGCCCCCAACATCAATCCGCCGGTTAACAAATGAAATACCGGGTCGGGGTAAACATCCGGACTGATCAGCCAGAACACGGCAGAGAACAGCGCCGATGAACCCAGGTAGGCTAAAGGGATATGCCATGTAATGATCTTTCGGACGAGCATATAGATGCCTCCCAGCAAAAGGAATATTGCCGACACCTCCCCCATCGACCCACCCATATTCCCAAACATCAGGTCGGTATACCCTGGCATCTGTGACATCACTTCAGATATCTCCTGTCCCCTTGCAATACCACCTTTCAGCAACGTAAGGGGTGTCGGACCCGTCACAACATCAGTCAGCTGCGTACTTAATACCGATGGTTCCGGATAGGTTGTCATCTGCACCGGAAAAGAGATCATAAGGAACACCCTTCCAACCAGTGCGGGATTAAACGGATTCTTTCCGAGTCCGCCAAAAGTCATCTTCCCCATACCAATGGCCACAGCAGCACCAATAACCATCAGTCCGAGGGGCAAATTGGACGGCACATTGAATGCAAGCAAAATCCCAGTTATTATTGCCGACCCGTCAAAAATGGTCATCGGCCCCCTGATAAGGTACTTCTGGATCAGGAACTCAAAGGCCATACAGGATGCCACCGCGGTGAGGGTTAGCAAAACAGCCGCCAATCCGAAAAAGATAAAAGACACCACCATGGCTGGCAACAATGAAAAGACCACGCCATACATGATCTTGCTCACCGACTGCGTTGAATGAAAATGGGGTGATCCCGAAACTGTTAGCATTTTGTATTGTTTTGATTAAGATCGTTTATATTGTGCCGGCATTACGCCGTGTTTATTATCCTTTGCCATTCGCAGGACTGACCAGGCCGGAACCTGAGCGTCATATGCCTGTGCATCCGTATTCTATCCGTTCCTTTCACGAATCATCTTCCCTACCCTGTTTTTCCCAACGCGAATATGATCAAGTAATGGTTTTCCTGACGGACAGATGTACAGGCATGAGCCGCATTCCATGCAGTCCATTATGCCCTCATCTTCACACTCTTCAAGCCTTTTTTTGTCAGCCAGCACTGCCAGCAGGTATGGTTCGAGTCCCATGGGACAAATGGTGAGACACCTGGCACAACGGATGCAAAGCTGTTCCTGTGGTCTGAATGATTCCTTCTTTGTAAACACCAGGATGCCCGAAGTACCTTTTGTAACAGGCACCTCAAGGTCATTGAGTGCTTTTCCCATCATGGGACCACCGTTGATCACTTTACCCGCATCATCCGGGAGTCCGCCTGCAGCATCAATCAAAGCCGACACAGGGGTGCCGATGCGTACCAGGAAGTTGGATGGCTTCCCGACCGAACTGCCTGACACGGTCACCACACGTTCTACCAGGGGTTTGTTTTTCTGGACAGCTTCATATACAGCAAAGGCAGTACCGACATTATGCACCACACAACCCACCTCAATGGGGAGCTTACCCGAGGGCACTTCCCTGTTCAGCAACGCCTTAATGAGTTGCTTTTCCGCTCCCTGCGGGTATTTTACCTTCAAAGCTTCCACAGAAATGCCCGGGTAGTTTTTGGCGAGCTTTTTCATATGAGCCAGCGCATCAGGTTTGTTGTTCTCAATGCCAATTATGGCTTTGTCAACACCCAGGGCTTTCATCTGGATGGTGATGCCAACCATGATCTCTTCCCCTTTTTCGATCATCAGCCGGTGATCGGCAGTAAGACATGGTTCGCATTCAACACCATTGATGATCAGATGCGTGGCCTTTTTCCCCTTGGGCACCATCATTTTTACGTGAGACGGAAACGTAGCACCACCCATTCCCACAACACCCATCTCCTGTATCTTCCTGGCGATCTCCCCGGCATCCAGGCTGCACTCTTTGATCAGCGTCTCATCCCTGTCGATGCCATCTTCCCATTCGTCACCTTCAACCTGGATAACAACCGACATCTTCCTGTAGCCACTCGTGTCGGTGACCTGATCAATTTTGACCACCTTCCCCGAAACGGATGCATGGATATGGGCAGAAATAAAAGCCTCACCCTTGGCAATCAGCTGTCCGCAACGCACCTGATCTCCTTTCTCCACCACGGGGACTGCCGGCACGCCCAAATGCTGTGACAAAGGTATCACAACCATCTTTGGTGGATCAAGTCGCTCGATGGATTGTTTTTCTGCAAACTTTTTTTCCGGAGGATGAACCCCTCCCATTACAAACGTTTTCAATTGACGAATCTGTTTTAATTTAGCTTAATATATCAAACCTGGTCGTTAACACACCTGCAAGCAACACCGTGCGGTGTTAACATCCCATTAATTATCTCAACCTTCTTCTTTCACCGCCTCTTTTTTCTTCCTTACCGGAAAGTTCAGCTCGTGAATGGCGCTGGTGGGACATACCGGTGGACATTTCCGGCAGAGTGTGCATTGCTCATAGTCAATGTATGCCAGGAAGTTTTCTACACGGATGGCATCAAACCTGCACTCTTTCATACATTTTCCGCACCCGATACAGGCCACCTTGCAGTTCTTGCGAGCCACGCCCCCTTTTTCTTCATTGATACAGGAAACATAGATTCGGCGGTTCTTTTTCCCTTTTTTGCGCAACTCAATGATATTGCGCGGACATTCCTTAACACAAGCACCGCAGGCAACACATTTGTCGTCAATGATAACGGGGAGACCGGTTTCCTTATCCATATGCATCGCGTCAAAGCCGCAGGACAATACACAATCGCCACAACCAAGGCATCCGTAGGGACAGCCCCCTTCCCCGGCAAACAGTGCATGAGCAAAAGCGCACGTCATGGCACTGTCATAACGCACCTTTGGCGGGGCAAACTCCCGTGAGCCATTGCATCGCAATACCGCCACCATCGGGTCAGCCTCTTCGGCTTCCCAACCCATCGCACTGGCAATATCCTGCATGACATCATTGCCGCCAGGCGGACAGTGGAAGCCTTCAAGCCGCTCAGCCTTTACGATGGCCTCCGCCAAAGCCCTGCACCCAGCCAGTCCGCAACCACCACAGTTTGCCGCAGGCAGTAACTCCTCCACCTTATCAATACGGGGGTCTTCGATCACCCTGAACTTTTGTGCTACCAGAAACAGGATGATGGCTGCCACTCCGCCAATTGCCCCCAGAGAAATAACTGAAAATAATGTGATCTCATTGAATAACGCGCTCACTCTTCCGGTTTTTTAGTGAATGAAGAAACAAAAAATGTTATTGCTCATGTTGGTGTATAATAAATATGTCCAACAATGGGCAAAAATAGAAAACATAATGAAATTGAAAAGAAATCACAGCCTGTTTTCACCCCCCCTGCAGTATGTGTTCATCATAAGAACAGGAGGGTATACAAATACATTATGAGGTATTAATTCTGATTATCAGCCGCCTGTGTTCTTGTTTAGAATAGCTCTAAATTTTATCCCCACCACCCGGAATGGGCTGGCTGGTTGGCTCATTTATATTGCCCTTATTTGAAAACGGAACGTCTCCCGGAGGGTGTCACGAAAATGATAGAGCAACATATAATAGGGAGCCATCAGCAACACCGCGACCAATGCTGAGAGGCCATCGTTACCGGTCAGGTAATACATTGCAAACAAGCTGACCATCAATATTAAAAACGGAACCATATACCCCATTAACAAAGCTTTGTACCCAAGCGAACGTTCCAGCACAAGTTCCACCTTCTGGCCCACTGTAAAACCAGAGGCCTGGTCTGAAACAACTTCAATCACCTTCCCTGTCGATTCCACCATTCCACAATACGACCGTGCCCTGCAGTTTCCGCACGCTCCCTGTGATTCAATGCTCACAAACACTGTTCGTCCGTCGATACGATCAACCACACCCGGGTGACAGATCTGCTGTTCATGTTTCCTTCCCATCATACAGCAAAGGTAAGAAGAATTCCTTCCAACCCATCCGGATCGGGTCACCATTTGAACAGCCAAACGGGATGTCCTGTTTGCCATGGTAGTCCACACACTGTCAATGGCCACAAAAGTAGCGGATCAAATATGATCTGGCAGAAATGAACAAACGTGGGTCCATTTCGTTTTTCGTATTTAACCTGGTCAAAATACTGTACTTTTGTCTCACACATTCCTTAATCACGCTGTTCCATGAAAAACAAGTTCCTTTCAACCATATTGTTGATATCAGTATTCATCGTGCTGATGATCACTTTCCAGTGTTGTTTCAGAGGTCAGAAGGACATTGAGCAGGAGCATTATGTGGTGGTATTGTCGATGGATGGTTTTCGATGGGATTATGCCCACAGGGTGCCGACACCCAACCTCGATCATATTGCACAACACGGAGTGACCACCGGATATGTGAAGCCTTCCTTCCCGAGCAATACTTTCCCCAACCACTATACGATGGCAACCGGACTCCATCCCGACAATCATGGAATTGTCAACAACAATTTTTATTGTCCCGAACTGGATATGACCTTCCGGATGCGCGACAGGGAATCGGTAGGGAACCCTGTTTTTTACGGGGGTGAGCCCATATGGGTAACTGCCGCACAACAGGGAATGATCACGGCGTCCTATTTCTGGGTAGGGTCAGAGGCCCCGGTCAAAGGGGTACATCCCACCTACTGGAAGGAATATGATGTCGCGGATCCTTTCGGCGACCGGATAGACACCGTTGCTTACTGGTTACAATTGCCGAGGGAGAAGCGACCCCGGCTGGTGATGATGTATTTTAACGAGCCCGATTCACAGGGACACCGGACCGGACCCGACAGTAAAGAAATTGACGAGCTGGTCATGGAACTCGACAGTCTGGTTGGCGTCCTTATCAACAAAATGAATGCCCTTCCCATTGCTTCCAGTATCAACATCATCGTAACCTCTGATCATGGCATGACCAAACGGAGCACTGAACGGTACGTCAACCTGTCTGACCACATCGAACGCGACTGGCTGGAGATGGCCTTTGGAGGAAATCCGCTGATGATGTGGCGGCCCGTTGAAGGAATGACAGACAGCATATACCATATTTTAAAAGACGTTGATCACTTATCCGTTTGGCGATCAGGATCTTTGCCCGACCGGTTTCAATTCGGAAACAATTCACGAACGCTCGACCTGGTGGTGCTGGCCGACTCGTCCTATAGCCTGGGCTGGGGAGCGCCTTCAGAACGTTTTTATACGGGAGGCGGACACGGATGGGATAATGACAACAAGGACATGCACACCATTTTCTATGCAACTGGACCTGCTTTTAAGGAAAACCACATGCACGAACCATTTGAGCTGGTTGACCTGTATCCATTGATCGCACATATTCTGAATCTTGATCCGGCACCGGTTGATGGAAAACTGGAACGTGTGGCAGGTATGCTGAAGTAAGCAACAGCAAGCGTCTGTTTTACAATCCTGAGCGCGACAGTTGCCGGAATGTATTATCCAGCAAGGAACCCCGATGAAAAACAACAGCTACATCCGTTATGTATCACGGCAAGTTACCATTGGCGGAGTGTTTATCGGAGCAAACCATCCGGTCATGCTACAGTCCATGACAAAGACCGACACCCACAATATAGCTGCTACCGTTGACCAATGCATAAAGGCTTTTGATGCCGGGGCCGACCTTATGCGGATCTCCGTACCCGATAAAAGATCAGCAGAGTGCCTGGCAACAATAAAAAACAAACTTGCCGCTGCCGGATATCACCAACCCCTGGCAGCCGACATCCATTACAGTCCGGCACTTGCCATGGAAGCTGCACGTATCGTTGAAAAGATCAGGATCAACCCGGGAAACTTCAGTACAACTCCAGACCGGTCATCCAGTGTGGGTATAATGAAAACGGAAGACAGCACAGCTTTTCAGGAAAACCTGCGACACAAACTGAAGCAGTTGATTGATACATGCAAAGTCCACGGCACAGCCATCCGCATTGGGGTCAATGCCGGCTCCGTGCCGCGGGCGGATCATCATCATAAGCACATAACAGAGATTCTTGCAGACGCAGGCACCGGCTATTTGCAGGTATTTGAATCCCTTGGCTTTTACCAGACCGTTGTGTCATTAAAAACAAGCAATCCGGCAACCACGGCAGAAGCAAACTTGCTGATGATAAAAAGGATGCAGAAAGAACGCATGTGTTATCCCCTGCATATTGGCGTTACAGAATCGGGCAATGGGATCAGCGGCAGGGTCAGATCAGCATTAGGCATTATGCCCCTGTTGATTGGAAATATCGGCAACACCCTCAGGGTGAGTCTTACCGAATCGCCCGAAAACGAGATCTTATTTGCAAAAAGCCTGGTAAGTGCCGGCAAAAGGCTATTAGCCAGCTTGCCGGGTGCGCTGACCGGACGTTTTGAACAAAAGAGCCCTAAGGAGTACCCGCCGGACAATCAGCATGGCGTTGACATTTACAGTGATGCAGCCAATACCGATGACCTGATCGCAGATGTTGCCGGACAGTTTGTTTGTGCGGACAGCAGGCAAAAACCAGGGCACATCACCATTTCTGCACCCAGACTGTCGAACCGGTCAATGGCTGATGAAACAGCCAGGCAGCTGATGCAGCACTCCGGATCTAAATCGACAGACACCGAATTTGTAAGCTGTCCGGCTTGCGCACGTACACAAATGAACATGGAAAAACTCTGTGCCGTGGTTAAGAAAGAGTTGCCGGGATATCCAAACCTGAAGATTGCCATTATGGGTTGCATGGTTAACGGACCTGGAGAAATGGCTGATGCCGACTTTGGGTTAATCGCTGCCGGCAAGGGATTGGTGCACCTGTTCAAAGGCCAGACGTTGCTGAAAAAAAACATACCCCCTGCCGAAGCCATTGCAACAATACAAACGATGGCCGGTGAAACCATGGCAAGACAAGGCCGTCCTCCACAATAAAACTTGCCGGAAACATGGTTTTTGATGCCACTTCCTGTAAGGTTTCGAATAACTGTCTGCCATATGTTGGAATTGATGAAAAGGTTATATCTTTGCCTCTTCATCCCACGCATAGAACTGAACCATGAATATTCTTATAACAGGCGACAGCGAGGTGGCTTTGCACCTTGCAGAGCTTCTTTCAGGAGAGAATCATGATGTTACACTGGTTGCTCCTGACAAAGATTTTCTGAAACTGATCGAATCGCATTCCGACTTGTTAACTTTGGTAGGCGATTCAACCTCCATCCAGGTGCTGAAAAACGCAAATGTCAGGCGCACTGATCTGCTGATCAGCGCGCACCACGACGGACGGATCAACTTGCTGACCGCCATTCTGGGAAAGCGGCTTGGAGCCCGCAAGTGTATTGCCAAGGTAAACGAACCAGAATACCTGTCCGGAATGTGCAAACAGCATTACAGGGAGCTGGGTATTGACTACCTGGTATCCCCTGAAAAGATCGCTGCCAATGAGATCGCCAACCTGCTGACCAATACGGCAGCCGCCGAGATCTTTGATTTTTCTGAAAACCGCCTGTCCCTGATGCTGGTAAAACTTGAAAAGGGTGCTCCCGTTATCGGGAAAACACTAAGGGAGATTGTCAAAGATCACGATGAACACAACTTCAGGGCGGTATCAATTCACCGTCGTGCCAAAACGATCATCCCAAGGGGGGAAGACCGTTTCCAGGAAAATGACCTGGCATATGTTGTCACCAAACCAAACGGCATTGATCGCCTGTTAGCGCTTAGCGGCAAAAAACGATTCGACATCAACAATGTAATGATCATTGGCGGCGGCGCGGTGGGCAGCCAGGCCGCGGCAGCGCTTGAAAACAAGTTCAACATCAAACTATTCGACATGGACCCCGAAAGGGCCAATGAACTGTCAGACATGCTGAGCTCCACACTGGTGATCAACGGCGATGCCAGAAACATCAACCTGCTTGAAAGTGAGAGCATAGGCTCAATGGATGCCTTTGTGGCTGTGACCAACAACTCCGAAACAAACATACTCACCTGCCTGCTGGCCAAACGGTATGGGGTAAAAAAAACCATTGCCCTGGTAGAGAATATCGACTTCATTGACATCAGTCAAAGCGTAGGGATCGATACCATCATCAATAAAAAGCTGGCCACCGCCAGTTATATCATCCGGTTCACGATGACAGCAGACGTTATCTCCACCAAATGCCTGACCAGTGTTGATGCCGAGGTTTTTGAGTTTCAGGCAAGGGACAGATCACCCATCACAAAAAAACCCATCAGAAAACTCAACTTTCCCAAACAAGCCATTATTGGGGGGATTATCAGAGACAACGAGGGTTTTATAGCAGAAGGCGACATGCAGATCAGAAACGGCGACAAGGTTGTTGTATTCGCCCTTCCTGAAGCATTTCACGGAGTTGACAAAATGTTTAAAAGCAAGTTGCAAAGGTGACCAAAAAAGCATTAATCAACAACAAACTGATCATCAGGTTTGCCGGCATGCTCGTCATGATACTGTCGGGCTTTATGGTATTGTCAACGTTCTGGTCGTTTTACTATAACGAGATCCATGCAGCCACATCCCTTCTGTTATCTGCCGTCATCACTTTTGTAGCCGGACTGTCGGCGTATATGCTTACAAGAAAACACGATTACAGAAATATAGGAAAAAAAGAAGGGTACCTGATCGTTACAACGACCTATGTGAGCATATCCTTTTTTGGCGCCCTCCCCTTCTTTTTGTGTGGTGCCATCCCCAACTTTTCTGATGCTTTCTTTGAATCCACATCAGGAATCGCCACCACAGGTGCCACCATCCTGAGAGATATTGAGTCGTTGCCCTACGGACTCTTATTCTGGCGGAGCATGACCCATTGGATTGGTGGGATGGGTATTATCGTACTGACTCTTGCCATCCTCCCGATCCTGGGTGTAGGGGGAATGCAGCTCTTCGTTGCTGAAGTCCCCGGTACCACCCCCAGCCGGCTCCATCCGCGCATCACACAAACTGCGAAAAGGCTTTGGGGCATTTACGCCGGACTGACACTTATACTTACATTGCTTTTAATGGCAGGGGGAATGGATGCGTTTCACAGCATCAACCACGCATTCAGCACCGTAGCTACCGGTGGTTTCTCCACCCAAAACAACAGCATAGGCGAATATTCTGCATACATACAGTATGTCATCATATTATTTATGATCCTCGGAGCCACCAGTTTTTCCCTTCACTATTATGTTTTAAAAGGGCAATTCAACAAGGTAGTCAATAATGAAGAATTTTTGTTTTTCTTAAAGTTGCTGGCTGCATTTACGCTCCTGTTTTGCATAATCCTTCTGCTGGTGAACCAGTCAGGATTGGAATACACATTCAGGAAGAGCCTCTTCCAGGTTGTCTCCATTGTTACCACCACGGGTTTCACAACAACCGACTATATGGAATGGCACGGTTTTCTGTGGTTTTTTCTATTCTTGCTGATGTTTACGGGAGGATGCATCGGGTCAACAGCCGGGGGGATGAAGATGATCCGGGTGCTGGTACTGATAAAGAACACCCGCCTGGAGTTCAGGAGGCTGTTGCATCCCATGGCAGTCATTCCCGTGCGTATCAATAAAAAATCGATCCCGCAGGACATCATACATAACTTCCTGGCATTTTTTCTTTTGTATATGTTGCTGTTTATGGCTGGTTCTGCTACAATGACCTTATTCGGACTCGATTTCACGTCGGCAATCGGCGCTTCTGCCGCCACCCTCGGAAATATCGGTCCGGCGATCGCCAATGTCGGCCCCATCGACACATATGCAGATATTCCTGATCCCGCCAAATGGATCCTTAGCTTTTACATGATCCTTGGCCGGCTTGAACTGTTTACCGTGCTGCTGCTTTTCTCGCCCAGTTTCTGGAAAAAATGAGACCATCTCTGAAAATATTTTCAAAGACATTACAACTTCATTTCATATGGTTGTGTTTTTTATCATTTAAAAGTGTGGCTACATGAACCCAGGTCAGCAAATAAATTTCCGGCTTATTTTTAAGCTGTTGGGAATGTTAATGATTGTTTTGTCCACTTCAATGATCGCAAGCCTCATATGGTCTTTTGTTTATAAAGAAACCGCAACGGTTTTTCCCATATCCCTCAGCGCACTGCTAACACTCATACTTGGCTCTTCTTTAATCATTATGAACCGGTCGGCCGACCACAGGAACATATCCATGAAAGAAGGATACCTGATTGTTTCATTAACCTGGCTTACCATGTCG
>PWKN01000186.1 GCA_003559735.1 Bacteroidales bacterium | reverse complement strand
TCATACCCGGTTGAAGGAGCAGCTACGATCAGCTCCCTTGTATGGGCCGGGTTCCTGACACGCAAAATTGCGCCCTGATCAGGCCCCTGGTCCATCCGAAGGTTAAAGTTGGAAACAGGATCAGCAGCACGGTGCGACCTGAAGTCCATGTAACCGTCACCCTCGCCGGGATAACTGATCACTCCCTGTCCGACAGCCGAAAAGTCAGCCGGCACCTCACCGTCACCGGTGATGACCTGATCATTGAAATGCCAGTAATGGATCAATCCATCGGGGTATTCTGCTCCAGAAGTCCCGGGACTTTCCACGGCAGCCAGAAGTGGCACCGCAAAGCCAATCATGGTAATCATGACCATGATCATAGTAAATAGTTTTTTCATAGTAATTGGATTTTGGTTAAACATATAGAATTAAACAAGAGTTAAACAACAAGGTTTGACATGTACAAAAATTAACAACACAGGCAATATCAAAATATCCCAAAGACCCCGTCAGGTGTGATCCCTAAAAACCTGAACCATGTTTCACCCATAATGATGTTGAGCACCCAGGCAATCACCATCATGGCAAAACCAAACCGGAAGGCATTTGACAGGGTATACATATCGGTTTCATATAGCAGTGCAGCTGGCTTACTGTTAAACGGCAACACATAAACGTGTTCTATCATAAAAGCCACTGGCAATGCCAGGCTTACCACAGGAAAACCAAAACGGCTGGCCACCCCGATGGCAATCGGGACAAATATCATTGCGCGCATGGTTTTTGATTGAAAGACCAGTGCACTATATACCATCACTGCGGTCAGCAGCAGGTAGAGTTTCCAGAAAGCGGTCTGGTCACCGATCCCAATATTATCGAAGAACGCATTGACACTGATTGAGGGCAGATCAGTAATGCCGAATCCGGCTCCAAGTGTGTATGCGCCTGCCGAAAAAAGCAGCAGGTGCCAGGGGATGTCCACTTCATTCCATTTTACAATCCCGACGCGGGGCAGCAGCGCTACTATCCCTCCAACAAAGGCAACGGCTGTAGCACTGACACCATGAAGGCGGTCAGTAGCCCAAAGCCCCAGGATGGCAAGAAATATGATCACTGCCTTTATCTCGTTGGGCCCCATTTTCCCGAGTTTCTTGTATTCCATTTGCAGCCGTTGCATACCTCCCTTGATCTGGGGTAGTCTTTCCTCCTTTTTGATCGGGAAGAACACTTTCATGGCCAGTATGTATCCGACAAACATTAAGCCGACCATAACAGGAAACATCGCAAAAAGCCAGTCAGAGAAATAGACATACCCGTCAATTGCACCACCAATAAGGGCAGCAGCAAGCAGGTTTGCGCCAGAGCCTGTAACAAAGGCTCCGGCGCCCAGGTTAATGTTCAGAAGGTTTTGCAACACAATGCTGCGGCCAAAATTGTTTTTTCCCTCACCCTGCCGCGCACCGTAAACAGCTGCTATAACCATGAATATGGGCAACAGGATGGCCGCCTTTGCCGTCGTTGCCGAAATGAATGCAGACAGCACTGTATTGATGACAATGAAGCTCAGAAAAATAGAGCCTGCGTTTTTACCAAACCGCAATATGAACCATAACGCAAAACGCTTGGCCACCCCGGTGGCCACAAGCATACTGGCGAGTATGAACGACATAATATTCAACCACATCACCCGGTGGCCCAGTTGTGCATACGCTTTTTCTTCGGGCAACACCCCAGTAAGCACCAATGTAATGATCAATATCAGGGATGTCTGATAGTTCGGCAGCGCCTGCGTGATCCATAAAATGATAGCAGCCAAAAAAATGGCCAGCATATAGGAATTGCTCCGGCTGAATGCGACAGAACCGATACGCTCATACTCCACTTGCGCCGTTAACGACACAATGGTGTCCGGATCAATGTTTTGCAAAAACGGAAGCTCTATTACAAATGCAAACAATATAAACACCATGATGGCTAATGGCAGGCCAATATGTGCGAGCCATTTTTCAAAACCGCTCTTTTCACGTTTTGGAAGATGCTCAATACGGTAATTATGCATGTCCAGCGGATCCACCCCGTTGTTATTTAAAACAGGCTGATCATTGTTGACGGCATCATTATGTTCTTCCTTTGTCATTATTATACGAATTATTTATTATCCACAACTCATATTTTCATATATACGAACTGATCGTATGCTTACACCTCCTCTATCTGCCATCCAATTATTCGACCAGTTGACTTACCAATGTTTATAAGGGTTTTTCATCAGCATCGAATTGTAATACTTTGTATACCCGGTAACCTCCTCTCCCAACCACGAAGGTTTATCAAACACCTCATCTTCAAAGGTTAGCTCCACTTCTGCCATGATTAATCCCTTGTTTTCCCCAAAAAACTCATCCACTTCAAAGGTATGTTCCCCTGATTGTACGATATACCTGGTTTTATCAATGACGCCAGGCTCGCAAATAGACAAGAGTTCATTAGCTTCGTTTACATCGATCTCTTTTTCCCATTCATACCGGCTAACGCCAGATTCATTCCCTATACCCTTAATGGTCAGAAAGCCTTTATCTCCTTTAACACGCACCCTTACAGTACGTTCGGGAACAGATGAGAGATAGCCCTGGATGATGCGGGTTTGCCTTATGGCTTCCGGTTTAAAGTCGCCCTTAACCAAAAATTTTCTTTCTATTTCCTTTGCCATGTTTTCTGCTTTTAGAGATACGGAAGCTGCAACCACACCGATAATTATTCCGTGCAATTGCAGCTTCACTGGTTATAATCTTTTTACTCATTTGCCAGGGGTTTATTGATCATTCCAATCACCCGCTTGATAGCCTGCAGGTAATTAATGTTCTCCACCCCTTCAAGTCCAACGTCCTTCAGTGTTTTTTTTATGTCTTCCAGCTCTGTCGATTCAGAGTTGATGGTAACAACTTGTGCTCCGTTGATATGTACATAGCCAAACTCACAAATCGTATCGTTTACCATGTACCCATATCGTTCCTTATTTACACGAACTCCCTGCAGGTCGGGATGGGCATATATTATCCCAAGGAATTCATCACAAGTGTATGTGTCTTTGGTCAGTTCAGGGTTTTTCACCTGGAAAGCAGGAAAGACCTCCTTGATCAATGACCCAGCAGAAATTGGAAACTCCCCTTTCATAAGCGGATTCCATTGTTCAAGGCCATCAATGGTTTGCACATATGTTTTTATGTCCATCTTCCCGTCACGGATCTTCGTATTATTGATGTCATTGGTACGAGACATAATGTATATCTCACTGGATTGACGTTCCCAGACCTTTTCCGGAACGGGGACAGAAAGACGGGACATCCTGTAGTGCTGCTCATCAAAATCT
>PWKN01000252.1 GCA_003559735.1 Bacteroidales bacterium | reverse complement strand
TGGCAATCAATACGTGATCGACTGCGGACCCGATTTCAGGTACCAGATGATCAGGGAGAATGTCAATGATCTCTCGGCCATTATATTCACACATGGGCACCGCGATCATATTGCCGGACTTGATGATGTGCGTGCCTTCAACTATGTGCTGAATAAAACGATTGACATCTATGCAAGTGAAAAAGTGATCGAATCGATCAATAAGGAGTTTCCGTACATACTGAAAGAAAAACGCTTCTTCGGGGCGCCACAGCTCCATTTTCATATCATCAGCAATGCACCATTTTCGATCAATGGCAGGGAGTTCATGCCCATTGAAGTGATCCACCACAAAATGCCTGTTTTTGGCTTCCGCACAGGAGCGCTGACCTATATTACCGATGCCAGCCATATTCCTGAACAGGAAAAAGAAAAAATAAAAGGAAGCAAAGTGCTGGTAATTAATGCACTAAGAAAATCAAAACACATATCCCACTTCTCACTGGAAGAGGCTTTGCATATCATCGAAGAAATTCAGCCAACCAGGGCATATATTACGCATCTTAGCCATTTTATGGGGATCCACGATACGGTCAGCCGCTCGCTGCCCGACAATGTGTTCCTGGCTTACGACGGACTCAAAGTGGAGATATAGTATCCCCCCTTAAAACAGACTATTCGCGCATTGCAGCATTTAAATTACTAAATTACATTTTTTCATGTAAAAATATGTTTATCAGGGGAAGAATTCTTATTTTTGCAATGAAAATCACAATTAATTCCGAATAATGATATACCATCCCCAGAAATACCGGATAGCAGACAAGCGCACTGAGCCCTTTATTGATGCCGGTGAAATATGGAGTTACCTTAATGGGGTAAAAGCCGACAAACAAAGGGTACGCGATGTCATACAGGCTTCTTTGGACAAAAAACGCCTGTCGCTTGAAGAAACTGCGGTGCTTATCAACACAAAGGATCCGGACTTGCAGGAAGAGATCAGGGAAGGTGCACGCACGCTGAAAGAGAAGGTATATGGGGAACGGATCGTGTTGTTTGCTCCTTTGTATGTTGGCGATCTGTGTACAAACAATTGTCAGTATTGTGGTTTTCGTTCTTCCAATAAAGGAATAAAAAGGGTTACCCTGAGCAATGAGGAACTGGTGGCGGAAACAAAGGCTTTGATTGACCAGGGGCATAAGCGGCTTATCCTTGTATATGGGGAACATCCAAGGTATTCGGCCCGGTTCATTGCCGAAACGGTTGAGATCGTGTACAGTGTCAAACACAAGAACGGTGAGATCAGACGTATAAACATCAATGCGGCGCCTTTCGACATCCAGGGCTTTCGCATTGTAAAAGATGCCGGTATTGGCACTTTTCAGATCTTCCAGGAGACTTATCACGAGCCTACCTATAACAAGGTGCACCTTGGTGGTCTCAAGCGCAATTATGAATGGCGGCTGACAGCTTTAGACAGGGCACAGGAGGCAGGCATTGATGACGTGGGGATTGGGGCATTGTTTGGCTTGTACGACTGGCGTTTTGAGGTAATGGGACTGGTCAGGCATGTCAACCACTTCGAAGCGGTATATAATGTAGGTCCGCATACCATATCTTTCCCACGCATACAAAATGCGCACGCACTGAATGTTGACAAAGACAACCTGGTAAGCGACGAAGACTTTGTACACCTTGTATCGATCCTCCGGCTTGCCGTACCATATACGGGAATGATACTCACCGCACGCGAACCTGCACACATCCGTGATCAGATCCTCCGTTTCGGCGTGTCACAGATCGACGGAGGCACAAACCTTGAACTTGGAGGCTATTCAAAAGGGAAGCACCAAACCCAGGACCTGACAAAAGGTCAGTTCCAGATCAACGACAACCGCTCTCTTGGCGAGATCATGGATGAATTGATCAACAACGGTTATATTCCGTCGTTTTGCACCGCCTGTTACCGTCTTGGGCGGACGGGAGAGCATTTTATGGAGTTCAGCGTACCAGGCTTCATCAAGCGTTTCTGTGCACCCAATGCGATGCTCACGCTGGCTGAATACCTGGAAGACTATGCAACGGAAGAAACAAAAGCCGCCGGTTACCGGTTGATCGAAGGAAAAATATCCGATCTGTCGGCCGATCAGAAAGTGGACAAACTCAGGGAAAAAATCAATGAAATAAAACAAGGCAAGCGTGACCTGTATTTCTAGCGCGTTTGATCAGTAATTCTCATACAGATTATGGAACAGACAATGATTCTCGGTATTTTGGTATTTGACCGGATCAAAGAAGCCGGACGCACACAGAAGGTGCTCACAAAACATGCCGGTGTGATCCGCACCCGCCTGGGATTTCACGAACTCTCTGATACCGTATGCAGCAGGGTGGGTACCATCGTGCTTGTTTTACAGGGGACACCCGAAAAGTGGGAACAACTCGAGGCAGACCTCTCTGAGATAGGTGGGGTAGAGATCAAAAAGATGCAGTTCGACTATTTATTACAGTAAATCATTCTAACATGTCAGAAATCAGAATTTTAGGTGTCTTTGTAGAAACCCGGAGTGAGGCGGCCCTGAAGGTGCAGGAGATCCTCACCAAGTATGGCTGCACGATCAAGACCCGGCTTGGCCTGCATAGTGTTGACAGGCCGGGGTGCAATAATTGCGGACTGATCATTCTTGAGCTTAGTGGGAGCCATGAAGAGTGTTGCCGCCTGGAAAATGAGTTATGGACCCTTGATGGGGTCAAGGTTCAAAAAATGGTGTTTTAGCATACCCGAACAAAAACCTGGATCCTTTGACCGCATTCTTACCCCGCATAAAAGCGTCCGGAAGACAGATGCGGTGATTCCTGGTTTTTTTAATCACAACAAACGAATAACAAACTTGATATGGCAAAACTTGTTCATTTTTCAGAGGCAGCCTCACTGGCATTGCATGCAATGGTGCTGATCGCCAAATCCGATACCCACATCAATGTGAACAGCATTGCCAGTGAGATGGGCGCTTCCAGGAATCATCTGGCCAAAGTGCTCCAGCAACTGGTAAAATTCAATTTCCTCAAATCAGTCAGGGGTCCAAGTGGAGGTTTCGTGCTGAACAAATACCCCGAACAGATATCTGTATTGGAAATATATGAGGCCATCGAAGGCAAGATCGACACACCCGAATGTCCGCTCGACAGAAAAATATGTCCATTCAACAAATGCCTGATGAACGGATTGGTCTATGATGTTACCATGCAATTCAAAAATTATTTTGCAGAACAATCCCTGGAAGATTTTGTTACGCGGACATAATGGCCGGCGGATAATGTTGCATTGGAAAACGGTTCAACCGGTCAGCATACAGTTCAACCGGTCAGCATATGG
>PWKN01000121.1 GCA_003559735.1 Bacteroidales bacterium | reverse complement strand
TGGGCAAGGAACTGATGCTAAAGACGTTTGACAAGGCGGAAGGGGACATCAAACTGCATGTCGAACCCGAAAATCCTGCCCGTTTTCTCTATGAAAAACTGGGCTTTACCAGCAAATATCTTGAAATGCGCTGGTCAAAATAAAAACTCCTGTCATGGCAGAAATTGCAATCAGCCGTAATAAACTCAGGCACAACTACAGTTATCTCGAAAGATTATTTGATAATCATTCCATACGCTGGGGGATTGTAACGAAGCTTTTGTGCGGCAACCCGATGTACATCAAAGAGATCCTTGGCCTTGGCGCCAGGGAGCTCATGGATTCGCGCATATCGAACCTGCGCACCATCAAGCGGATCGATCCCGGCATTAAGACCATCTATATAAAACCCGCTCCACGCAGGAGCATCCGCAGCGTTGTCAAATATGCCGATGTGAGCATGAACTCTGATCTTGAGACCATGAAAATGATCTCAAAGGAAGCACAGAAACAGGACAAGATACATGAAGTGATCATCATGGTGGAGATGGGAGAGCTGCGCGAAGGGGTTATGGGCGATAAGCTGGTCGACTTTTATGCAAAGGTATTTGAGCTGCCAAACATCGAGATCCTGGGGTTTGGCACCAACCTGAATTGCTTGTACGGGGTGATGCCGTCACGCGACAAGCTGATCCAGCTCAGCCTGTACAAACAGATCGTTGAAGTGAAATTCAGCAAAAAGATCGAACTCCTTTCGGGAGGCACCTCTGTGACCATCCCGATGCTCGCAAAAAAGCAGGTGCCTCCCGGCCTGAATCATTTCAGGGTGGGTGAAACCCTGTACTTTGGGGCCAATCTGTGGACAGGCAAGACCATCAAGGGAATGAAGGATGATGTGATTACTTTTAAATCCGAGATCATCGAACTGATTGAAAAACCGGTTGTCCCTGAAGGGACACTGGCTGAGAATCCCTCCGGTGAGTCTTTTGAGATCAATGCTGAAGACTATGGCAAAACGTCCTGGCGTGCCCTGCTGGATGTCGGACTCCTTGACATTACGCCAGACTTCCTGATCCCGGTCGATAAAAAAATAGAGATCGCAGGGGCCAGTTCAGACATCCTGGTGATCGACCTGGGTAAAAATCCAAAAAACTACAAGGTGGGCGACTTTATTAAGTTTAAACTCAAATATATGGGTGCCCTCCGGCTGTTCAATTCAGATTATATCATAAAGAGACTGGAGGATTAACGCAGCCGGTCGGCCGACCGGACCAGCTCCTCATCCCTGCGTATGGCCCTGCTTGCCATTAATATCAGAAGTAGTGAAACAACAGGAAAAACGATACCGGCGCCATAGGAAAATCCACTGTCGTCGATCTGACCACGTATGGTATCAACAAAGAAAAACGCCGTTAATATCATGGCAGCATGGATGAACATGTTATACCTGCCAAGACGCACCTGGGCCATCCGTTTCCTGTATAAGAAGGTTGTGTATACCGTGATCAGTGCCGCTAATGCAAACAATATGACCAATACCAGTCCCATCCATGCACCCGAAATGTCAAATGCCGCAAAAAATGTCCGGTACGTACTGATGCGTAACGGACTATCGGGTATTTCAGCAGGAAAATGTGCAAGTGGAAGAACAACGAACAACACAGAAAACACAAAAACGAGAAAGAAATAGACACTCTGAATACGCTGCCACATGTTTTTTGTCTTTTTTTTACAATATTTGGAACAAAATTACGTAAAAAGCGATAAACAGAGTCAATTCATTGCACCGAAAAAAAATATTTTTTGTTTTGTTGAATAATCATTATCTTTGCGGCGATTCTTGCATTTTCGATCATATTTCTTTGGCAAACGCACCCGGATAAGATTGTTTTTTAATTGTAGCTGCAAAGTTTTTGCATGCCCGAATGGCTGTATGTTACGACCACCTGCAGTCCGCACACAATGATTTTGCCAATTAATAAAGGTGCTGCTAAATCAATCAAAATTTTTTTACCCCAAACCACAGATTATCCCATGTACGACATTGTAGAGTTGAATGGTAAGCTTCTTGCTGAACTCAAAGAGATCGCAAGGGGGCTCGATGTGAAAAAAGTAGATTCCTATAAAAAACAAGACCTGATATATAAAATACTTGATGCACAAGCATTGAAGCCCCCGGCAAAAGAAGACAGAAAAGAGAAAAAGCCCGGACGGCGTCCGGGACGTCCGCGGAAGCGTATCCCTGCAGGCAGCTCAGTTGACCGTAAGCTCAGTGAACAGACGGAGCAACCCAAAACACAGGAAAGCGCACCACCACCCGCCGGGGAGGAGAAGCCGGTCAGCAAGACCGCCGGACCACCGCGGGAGGATGACAAAGGCGGAACGAAGCAGCAGGAGAAACCGAAAAAAAGGGGGCGCCGCAGCAAAAAAGAGCAACAGGCAGCTGCCGAAAAAACGGAGACCACAGAGCAGAAAAAACCTGTCACGCCGAGGGGTGATATGGACCAGCAAGGTACGAAGAAGGCCGAGGCAGGTGACCAGGGATCATCCCGGCATCAACCGGCAAACACCATACAGGATAAGAGGGAAAGAGACCAGGCCGTTGCTTCGAAGGCAGAATCAGCCACAACGGAAGCCCCGTCAAAAGAGAAAGCCAGACATCAACGGCAGGATCAGGGAAAAGAGGTTGAGCCCTACCAGAAACCAAAAGGGTACGATAAGCGTACCGGTGAGCCTGTATATGAATTCGATGGCATCATCACTGCAGACGGGGTGTTGGAGATTATGCCCGACGGTTACGGGTTCCTGCGGTCATCCGATTATAACTACCTTAACTCTCCGGATGATATTTATGTGTCGCAAAGCCAGATAAAGCTCTTCGGACTAAAAACCGGTGATACGGTCAAAGGGGGTATTCGTCCGCCGAAGGAAAATGAAAAATACTTTCCGCTGATCAAAGTGGAACAGATCAACGGGCGTGTCCCGGCCGAGGTGCGCGACAGGGTGGCCTTCGATTTCCTCACGCCACTCTTTCCTGACCAAAAGTTTAAGATCACGGGACATAAGGACGATACGCTGAGCACCCGCATTATCGATATGTTCTCACCGATCGGGAAAGGGCAGCGCGGACTGATCGTTGCACAGCCAAAGACCGGAAAGACGATCCTGCTGCAGGAAATTGCCAACGCCATTGCAGCAAACCATCCGGAAGTGTACCTGATCGTGCTGCTCATCGACGAAAGGCCGGAAGAGGTTACTGAAATGGCCAGGAATGTCCGCGGCGAAGTGATCTCCTCCACATTCGATGAACCGGCCGAAAGACATGTACGGATATCAAGCATTGTACTGGAAAAAGCCAAACGTATGGTTGAATGCGGACACGATGTGGTGATCCTGCTTGACAGCATCACACGGCTTGCAAGGGCATTCAACACTGTTTCACCCGCGTCAGGAAAGGTATTGTCGGGTGGTGTGGATGCCAACGCACTGCACAAGCCCAAACGTTTCTTCGGTGCTGCCAGGAACATAGAAAACGGCGGCTCACTGTCGATCATTGCGACCGCACTGATCGATACCGGATCAAAAATGGATGAGGTCATCTTTGAGGAGTTCAAAGGGACCGGCAATATGGAGCTACAACTCGACCGCCGCCTGTCAAACAAACGGATATTCCCATCAATCGATATCATTGCATCAGGAACACGCCGCGAAGACTTGCTCCTGAACAAGGAGATCATGAACAGGATCTGGGTGCTGCGAAAGTTTATGGCTGACATGACTCCGGTAGAAGCAATGGAGTTTTTGATGGACAAGATCCGTCATACGATGGACAATGAAGAGTTCCTGATGTCTATGAATGGATGATCCATTGTTACAGGCAGCCCGGGAACTTAAATCAGTTTTACCTCAGCTTACGTGTTTTTAAACGCAGGGAATTCAGTACCACAACCACATCAGATGCTGCCATGGCAAATGCCGCAACGATGGGCGTCAGCAAGCCTGCCATGGCCAACGGGATGGCAGCAACGTTATAAAAGAATGCCCAGAACAGGTTCTCCTTCACTGTCCGCAATGTGGTACGTGTCATGCCAAATGCCTTTTCCAGAAGTCGCAGGTCGCCCTTAAGCAAAACAATGCCGGCCGACTTCACTGCAACCTGGGTGGCATCACTCATGCTGATGCCAACATCTGCCTTTGTAAGGGCAGGCGCATCATTGATGCCGTCGCCTACCATCGCTACGCGACCGTTTCCTGATAATTTTCCGATCACATCAAGTTTCTCTCCGGGCAACTGTTCGGCATATACTTCATCGATGCCGAGATGTTCAGCTATGGTGTCACACCTCCACCTTCGATCTCCACTGAGCAATACCGTCTTCATCCCTTTGTTTTTCAAAAAAGCGATCAGCTCAGCAGCACCCGGCTTAACTTCATCCTCCATGTCGAGCCAGGCAATCAGCCGGTCGTTCATCAACAGATACACATTGTGCCTGTCATCATCGGTCAGATGGGCGGCAATGTTGTAGGAGCCGGCAACATAAGTATTTCCATCCTTACCGGTTGCTTTCACACCCAGCCCTTTTTCCTCCTCCACCGTTTCAAACGAGATGGGTTCCGCGTCCCGGAACTGTTTGGTAATAGCCTGTGCCAGGGGATGTCCGGAATGCTTTTCAAGACTGTATAAAATACCCCGCACCTTATCTTCCGGTGTTCCGAAACAGCTGAGTTGCTTAATACGGAAGTTTCCGGTTGTCAGTGTTCCTGTTTTATCGAATACCACCGTATCGATGGTGCTGAAAGAATCTATGGCGCTGCCCCCCCTGATCAGTATGCCATTTTTTGCAGCCCGTCCCAGGCCAACCACAACGGCCGTAGGAATGGCCAAACCAAGGGCGCACGGACAGGCAATAACCAGTACAGCAATGCCACGCATCAGCGAATCGCGAAATGGCAGATCGGTACCAAAAACCCAGAACAATATGGTCAGCAGGGCCAGCACCACCACTGTGGGTACAAACACCATGCTGATCTTGTCGGCCAGGTTTTGTAACCTGGGTTTATCTGCTTGTGCCTTGCGTACCAATTCAATTATTTGTGACAAGACCGTCTCGTTTCCCGTAGCAGAGGTTTTTATACGGAGATTTCCGGCTACGAGCAAGGTGCCCCCCACCACCATGTCGCCCTGCTGCTTGTCAACCGGAACACTCTCACCCGAGATCAGGCTTTCATCGACGCTTCCCGTTCCTCCCACAATTTGTCCGTCTACCGGGATCTGATCGCCCATATTGACCAGCACCCGGTCGCCCTTTTCCACCAGGGCAGCATCAACCTCTTCAACTGTCTCACTGCCACTGTGCAACTCTGTGATCAAACGGCGTGCAGTGTTCTTCTGCAGTCTGACAAGGTCATCAATTGCGGAAGTGGTTTTCCTTACTGAACGATGCTCAAGCATATTTCCCAGCAGTACAATGGTGATGATGCTGGCCGAAGTCTCGTAAAACAGGTAATCGTGTCCAAGTCCGTAAACGGTGCCAATCAGGCTGTATATGAATGCAGCCGTGCTGCCCAGAAAAATGAGCACATCCATATTTGTGACCCCTGCACGCAAACTATACCACGCACTTCGTCCGAAGTGCAAGAACCCAACAACAAACACAGGAATGGTTAATGCCAGCTGAAACAGGTCGTTGTGGAGTATGGGTACAGGCAAAAACATGTGCAGCAATAAAGGCAAGGTAAACAGAGCACTAAACCAGAATTTCTTCTCAATGGGTGCCATTCCACCCCCCTTCTCCTCTTGTTCGTGCAGGGCGCTTTTTACCTGGTAGCCAATTGACTCGATACGCCGTATGGCAACAGGTAACCGGCTCTTGTCGGAGGTTTCAAAACGTACCTCCCCGGTCGTGAAATCGGCACTGACATTGTGAAAGCCTTCCTTTTCAAGTGCACGCCTGATGCCCAGCGCGCAATTGGTACAGGTCATACCCTCTACCTTGTACGCGGCAGACTGGAAGAATTGATCTGACATATTGTTATGCTAATTATTCATCATTGTATTCGGACACCTGACTTTAAAGACAGACACTAAATATAACAACTGCAGCAAATGGATGTTTAATGTTCAACCAATTGTCCAGGCATTCATCAATAAAGAAAGGGAAAGAAAACGAAAACCTTACCAGGATAAAGCACTGCTTATTCGCCAAACACTGTGATGGTCAGCTTCCGCCTTCCACCATGGTTCCGGAATTCACCAAGAAAAATGCCCTGCCACATCCCCAGCTTCAGCCTGCCCCGCGACACGGGAATGGTCAGAGAAACCCCTGTAAGGGACGATTTAATATGGGCCGGCATGTCGTCATCTCCCTCAAGCAGGTGCGTGTAATGAGACAGGCGCTCAGGCACTAGATAATCGAAGCTGCTTCCCAGGTCAACACGAACGGAAGGATCAGCATTCTCATTGATCATCAGTCCGGCAGAAGTATGGTGTATGAATATATTCACGAGTCCGGTTGCAGGAAGCTTTTCAATAGCGTCGTTTATATAACCGGTAATCAAATGAAAGCCACGCTGAAAAGGGGGCAGTGAAAGCTCATATTGTTTGATCAT
Source organism: Bacteroidales bacterium (assembly GCA_003559735.1). Lineage (GTDB taxonomy): Bacteria > Bacteroidota > Bacteroidia > Bacteroidales > UBA7960 > PUPG01. The sequence goes on along the minus strand of PWKN01000121.1, from coordinate 6,501 downwards.
GCCTTTTTCGCCAAAAATAAACACAATATTTGATATGTGCATTTTTTTTGTGCAGAGGCCCGCAATCAATAATACAGTGCACCTAAAAGCACAGCTTAACCATTTTTGCGAAAAACATTACCTGTGAGGCAGGTTGGAAACGACAAAACAAATTGGCACAAAATATGTTTACAATGTATGTTATTTATATTGATTATAAATTAATGGGCTGTATCTTTTCAAAAGACTCCAGGCCAACTATTTATTAACCATAAAACAAAAAACATGAACCATTTACGGATACAGGGAATAGTTTTGCTGCTGGTCATGGCTCTTAATCCCGCTATAAAGGCGCAGGAATGCAGTTATTATCTGCCATTGGTAGAGAATACCGGATTGGAGTTTGAGAATTACAACCACCGCGATCGTCTGGAGGGCACGAACAAGGTAATAATCACCAATGTAGAGAACACCGGAAATGAGGTCATTGCCACTTTAAGGTCTGAATACTTCGACCGCAGGAACCGTATTCAGCACGAAGGCGAATACAATGTCATTTGCAGGGCAAACGTGCTGACAATTGATATGCAGTCAGTCATCGACCAAACTGTTTTGGAAGGATTTCAGGGGATGGACCTGACAATAGAAAGTGATGAATTATTGCTTCCTGCAAACCTGACCGCTGGAAAAACCCTGCCCGATGCAGTAATGACAATAACGGCAAGAAGTGGTGGGGTGCAAATTGCAGAGATCACCATTCATATTGAAGACCGGCAGGTAATTGGAAAAGAAACCCTCTCGGTCCCGGCCGGACGTTTCGATACCTACAAAATATCCTATAATACCCGCGTAATTACCAGTGCCATGGGAATACCGATCAGGACGGGTTCAAGAACAATTGAATACCACGCCCCCAATGTAGGCATGGTCCGTTCCGAATTTTTCGACAACAGGGACCGTCCGCAAGGATACACCGTTTTGAGCCAGATCCTTTAGTGTCCGCACAGGAGCACATGAAACAGGGCTGTATTCATAAAAAATGTTAAATAATTTGTAATACGAAATATTTCGTATTACATTTGCTACGAAATATGTCGTAGTTAAGTTTATGACAGAATGGTCAGAATCCAACCGGCCAGTATTGGTCATAAAACTTCACTACCGGCTGTCCGGGAAACGGACGATACAAGCAAGCCAACAATTATTTAACAAAAGGATAATGCACCAGAAACAAATCAATCAGCCAACGGAAAGTGAACTGCAGATCCTTCAGGTTTTGTGGGACAAGGGTGCGGCTACAGTCAGGGAGGTTCATCAGGTTCTTGAGACCAGGAAGGACACCGGCTACACCACCACGTTAAAAATCATGCAGATCATGACAGACAAGGGCATTCTGGTACGTGATACCAGCAGCCGCACCCATATCTACAAGCCGGTGGTCAGCCGCGAGCAGACCCAGCAACAGTTTATTGGAAAAATGATGAACGGATTGTTCAAAGGGTCTGCCGGCCGCCTTGTCCTGGGTGCCCTGAACGATGAGTCATTGTCTGAAAACGAGTTGAAAGAGATCAAAGAGTACCTGGAACAATTTGAAAACAAAGGCAAATGAGCATCACCGAACACATCTTTCATCCCGTTGTCAATGCCGTTGGGTGGACAGTCATACACAGCCTGTGGCAAATTGCCCTGATTGTCCTGTTATGGCGCCTTTCAATGTACCTGTCGGTGAAAAGCAATCCGGTTTTACGTTACAACATCTCACTCCTGGCATTGTTCGCCATGCCGGCTTCCTTCGCCTACACCTTTATCAGGCAATGGCATGTATATCGTGGTGCCCGCCAGATCGTCTCACTCGAATTTGACACAAGTGCCTGGATAGCAGCCGGAGGTGACCGGGTATTCTATATCCTGGACAGGGGACATCCGGCATTTCTGGAACGTCTTGATGCATATAGTCCGCTGGTCTTCTGGATATATACCGCCGGCATCCTCCTGTTTTCCCTGCACGCCATCCTTTCCTATACAACACTGTATGTCCTGAAAACAAAACACAGCCATCCACTGCCAGAGCAGTGGCAACGGATGGCACTTGATGTCACGCAACGTGCAGGCATAAAAAGGAGATTGCGCATTATGGCTTCGCCAAAGATCAGCATACCGCTGGTCACCGGATTCTTCAGGCCGGTGGTCCTGTTGCCGGCCGCCATGCTTTTTTCGATGACCACAGAACAAATAGAGGCTATATTGCTGCACGAGCTGCACCACATACGCCGGGGCGATCATTATGTCAATTTCATCCAGTGCCTGACAGAAATATTGTTTTTCTATCACCCGGCATCCTGGTGGCTCAACAAACACATCCGCATATTGAGGGAGGAATGTGTAGATCAGTGGGTGGTTGACAAAACCGGTTGTCCGCTCACCTACGCACAGGCCCTGGTTACCCTTGAAGAAAACCGTGACGGACGCACGTTGCAACCCGTGCTGGCCGCCACACAATCCAAAACTCAATTATTTTCACGCATTAAAAACATGATGACCATGAAAACAAGATCAATCACCCCCGGACAAAAAATGGCTGCCTTCCTGGCCATAGGTTTTGCCCTTGCCAGCATCGCCTGGATCAATCCCGTTGCCACGATCAACTTATCGGACAATGATCTCCACTACCTGGCAGATGAACCATATCAGCAATACAGCATCCCCTCGGCTGCCAGTGAGGCAGAGGAGCCTGGCAACCTTGCGTTATCCGTCCTGGCTGCCACAGATGAAGAGGCCACCAGCCGGACGCTATCCGGACAGACTGCCACAGACCATTCGCCTGGAACCATCTATTTACACGACGGATCCACCATCTCTTTTGAAGCATTAAGCATGCAGGAACAGGAAAAGATACGGGAGGCAATGAAAGAGTTGCAACTGGCCATGAAAGAGGTAAACAAAGAGGTATTTGAGCGGCTGCACGATGAAGAATTCCGCATGCAGCTTCAGCAGGCAGGTGAAGATGTCCGCCTGGCCACCCAGGAAGCAGGAGCGGAAATACAAAAAGCAATGGAGGAGTTGCGGCTGCAGTTCCAGGATGAACAGTTCCGCAAAGAGATGCACAAGGCCCGTGAGGAGATCAGGCAGGCGATGAAAGAATTGGATGCGGTTGACTGGAAGGCCATAGGACAGGAAGTCGACAAGGCCATGAAGGAAATGAACCACGCCATGCGGGAGGTAAACGAAAGCCTGGAATATATCGGGCCGGTCTTACAGGAAATCATGGAAGGCCTCGGACAGGGCCTGAAAGAGATGGGCAAGGGACTGGAAAACCTCGGTCCGGCTATCCAGGAGATGCTCAAAGAAATGGAACGTGCTGCAGGGGAACCTGCAGAAGAAGAATAATCATACAACCCGTTTATCGTTACATCAGCTGCCCAGTGTTGCCACCATCACCGCTTTGATGGTGTGCAACCTGTTTTCAGCCTGGTCAAAAACCACCGAATGTTCCGATTCGAATACCTCTTCCACCACTTCCATCCCATCCAGTCCGAACTTTTGATATATTTCCTCGCCAATGGTGGTTTCACGGTTGTGAAATGCAGGCAGGCAATGCAAAAACTTAACCTTGGGGTTGCCTGTCCTGTTCACCAGATCCATATTCACCTGGTAGGGTTTAAGCAGCGCTATCCGCTCTTTCCATACTTCATCAGGTTCTCCCATCGACACCCATACATCGGTATACAGAAAGTCGACACCCTGTACCGCCTCACCCGGATCTTCGGTCAGGGTGATCTTCGCACCAGTCTCCCCGGCGATCTCCCGGCACTGACTTACAAGTTCAGCTGCCGGTTGTACCGATTTTGGTGCCGCCGCCCTGAAGTCCATCCCCATCTTTGCTGCACCCACCAGCAACGAATTACCCATATTGTTCCTTGCATCACCCAGGTAACAGAACGATATTTGGTGCAAGGGCTTGTCGCAATGCTCAACCATGGTCATAAAATCGGCCAGCACCTGGGTGGGATGAAACTCGTTGGTAAGACCGTTCCACACAGGAACCCCTGAATAGGTGGCCAGTTCCTCTACAGTGGTTTGCGCAAACCCACGGTACTCGATACCGTCGTACATCCGGCCAAGCACACGGGCCGTGTCCTTCATCGACTCCTTATTGCCGATCTGGCTGCCAGTCGGTCCGAGATACGTTACCAGCGCACCCTGGTCAAATGCAGCCACCTCGAAAGCACAACGTGTCCGGGTGGATGCCTTTTCAAAGATCAGGGCAATGTTTTTGCCTTTCAACCGCTGTTGTTCATAGCCCCCATACTTTGCCTTCTTCAGATCGACCGATAGTTCCAGCAAAAACCTGATCTCCTGCGGAGTGAAATCAAGCAACTTTAAAAAACTCCTGTTTCTCAGATTAAACGCCATACGATGCCCTCCTGTTTATTGATTGATGATATAATTGTTTTAATGACTGATGATCAAAATAAGCGGGATTATTTGCATCCCGGTGATTGCCGCAACATACGCACCCGTGTTGACCAACCAGTATATTGGAGCAACACTCCGGGAATGCCTGGTATGGTCCTGCTGCCCTGTCAGTGACAAACGAAGGATCAGGGCAGAATGATGGTTCCCGCATCCGGCTGCCCAAGTTGTTCTGCCACGGTGATGATGGCATCCTTGCCTCCATTTTCCAAAAAGCGGATACACGCGAGTACTTTAGGGGCCATGCTGCCTTCGGCAAACTGTTTGTCGGCCAGGTGTTTTTTTATCTCCTGCAGACTGACCTTCCCCAGCCGTTTTTCTCCAGGCTGGTGAAAATTGATAAACACATTGGGTACATCGGTCAGAACACAAAACTCATCCGCACCAATTTTAGTGGCAAGCAATGATGAGGCAAGGTCCTTGTCGATAACAGCATCGATGCCGACCATCTTTCCATTGTCGTCGATATAGGCCGGTATTCCGCCACCCCCCACGGTAACAACGATGGTGCCCTCTTTTGCCAGCCTGGCAACGGCTGGCCAGTTAGGGATATCGAGCGGTCGGGGCGAGGCCACCACCCGTCGCCAGCCCCTCTTGCCGGGATCTTCATGAAATATCCATTCATTCTCTTTTACAAGCTGTTCAGACTCCTCCTTGCTGTAAAAAGGGCCAACAGGCTTTGTGGGTTTCTTGAAGGCCTCATCCCCCTTGTCAACAATAACCTGGGTAACCAGGGTTACAATGTTGCGCCTGATGCCATGTTCGGCCATAACATTGCGCAATTGCTGTTCGATCATAAAACCGATCGACCCCTGTGTCTCAGCCACACAAAAATCAATGGGCTGTTTCGGCAGATCATACACCCGGAAACCGGCTTCATGCTGCAGCAGCACATTTCCCACCTGCGGACCATTTCCGTGTCCGATCACTATGTCATGTCCCTCTTTGATCAAAGGCACCAGGTGCTGACAGGTTTCAAACACATTCTGCTCCTGCTCATCGATCGTCCCTTTTTGTCCGCTCTTCAACAGGGCATTACCCCCGAACGCTATTACTGACAGTTTTTTCATGCTCATACATGTATCATTATGTGTAAAACACAAGTTATACAAGGGTTGTCCGACAGTGAAGCGTCATGCAACGGCAGCAAAGATACATCTTTAACCAAAACCAGGAAAAAATTCGTTGCCGGTTATGCCCCCCGGTTTTTTCAATCTCTGCAAGCAGGTCAAACACGGGGTAAAAGGGCCGGAAGAGATAACACCCGTTCGAGGAAGCAGTCTGCAAAACCATTCCCATACCAACTGGTGCGCTCAAATAAAAGACAATCGGAAAGGATGTCCGCCACCTTTGGGCGGCGGACATCCAGGGTAAGTTCAGGCATCAGGCAACAACTCCTTACTCCAGCATTCTTTCCAGGCGCTCGATTCTTTGTTCAAGCAGTTTTATGGTTTGTTGCTGGCTGTCGATGATCTCCTGCTGTTCCTGCATCCCTTTGACCATCACCGGGATCAGTCCGGAGTACCCAAGCGTAAGCACATCAGAGTCATCATCCAGTGGCATTACCAGTTGAGGGAATATCTTTTCCACGTCCTGTGCCACAAAGCCCATCTGGTTATTGAGTTGCCTGTCGCTTTTCATTGATCTGACATTATGTTCCGGATAAAGCTTCTCAGCATTCACATCATAGCTAACCGGGCTGAGCTGCATGATTTCACGCATCCCGGCAGACATGGGAGCAATGTTGCGTTTGTAGCTCTTGTCTGACAGGGACTGAATGGACTTCATTTCAGAAAAGATCTGATTTATATACCCCCTTGACCAATGCCTGCCGGCTTGACCCAGGTATCCTTTATTATTCTTACTTGGCTGGATAACCGGGTGAGTCCAGCTATCCATTAATGTTCCAAAAGACAAAAAATCAAATTCGACAGACCTCCAGGGTCCGGCAGCTTGAAAGCCAGCAACTACATATGTACCACGACCTTGTACCTCGAAAATTGTCTGTGGATTGGATGTGCCAATTCCCACTCTGCTATTTTTCAATAT
>PWKN01000061.1 GCA_003559735.1 Bacteroidales bacterium | reverse complement strand
TGGAAAGCCCGTTAATCCGATAAATTTTTTTTTCTTGCAGCTAAGCCCTGATGAGTTTAGTGAAATGAAGAAAAAAGCTTCAATAATGAATCAAAGCATGTCTTGATTGTTAGTTTTTAATTTTTTTTACCTTGCAATATTGCACCTTGCATCAACGGCAATAATCTTGTCGCCTTGCCCTAAGAGAGGATTTAAATCCATCTCGAAAATTTCAGGTGCAGCCTCCATGAGTGCAGAGCGCGGAAATGACCGACAGGTGCAGGCGTTTTATGAAAAAGCCTGGGCGCTTGACCCTTGCCATTCTGAAGTTGTCCGGGCCTTGTCCGGCATACTGCTTCGGCTTAATGAGCATGAAAGGGTAGTTGATATGATGCAACTGTATCTGCAACGTGAAGAAGCAGATTATGAAATATTGTTCAAGAAGGCACTGGCTTACGAGGGATTGCGGCAATATGACAAAGCCCTTCAATGTTACCAGGATGCTTCCCTTTACGATGGTTCCAGTCACATTCTATATAACAAGGCGGGACAGATGCACTATTTGCTGGGTAATTATGCCGGGGCAGTCCAAAGTTTCAAACACTCTATAGAAGCCAATCCAGACCAGCGACTTGTTTATGTTTACACAAACATCGCTTTGTCATACAGCAGGATGGATCATCCGGAGAAAGCCATATCCTATTACTACCAGGCCTTGTCTGAGGTTCCTGGTGATCAGCAAATTCTCGACAGACTGGAAAGGGAATACGGCAGACTTGCACAACAACAGACTATTTGCGCTGATTCTTTGAAGTTATAAAAACGCAGCCGATGAAAAAGGAAAAAGATCACAAATGGTATAACCTGTGGGCACGGGTGACAGACAGTAAGTATCCTGTCCGTTATTTGCTTTTGGAAATATTGATGGCTGTCATTGTTATTCTCATTTTCGTTTTCCTGATCTTTATGCTATAGCCCATTTATAAAGCGTTGAGTCCGGCCGCTGCAATGATTCCATCCTGTTGGGCTGTGACACCGCTGACACCGATCGAACCAACAACAACTCCATCTATGGTAACTGGCAGTCCCCCTTCAAACGGCATCATATCAGGCAGACTTAGTATTGCGGCCTCTCCTTGTGCCAGCCGGTCCTGAAAAATTTTGGTTGGTCTTTTATAAAAAAGGGCTGTTTTTGCCTTTTCGATGGCCACATCGATGCTTGCCAGTTGCGTGCCATCCATTCGTTTAAAATACAACATGTGGCCACCGGCATCCAGGATCACGATGGCTACATTCCATTCATCCTGCATTGCGCGCTCGTGGGCTGCGTGTGCAATTCGGGCTGCCTTTTCAAGGTCGAGTGTTGTTGTGCCGGGGATTTGTGCCTGCCCCATGCATGAAATCCATACACATGCTGCAAAAATAATGGTTGCCTTGGTTTTCATATCCTTACGTTTTTTAGGTAAATTGTTAATAATTTGATTCTATGCTGTTTATACGTTGTATGTTGACGAGGCAGTTGTTCCACCCCTTCCTGTCCAGTTGGTATGGAAGAACTCACCCCTGGGTTTATCGATTCTTTCGTAGGTATGTGCACCGAAATAGTCGCGCTGGGCCTGGAGCAGATTTGCAGGCAGTCTGTCGTTTCGGTATCCGTCATAGTATGACAGTCCGGATCCAAACGCCGGAACAGGGATGCCGCCGGCAACTGCGGTGGCCACCACGCGGCGCCAGCTGACTTGTGACTGCTCAATTTTTTCTTTGAAGAATGGGTCCAGCATCAGGTTGCGCAGGGACGGGTCCCGGTCAAATGCTTCTTTGATCTTTCCAAGAAAAACAGAACGGATGATACATCCACCCCGCCACATCAGCGCAATGCCCCCCTTGTTCAGCTTCCAGCCGTATTCTTCGGCTGCAGCCTGCAAGAGCACATAACCCTGTGCATAGGAAACAATCTTTGCAGCGTACAAAGCCTTACCGATGTCTTCCACAAAATCGTTGCGGTTGCCTGAAAAGCCGGGCGACGGACCCTTAAGAATTTCTGATGCAGCTACTCTTTCTTCTTTCTGGGCTGACAGGCAGCGGGAATAAACCGATTCACCGATCAATGTCAGAGGCACCCCCAGCTCAAAGGCAGTGATGCCGGTCCATTTGCCCGTGCCTTTCTGGCCTGCGGTATCGAGGATCTTTTCAATCAGGGGTGTCCCGTCGTCATCCTTGTATCCAAGAATGTCGGCTGTGATTTCGACCAGGTAGGAGTCAAGGTCCCCCTTGTTCCACTGCTGAAAGACCTGTTGCATTTCACCGGCAGTCATCCCGAGCAGTTCTTTCATCATGTGATAGCTTTCACAGATCAGCTGCATGTCGCCGTATTCGATGCCGTTGTGTACCATCTTGACAAAATGACCGGCACCTGCTTCCCCCACCCAGTCACAGCAGGGGATGCCATCTTCGACCCTGGCAGAGATGTCCTTGAATATTGGGCCGACATGTGGCCATGCTGCAGATGAACCTCCAGGCATGATCGAAGGCCCCTTCAGGGCTCCTTCCTCTCCTCCCGACACACCTGTCCCAATATAGAGCAGTCCCTTCCCTTCCACATATTTCGTCCGCCTGTTTGTGTCGCTGAAATGGGAATTGCCACCGTCAATTATGATATCCCCTTTTTCGAGCAGTGGCAGGATCTGTTCAATGAAATCATCCACTGGTTTTCCGGCCTTTATCATGAGCATGATCTTCCGTGGACGTTCCAGCGAATCAACCAGTTCATGCAGGTTGGTTGCAGGAATGATGTTTTTGCCTTTGCCCCTCCCATCCATGAACTGTTTTACCTTATCGGGTGTCCTGTTGAAAACAGTCACCGTGTATCCTTTGCGCTCCATGTTCAACACAAGATTCTCGCCCATTACGGCAAGTCCTGCCAATGCTATATCTGCTTTTTCTTTCATAGGTAAACGAATATTTGGTTAGTGGTTTTATTGTTTATTTATTGCGTATAGTTGTTTTGTCTCATATGCCATGCAAACTGACTGTGCTTTATGATGTGTTGAAGCCGAGCTTCTGTATGGTGTTGATGGTGGATGGTGAAAGATGTTTTGTCTTTACCGTATATGCCTGGGCCTCCCTTCGTACCGGGTAATCATCCCTGAATTGTTCAAATTGTGCGGGCGATGATTTCAACCTGTTGCTGTCTTGCATGATGTCGTAAGTATGCAGCATGATCTGCTGCAAGACCATATCCGGATTTTCGTGATCCCTTCCGGGCGCAATAACGGGAGATGAGGGTCCGGGGATGTTATCCGGATACCAGTCATCCAGTCCGAGATTGAAAAACCGGCTCAATGCCCTGACTGATCGTGCGGTTCCATTAGCCTTGCCGTCAGATGAATAACCGGCAATATGTGGTGTGGCGA
>PWKN01000096.1 GCA_003559735.1 Bacteroidales bacterium | reverse complement strand
TTACCGGATCACCACCTTTTTTACGCACGAGCCCCACCTGATCGAAGCAACAGTCCCCCTGCTGAGGGTTATTACACTTTCCCTGTTTTCCTTTGCATTCGGCATGATATTATTCAGCGGACTCTCGGGTACGGGTAAGACCTTTGTGGCATTGATCATAGAAATCCTCAGCATTGCCTTTTACCTGGTTTCGGCCTACATACTGGCTGTAACTTTTGAAGGGAGCGCCACCACTGTATGGTTTGTTGAAGTGATCTATTTCACCGTACTGGGATTGGGGTCGTTAACGTACCTGCAAACAGGCAGATGGAAGGTTTACCGGATCTGATCCTTTTGCGGTGGTTTTTTTATTGGTTGAATAAATATTCTATTTTTGCACTTGTTATCATTATTGTTTTTTTGTTGTAGTTGTTTTATCTATGCGCCGGTTTTTTCTGATCTTTTTCCCTTTGGTCATACTAATTGTTATTTTCCCCGGACTGCCTGCTGAGACATATTCAGGCAATGAGCGAAACAAGGCTGAATATCCGCCGGGATATTCAACGCCATGGGTTGATTCTGTTTTTGCATCACTCGACCTGGAACAACGCATCGCCCAGTTGCTGATGATCCGTGTCCACACCGACCGGGATAAGGAGTATTACAACGAAATGGTACGCCTTGTCAGAAGGTACAACCTGGGAGGTGTGGCTTTTTTCAGGGGAAACCCCCTCGAACAGCTGCTGCTGACCAACAGGATGCAAAGTCAGGCTCAGACACCTTTACTGGTAGCCATAGATGCCGAATGGGGTTTGTCCATGCGTCTTGACAGCACCATTGCCTTCCCCCGTAAAATGGCCCTTGGTGCGATTGCCGATGAACGCCTTATTTATAACATGGGACATGAGATTGGCCAGCAACTCAAACGGCTCGGCGTGCATATCAGTTTCGCCCCTGTTCTGGATGTGAACAACAACCCCGACAATCCTGTGATCAACTTCAGATCATTCGGAGAGCGTCCGCAAAACGTAGCAAGAAAAGGGCTTGCTTACATGCAGGGACTGCAGGATGCTGGCATCATAGCCTGTGGCAAGCATTTCCCGGGTCACGGAGACACCGATGCCGACTCCCACCACACATTGCCCCTGTTAAACCATACCGTTGAGGAGATCAAGGCCATACACCTTTATCCGTTCCTCCAACTAATCAATAACGGGTTGCACTCTGTAATGATCGCCCACCTTGAAATTCCTGCCCTGGAGGGAGAGGAAGGGCTTGCTGCCACATTGTCGCACCGTATTGTCACAGACCTGCTTAAAAATGAAATGGGGTTTGAAGGACTGGTGATTACTGATGCTCTTGACATGCGTGGGGTAAGTGACTATTTTGAACCGGGTGAACTGGAACTGCGTGCTCTGATGGCTGGAAATGACATCCTGCTCCTCCCCGCCGATGTGCCAAAAGCCATCAATACCATTAAAACCAGCATCAGGCAGGGGTTGATCGATGAAGAACTGGTCAACAGAACATGCAAAAAGATATTGTATTTCAAGGAAATGGCGGGACTGGACAACTTTAACTACCTGATGCCAGACCGGTTGTTTGAGGATCTGAACAACAACATGGCGAACATGCTTAAAAAACAACTGACTGAGGCTTCGCTGACGCTCGTTCGTAATGAAAACAACCTCATCCCGGTAACTGATCTGTCGAATAAACGGATTGCCGCCCTGTCTGTCGGAGAATACCCCGGAAACACATTTCACCAGATGCTGGCGAATTATGCACCCGTGTCCCTTTATGGAATCGACAAATACCATACCCCACAGCGGGCATACCAGATGGTACAGCAATTAAAGGAATATGACCTGGTGATTGTTTCGGTCCACAACAACAGTTATTTTGTCAGGGACGATTATGGGATTAATGGAAAGACCGTCGGACTGATCTATTCGATCGCCAGAGACAACGATGTTGTCCTCAGTTTATTTGCCAACCCTTACAGCATTGCATTTTTTGATGACGAGATCCTCAGTATCGAATCCATCCTTGTTGCCCATGAGGAGGGTCAGGTTTTTGAAGAAGCTGCAGCACAGGCCATCTTTGGGGCCTTCCCTTTGCAGGGCAGTCTGTCTGTCAGCGCCGGAAACCATTTCCCGGCAGGTAAGGGACTCCTGAGCAGTCCGGCAGGCAGGATACGGTTCGGGATGCCTGAAGAGACAGGCATCCCTGCAGAGTTACTGAAAGATATAGACAGCATGGCAATCCGGGGAATAAAAAACAGGGCCTACCCGGGCTGCCAGATCGCCATCATCAAGGATGGAGTAATGATCTATAACAGATCATTTGGCTACCATACCTACGACAGTCTGTCGCCGGTGCTGACCACCGACATCTATGACCTGGCATCCATAACAAAAACAGCAGCCACTACCGCAGCAGCAATGCGCCTGGTCGACAAGGGACTGCTGGATATTGACAAGCCACTTTCCCATTACCTGCCCTGGTTGACAGGCACCAACAAGGAGCACATCAATCTTCGCGAAATGATGGCGCACCAGGGCAGACTGGCATCCTGGATACCCTTTTACAGGGAAACAATGATTGAGGACCAATACGCAGAAGGGATTTACCATTGGCAAAGAACAGGGGATTATCCGGTACAGGTAGCCCATAACCTGTACATCAATAAAGGGTACCAGGATACCATTTACGCTCAGCTGGCCGCCTCTGAACTGCTTGAGGAAAACAGTTATACGTACAGCGATCTTGGTTTCATCCTGATGGGAGATATCATAGCGCAAGTAACCGGCATGGGAATTGACCAGTACATTGACCGCGAATTCATCAGACCGCTTGGCCTAAGTACCATGGGATACCTGCCAGCCAACCGGTTCAGCACCAGGCGCATTGTTCCGACTGAGAATGATACCCGGTGGCGCAAGCAGGTCATTCACGGACACGTTCATGATCCGGCAGCTGCAATGCTGGGAGGTGTCGCCGGACATGCCGGGTTGTTTTCCAATGCCACCGACCTGGCCATCATGATGCAGTTGCTTTTGAATGAGGGCAGCTACGGCGGCGAACAATATTTTAACCAGGAAACAGTTAATGAGTTTACAAGCGTTCAGTTTTTAGAGAACAACAACCGGCGGGCACTTGGTTTTGACAAGCCAGGGACCGGTGCGGACAGGAACAGGATCCCGGCGCCATGTGCTTCTCCTGCTAGCTTCGGACACACTGGTTTTACAGGCACCATGGCATGGGCAGACCCCGAAGAAAACCTTGTTTTTGTGTTTCTCTCAAACCGGACCTATCCTGATCAGCACAATACAACCATATCAAGGGACAGTATTCGTACAAACATACACCAGGCTATATATGATGCCATCAGCCGGTCAGAGATAACAGGAACGACAATCCGC
>PWKN01000073.1 GCA_003559735.1 Bacteroidales bacterium | reverse complement strand
TGCCGCGGCCCGCGTCCGGGTCGCACCAGCACCGCACCGTCTCGGCCCAGCGTGACGATCACGGCCCTCGCGCGCGCCGGCTCGAGCCGTGCGAGCAGGCGCTCCCCGGCGACCGACGCGGCCTCCACGTCCCCCACGGGCGCAGCCGCGAGCAGCGCGGCCTCGTGCTCGTTGACGACGAGGTGGCTCACCGTCGGCCACAAGGCCGCGGTCATCCCCTCGGCGGGCGCCGCGTTCAGGACCAGCGGCAGCCCGCGCTCGAGCGCCTGCGAAGCGGCGGCGAGCGTCGCCTCGACAGGGACCTCGAGCGCCAGCGCGATGGCGCCGACGTCCTTCCATGTAGCCGCAGGCACACGCTCGACGTCGGCTGCTCCAAGGCGGGCGTTCGCGCGCGGTACCACCACGGTCTGGTACCGGCCACCGTCATCCATGAACACGATCCCCAGCCCGGTCCCAGCCGCATCGCGGCTGACGTGCGCGACGTCGATCGCAGCCTGGGTCCACGCCTCGACGAGCGCGTCGCCGTAGCTGTCGTCACCCACCCGACCGACGAAACTGACGGGAGCACCCCAGGCGGCAGCAGCACAAGCGATGTTCGCCGCCTTGCCGCCGAGCGATTCACGGTACCCCGTGGCCAGGACCGTCTCACCGACCGCGGGCAAGCGAGGGCTCGTGGCCGTGAGGTCGTAGTTCGCTCCTCCCACGACCAACACCCGCTTCACGATCCACCGCCAGCCACGAGATCGAGCGCGGCGGTTCGCACCAGCGCGTGCACCGCCAAAGCGTCGTGCCGGGCTTGGGCCGCTCGGAGGGCCCCCGAGTCGAGCGCTGCGGCTGCCGACCAGAAGGCCTCGAACGCCTCGACGTTCCGGCGACACTCTGCCACGGGATCTTCGCGAACGGGGAACGTGTCGAAGTACACGTGCTCCGTGTAGCCGCCCTGCTGGAGTGTCCACATCAGTTCGAGCGTCTGCGGAACGTGCACCGACCCGACGATCAGGCCATCGTCGGCCTGCCCGTAGGCGTCGTTGAGATGGATGCCGAACAACCTCGCTTCGCGCAGGGCACGGGCCGCCGCCTGGGCCGGGTTCTCGCGTGCCATGAGCGAGTGCGCCACGTCCAACACGATCCCGACGTTGCGCCGGCCGATGTCGCGCATGCACAGCAACGACGTCGACATGTCACCGACGGCATAGAACCGACGCGGCTCGATCGGCTTGTACTCCAACGCGACGCGGAGGCCGGGTAGCGCATCAGCCACGCGCTGGAACCCTTCGATCGTGTGGCCCCACAGCGCTTGGTAGTCGACTTGGAAGGGGTAGTCGTACCCGTCGAGACCGGGCCATACGATGATGTGGTCGGCGCCGAGCGCCAGCGCCAACTCCCCTGCCTCGATCGTGACATCGACCGCCTTGCGTCGCGTAGCGGCATCAGGATGCGTGAAGGCACCGTCGAGGAAGCCATCCTCGTAGCGGAGATTGATGGCTCCGACACCGAGGCCCGCGGCCTCCAACGCAGCGACGAGGTCGTGTCGGGACACGCCTTCCAGGTGCTGCGGGTAGTTGAGATCGACGAGGTCGAGACCTTCGACCGAACCAGCCCGTCGGATCCGGCCAAGCGTATCGAGACCGTGCGGCCACAGGTCGGGGCGGGCGAGCATGGAGTTCAATCGCGTCGATGTCTGTGGACGTCGCATGTGCTCCTAACGCAGTCGCTTCCGGGCGACCGAACCCATGGTGGACTCGAGGTTCCGCAGGACGTCTCCGCCGTGGCGCTGGGCAACGCGCACGAAAAGCGCATCGAGGAGCGTCAGCTGGGCGATCCGGCTCGCAGCGTTCTCGCCGGTGATCGGCGACCCCTGCGAGGCACTCAGGAGCAATGCGTCCGCGATTCGCGCCAGCTTCGACTCGGCGACGTTCGTGACGGCGATGACCGCAGCGCCGCGCTCACGCGCGAGCTCGCTGGCCTCGACGACCGCCGCCGTCGCTCCGGAGTGGCTGATCGACACGACGACGTCGGCCGGCTGAAGGAGCGATGCGCTCATCGCCATGAGGTGTGGGTCGTCGTGAGCACGACTGGCGATGCCGATTCGAAGCAACTTGTGCTCGAAGTCGCGGGCTATGGTCGCCGAACCCCCGACCCCGAACAGGAGCCTCGTCGACGCGTCTCCGAGGGCCGCGGCTGCCCGCTCGAAGGCGGCCATGTCGAAGATCGCCTGCGTGTCGTTCAGTGCCTGGATCGCCGTGGAGAAGACCTTGCGTACGACCGTCCCGGCATCGTCGGCGAGCGACAGCTCCTCGTGAAGGTCGACGCCGTGCAGTCGATGGTACGCAACGAGCACGTCCCGCAGCTCACGGAACCCCGAGAACCCGAGGCGCTTGGCGAACTTCACGACGGCTGCTTCGCTGACGTCAGCCAAGACCGCCACATGCGCCAACCGCAGGCTCTCGTCGCTCACCCCGCGGGTGCCCAACAACACGTTGGCGATGGACGACTCGGCGGGCGACAGTGACGGCCCCAACCCCTGGATCGTGACGATGAGCGCACGCGGGTTCGCGTGGTACACAGCCGGACGCTCGAGAACCTGGGCGTTCATGGACCCCATCGCACGACCTCACCTCTCGCAATTGCTGCACATTGAGGTTACGGATCGTGAAGTCGTGCGTCAACGGCTTGCGCGGTGCGCTTCAGCCATCAGCAAATCAACGTCGTGCTCAGCACGATTTCTCGCGAATCGTACGGCGGAACGATGGCGGCGCCTCACGCACCACTTCACGGTCGTGAGGCTTGAGGTAAGGACACCGCATGCACGGGTGTGTCCCAGCCCTGGCGACGTTGACGCCGAAGCTACGCCTCGCCCTGGATCGCAGCCAGGATCACCACCCCGGCCTCGCAGCCGGGATCGACGGCACCGACGCTGCGCTCGCCCATCCAGTTGCCGCGACCGATGCGGCTGCGGAGCGGCGTGACGGCGTCGCGACCGGCGCGCGCCGCGGCGACCATCCGCTCGCCGGCATCAGGCAGCGGACAGCCTTCGGCGATCGCCGCCGCGAACGCCTCGGCAGCCGGGTGGAGCACGTCGACGACGGACTTGTCGCCCGGCGCGGCCTTGCCGCGCTCCTGCACGCCCCGGTCAGCCGCCTGGAGCATCCCCACGAGGTCGCCGGCGCTCAGCTCGCGCTGGCCTCGCACCTCCTTGCCGGCGCGCATGAGCGCGGTCGCCAGCAGGGTGCCAAGGCTCGACGAGGCGGCGCGGTTGAGCGCCATCCCGGCCTGGGCCAGGTAGGCGCCAACGTCCTCGCCCGGGTCATCGGCAGCGTACGTGCGCAAGGCCGCGGCCATCTTCCCTGCGGTGATGCCAAGATCCCCGTCACCCATGGCCTGATCGAGCGCCGTCAGGTGGTCCTTGTGCT
>PWKN01000295.1 GCA_003559735.1 Bacteroidales bacterium | reverse complement strand
TAAGATCGTAGACACCCTGGAGGTAAAGATCAGCAGCAGTGACCCATACAAAGAAGTGGGCGAGATCATGGTAAAAGGGGAAAATGTTATGAAGGGCTATTACAAGAATGAAGAGGCCACCAAACAATCCCTGAATAAAGAAGGATGGTTATTAACCGGTGACCTGGGTGTGATAGACAAAGACAATCATATCTATATCAAAGGGCGCGGCAAGAGCATGATCCTCGGGCCATCAGGTCAGAACATCTATCCGGAGGAGATAGAAGCAAAACTGAACAACAAAGCCTTCATCCAGGAATCGCTCGTTATTGAAAAGAATGGAGTGCTGCAGGCATTAATATATCCTGATTATGAGGCAACTGACCAGGCAGGCATTGAAGAAACCGAGCTGGAAAAAACCCTTGAAAAGTACAAAGATGAACTGAATAACACATTTCCGGCATATATGAGTATTTCGACCATAAAAATTGTTCCGGAGGAATTTGCCAAAACACCCAAGAAAAGCATCAAACGCTTTTTGTATACGATGGACAGATAAAAAAAATTTTATTAATTTTGATAATAGTTAAAAATATAATTATCTTTGTCGCATTCAACTGAACGCCCAACAAAGGTGTTCAATATACTAACCAAAACAGAGGAGGACGGATTATCGAATAGACGCTTACGCTGAATCATAATAAAGGAGGCCATTACTATGAATGACCGCACAGCGACTAGCGATCAGGAGTTAATTCGTCAATTTATCTCCGGAGACCATAATGCATTGGAATGTTTGATTAACCGTCATCAGCGCAAGCTGTTCTCTTACATTATGCTGATTGTAAAGGACAAGCACCTTGCTGAAGACATTTTCCAGGATACTTTTATCAAGATCATTAACACCCTGCGGGCAGGCGCGTACAATGAAGAAGGGAAATTCCTGCCATGGGCCATGCGTATAGCGCATAACCTGACCATCGACTTTTTCAGGAAATCCAAGCGTATGCCATTCAAGGAGAACAGTGATGAGTATGACCTGTTCGAAACACTGAAAATATATGACGACACAGTCGAAGACAAGATGATTGTCGGACAAATCCACGAAGATGTAAAGCGTCTCATTGAATACCTGCCTGAGGAGCAAAAGGAGGTACTGAAAATGCGACATTACAAAGACATGAGCTTTAAGGAAATTGCGCTGGAGACAGATGTCAGCATTAACACGGCCCTTGGAAGGATGCGGTATGCTTTGATCAATTTACGAAAACTCATACAGGAAAAGAACATCATTCTCACAAGATAACAGCACAACCATCACCCATCTGAACAGATTAAAAGCCGCCATTGCCGGCTTTTTTTTGTTGTGAATAATCAAGGCAAAAGAAAGCATTTTCCATTACCTTTGACTGACCGTTTGGTTGTTGTCTGCTAATATATTTCTTTGACCTGCATGCTGATCCTGGAAAACCACTCATTGAAGGAGTTAAATACATTTCGCATAGCTGCCTGTGCCAAAAGTTTTGTGCGTGTTTCCACAACCGGAGAACTGCTGACACTGGTCGACACCCCATCATTCAGGGAAGGCAACCCGCTCATCCTTGGAGGTGGCAGCAACATGCTGTTCACTGCTGACTATAACGGGTTGGTGGTTCAGCAGATCACCAGGGGCAGGCACGTAATTGATGAAAAAGACGGGAAGGTCTTTTTAAAAGTAATGGCTGGTGAACCATGGGATGAACTGGTGGGATACTGTGTGCAAAACGGATGGGGTGGATTGGAAAATCTGTCGCTGATACCCGGCCATGTTGGAAGCAGTCCGATTCAAAACATCGGTGCCTATGGTACGGAACTCCGTGACCATTTCCATAGCCTGGAAGCCATTGATAGAAATACCGGTAAAAAAATGACCTTTACTGGGCCTGATTGCTGTTTTGGTTATCGCGAAAGTTTTTTTAAAGGTGAGGGTAAAAACCGTTTTGTGATTGCGTCGGTCACTTTTGCTTTGGACAGCAAACCGGTTGTACACACCCATTATGGTGAACTGGAAAGGGAACTAAAAAGCAAAGGGATAAAAGAAGCATCCATTGCAGATGTCAGAGAAGTTGTCTGCGACATACGGAAAAGAAAGCTCCCGGATCCTGCTGTAATTGGCAATGCCGGTAGTTTTTTTAAAAATCCGGTGGTTACAATGAAAAGATATCGTCAGTTAAAGAAGGCCTTTCCCGGCATTGTTGCATATCCGGAACAAAAAGGGACAAAGCTTGCAGCAGGATGGCTCATTGAACAAGCCGGATGGAAAGGGTTCAGAAAAGGTGATGCAGGTGTACACGATAAGCAGGCACTTGTACTGGTAAACCATAAAAATGCTACCGGAATGGATATACTGCGGTTGGCAACAGAGATCCAACAATCTGTCCGGTTGAAATTTGGTGTGCCATTGCAGCCAGAAGTGACCATTATCTGAGATTCATTTTTAATTTTGCAATCAAATATCTTTAATAACCAAAAATGAGGTCCAAAGGGGATGAATAAAACAGATACCATCATCAATAAGCTGGAAAAAGCAGGTTTGATAACCGTTGTAGTTATCTGGATTTTAAGGGCCTGGTTTGGACCTGTGTTCAACTTCTCCCTCCTGGTTACAACTACGTTGCTGGCTGTCTATTATTTATGGTTTGGATTCTTTATTTTTAATAAGCTACAGCCCGCAGATCTGCTGCAACACCAGATCCGTCAAAGCATTACTCCATTCCAGGTCACAACCAGCATCCTCATGGGCATAATCACTTCTTATGCGCTCATTGCCATAATATTTGGTTTCTTTTTCTTTCCCGGCATACAAACTGCCATCATATCGGCGTATGTGCTGATCGGTGTTTTCACTTGTTTGATGCTCGTGCACCACATACTGAAAAAAAAGAAGCTGCCGTTTTGCAGGCGTTTCTATGTCCGTATAACCGTTATTGGGTTTTTTCTGCTCTTATTGGGGGCTCCCCCTCCCGAATACCGGCTTCAATTGCTCTTTAAAGATTACCCAGAATTTCAACAAGCCTACCTGGAATACAGAAAGAATCCCGATTGTGAAGAAACAAAAAACAGGCTTAGGGAAGAGCGAAGCCAGTTCAGGTAGTGATCATCAGATGTGCAGTTCGTCCTTGATGACCTCTATGTCTGACAGCAACATATTCCTTTTTTCGTCATATTCAGCGGCATTCCCGAGTTTTGTGCGGCAGCTGAAATAAAACTTGATTTTTGGTTCGGTGCCCGACGGACGCATGGTGACTTTTGTGCCGTCTTCGAGAATGAATTGCAACACATTGGATACCGGGAGGTTCACAGGGTGGACTTCATCCATGAAGAGATCCCTTTCAACTGATGCCTGATAATCAATGATCCGGGCAACGGACCTGCCGGCCAGAGCAGCCGGGGGGTGTT
>PWKN01000293.1 GCA_003559735.1 Bacteroidales bacterium | reverse complement strand
TTTTTGCAAATACTGAGCACCGCGAAGCAATTGAGGGTGGGACTTTAATGATTGGTATCTCTTCAACAGACTGGTAGGTAAGGTTCAGTCTTCCCATTTGCTGATCGAGAAAAGCCCCGGTTCCTGCGGCACACAATGAATTCGTTTCATACCGGTAGAGGGTACCGTTGCGCACTTCCAAAAGGGACAAAGCCGATGAACCAATATCAACAAGGTATCTGATCTCCGATAATCCAGGCTTTTTCAGACAGCCTGACAAGACAGAAACAGGGGAAACCAATGGGATTGATGACTTACTGCTTAACAGCCGGGCATATTTCCCGGCAGCAACTGCTGATGAAAGATGTTTTTCCAGTCCTTCTTCCCGAAGCATTTGCTGAAACGCCTGCATGGGCTCCCCTTTGTGCTCTTTTCTCATACGGTGCTGACTACCACCGTTTTGAAATACCATTTTTATGGATTGAGCCCCTGCATCAATGCCAAGACGATGTTGTCCTTTTTCTTTCATACCAAACCGTATTCTTTTTAGGAACTGGAAGCTCCCGAACAAGGAACTGGAAGCTCCCGAAGGGACTTCCAGCTTCCGAAGTTCAAACCACGGAAGCTTCCAGTTGCTCCGCAAGCTGGAAGTTCCGCACCCAAGGAACTGGAAGCTCCCGAAGGGACTTCCAGCTTCCGAAGTTCAAACCGCGGAAGCTTCCAGTTGCTCCGCAAGCTGGAAGTTCCGTCTGCAAGCTGGAAGTTCCGTACCCAAGGAACTGGAAGCTCCCGAAGGGACTTCCAGCTTCCGTAGAACCAAACAAAAATAACAAAACCTCGTCATGTGCGGAAATGAAAATACAAAAGGCGACAGGCGCAGATGGGTTTGGTATTATTATCAACCCCTTTTGTTGTTAAATCCTTACGATCTGTTATCTTTGCAGAAGAAACCATGAACCGGGCATAACAAAAGATCCCTGGCACCCACGCGAATGGTCGTTGCCATGCAGATCCTGGCTGAAAGAAACGTGATGCACATATACCGGTGAGCCTGGACATGGCCATAACGGACACGCATGCCGGCAATGTTTATTTGTCCCGGATGCCTCCGGCAGACACTTAGAAGCCGGAGTTGCTCATAAAAAAAATTATAACCATATGAACGTGTTTCGCATTTCAACCATTCCTGTTTTATCCATTTTTATGATGACGATGTTTTCCTGCCGGCCGGAGGTGGCCGATGTGATTTACACCAATGCGGTGATCCATACGATGGACGATGATGCGCCTGTGGCTGAGGCATTGGCAGTTAAGGGCGACCGCTTTATTTATGTGGGCAGCAATGAGGGGGTGAAGGCGTTTGCCGGTAACAATACAGATTTTGTTGATCTTGGCGGCCTCTCTGTCATTCCGGGACTTACCGAAAGTCATATGCATTTTGAGTCGCTGGGAAGAAACATTCTGCTGGCACCACTGAACGTATACTGGCTTCCGGTAGACGATATGCTGACCAGGATCTCAGAGGCAGTTGAAAAGGCAAAAACCGGTCAATGGATCGTTGCCCGGGGATACAATGATGCCATCTGGGATGTCACCCCCCACCGGCACATGCTGGACCAGGTTAGTCCGGACCATCCCGTGGTACTTCGACGCTATTGCGGACACGTACATTTTGTGAACAGCAAGGCATTGGAGTTGTCCGGATTGACTGCCGGCACAGAGGATCCTGAAGCGGGAATGATCATTCGCGACGACAATGGTGAGCCGACAGGGGTGCTGGTATCGGCAGCAGGAGCACTTGTCACCGCACACATCCCCCCTCCTCCCGAATTATCTGACGAAGAGGAACTGGAAGCATTGCGCCTGGGAAGTGATGCATTGCTTAAAAGCGGGATCACCACCGTTCATGATCTTACCGCCTCAGACCTGGAAGAAGTGGACAGGCGCCGTCGTGCCTGCGAGAAGGGATACCTGAAGGTCAGGTTGATGGATGCGGTATACGAACATACGGCCCTGGAGATGGGAGCACCGCTCATCGGGTTGTATGATAACAGGTACACAGTCAGGTGGGTAAAGGAATTTGCCGATGGCTCATTAGGCGGACGAGGTGCCGCTTTGCTGGAGCCTTACACGGACATGCCAGGTGAACATGGCGCCCTGCGTGAAATTGCCAGGGATGAGGAAGCTTATGCGGAACGCGTTGCGTCGTTGCTCAACATTGGTTTTGCTCTGCGGGTCCACTGTATCGGTGACAAGGCCAACCGCATTACACTGAACGCCTTTGACCGTGCAATGGACATCGCCGGACTCACCCCTGAAGAGGCCAGGCTGGTTATTGAACACGCACAGATACTCCATCCTGATGACATTGAGCGGTTTTCGAATGGCCGTGTGGTTGCTTCCATGCAACCGGTCCATATCACTGAAGACATGATCTTTGCAGAAGACAGGATCGGTCCGGACAGGACAGAAGCAGGTGCCTACGCCTGGCGCAGCTTGCTCGACACCGGAAGCATTATTGCGGCGGGCTCCGATTATTTCGTGTCGCCTTACAATCCTTTTTACGGACTCCATGCGGCTGTGACCCGTCAAAACAGGGAGAACATGCCTCCCGGAGGCTGGCATCCGGCACAACGGGTCACCCGGGAAGAAGCTTTACGGGCATATACCAGGGGACCAGCATACCTGGAATTTTCGGAGGAGATCAAAGGGAGTATCAAAGCAGGCAAGCTGGCCGACTTTGTGGTCATTGACAAGGACTATTTTGCCATTCCTGAAGAGGACATTCACACCATAGAAGTGGTGCGCACCGTCATTGGCGGAGAATCCGTATATGAAAAACAGCCGCGGGGCGACCAGAATGACGAATAACCGGAGCTTCTTTAGTCACTGGCTGATCATACAGCGGGACCGGTCATAACGGAGCTTGCGTGAAAATGACATCTGACAAATAACAATGGGGTTTTTCTATAAATACCGTGAACATATGAACAAACATCAAAGCATCATTGCCGCATTTCTTTTTCTTTTTTTTGTTCTGATCCACACATACCCTGTTTTAGGGTGTTTTGCATTGGTTGCAGGGAAAAATGCAACGGCTGACGGATCGGTGTTGTTTGGTCACCTGGAGCAGAACAGGGGACTGCGCAACATGAGCTACCGTTATGTGCCAAGGCAAACGCATGAGCCAGGCAGTATGGTGACCCTTCGCCGGGGTGGCACTTTACCCCAGGTCCAGGAAACATATGCTTACTTGTGGACAAGTAATCCGGGGGCTGAATTCAGCGATGGGTACTTTAATGAGTGGGGGGTCGCCGTGGCTTCAGACGGTTGCTTTACCCGGGAAGATCCATACGAAGAGGTTGTTGCACGTGGTGATATCGTTGACGGGGGCATAGGCTTCATGCTGCGGCGCATTGTTGCACAGCGTTCGCGGACTGCCAGAGCGGGTGTTGAGGTTGCTGCAGAACTCCTGGATTATTTTGGATATGCTGCATCAGGCCGCACATACATCATAGCCGATGCAAATGAAGCGTGGCTGCTTTCCGTGGCCAAGGGGAAAAGCTGGATCGCTCAGCGCGTACCTGATGATGGCGTTGTGTTGCTCCCCAATGTACATATTATCGGTCCGGAAGCCGACCTGGCCGACACGGAAAACGTGATGGCTTCAGAAGGACTTGTAGAATATGCCATATCCCGTGGGTGGTATGACCCCGGAAGCGGCAAACCGTTCAGTTTCCGGGAGGCCTTCAACCATCCCGCACCTGAAGGCAGTTTTATGGATACGCATGGCATCGATCCCCGCCAGTGGTTTGCCCAGTCGCTTGTAAAAAACGAACTGATCAGTCTGCCTGTTGAAGAACAACTGCCCTTTGCAGTGTATACCGATCAAAAGCTGACCGTAACAGATGTTGCGAATATCTTTCGCAGTCACGGACATATTGAAGGGCAGGAGCCGGACATGTCGAAATCATACTTGCTTGGAATGCCGGCAGACGGAACACCTCATCATCCGGAAAACAGGGATGCAGGACAAATATGCAGCGATCCAAGCCAGGAACTCATCGTTTACCAGCTGCGCAACTGGATGCCGGCAGCAGTGGGTTGTGTTGCCTGGCGCACCACAGCTGCCCCCTGTGGTTCCGTGCTTGTTCCCTGGTATGCCGGGATCAACAGTACGCCAAAGCCATATTTCAAACAATGGCCGCTCGAACAGGCCAAAGAGATCGGATTTTACCTTGATCCCCCACCCGGCACTTTCGATTACGATCCAGACAATGCCTTCGATACGTTCAACGCCCTCGAAAATATGATTGACCTTAACTATCCCGAATCAATCAGGATGGTGAGAGATCGATGGGATCCGTTCGAAGCAGAACAGTTTGCCATGCAGGATGCCATTGAGATGGTGGCATTGCAGCTGCTGGAGGAGGATCCCGCACTGGCACGCACCTTCCTGACAGATTACTCCAATGCGCGGGCCATGAAGGCATTAGAAATGGCAAGAGAGATGCTGAATTACCTGAAAACGATCCACTGGGCGCACTGATCAGTTGTGGCTGCAGACAAACCGGGGTTATCTGGACAGAACAGCGGATCATACCAGGAAAAACAGGAACCGCCGGCAATGAGGTCATTTTGGCAAATTACGACATAGAATAAAACTGACAGAAACAATGAAAACAACCTTCGGACCAAAAAAGATCATGTTTCCATGCCCCACATCGCTGGTGGTAACCGGAACAATGGAACAGGCAAACATTGTAACCATTGCATGGGTAAGCCTTCTTACCAGTCAGCCGCCAACACTGGGCATATCGGTGGGGACGAAAGGATACTCGGGTGAGGCCATTAAAAAGAACAAAGATTTTACAGTAAACATTGCCACGGTAGGCATCATGACCGAGGCAGACTTTTGTGGCTTACGTTCAGGAAAGGATACAGACAAGTTTGCTGAGACGGGTCTGACAAAAATGCCCTCCAGGATCGTTCAATCGCCTATTATCAAAGAGTGTCCGCTCAACCTTGAATGCAAGCTGACGGACTGGCGGATAATAGGGCGTACAAATCATTTTGTGGGAGAAATCGTAGAAACCCATGCAGATACGGCACTGCTTGGCGAGACAAGCGACATCGGATCGATCGATATCGAGGCTTTTGACCCGCTCATCTACATTGGGGGAGTGCGCGAATATCGCCGCCTGGGAGAAAAAACCGGCGATCCCTATCAGATAGGGAACAGCTTAAAAAAGTGATCTTCCTGTCATGCCTCTACCGACGCATAACAAGACCATCGTTACGCTGGGTGAACTGACACGCAGCATCCAGCATACCGTTGCCCGGCATTACAATGATGCGTATTGGGTGAAGGCCGAACTGAACAAGCTTAATTTCTACAGGCCATCAGGCCATTGCTATCCCGAACTGGTGGAGAAGCACGCCGGCAAAATCATTGCCCAAATGCGTGCCACGTTGTGGAAGGAGGATTACAGAGACATTAACCGTCGTTTTCTGGAAGTATTGAAAGAGCCGCTGATGGACGGCATAAAGGTGCTCCTCCTGGTTCGCGTCTCTTTTGATCCGGTATACGGACTGTCATTGCGCATAATCGACATTGATCCTTCGTACACGCTCGGCGACCTTGAGAAGGAAAAGCAGTTATCCATTGACAGACTGATAAAAGAGGAGATCTTTGATGCAAACAAGCAAGTAGCACTTCCCCTTCTTCCCCAACGCATTGCCCTTATTTCGGCAGAGTCAAGCAAGGGGTATGCCGATTTCGTCCGGATCATCGATCAGAATCCGTGGGGGTACCGTTTTTATTATCATTTGTTTCCTTCTGTACTGCAGGGTGACAAAGCCGTGGAGGCCATCTCCGGACAGTTGCGCCTGATAAACAGGGTGAAACATCATTTCGACCTGGTGGCCATTGTTCGTGGAGGGGGTGGTGACGTCGGACTATCGTGTTATAATCATTACACCCTGGCGCGAGAAGTGGCTTTGTTTCCTTTACCCGTTCTGACAGGGATCGGACATGCAACGAATGAAACAGTAGTTGAGATGGTTGCCCATACCAACGAGATCACACCCACAAAGCTTGCCGGGTCGTTACTTCAATCCTTCCAGACTTTTGACAATTCCGTCAGCCTTTGTGAAGACAAAGTAAAACAACACATCCGGGAACAGCTACGTTCGGAATGGCAACTGTTCGGACAACAGGCGCGCCTGTTCCGGATACATGCACGTGCAATGCTGTACAAGCACCAGGGCTGGTTAAAAGAGCACACAACGGCAATGGCACGTCAGGTCCGCACCCTGATAAAACAGACCAGCGACTATGTGATCAAGCTGAAAGTGGAACAGTTAAGCCGGCATAGCAAGGCCCTTATGAGGGCAACATGCGAACCGCTCAAACCACTGTCGGAACGCCTGATAAGAAGCACAACACAGGTAGTGAACGACACAAGAACAAAGATCGGACAATACGAAAGAAGCGTCAAACAGATGCAACCGGAAAACGTATTAAAAAGGGGATTCAGCATCACCCGTCACAAGGGCACAGCGATCAAATGTGCCAAACAGGTCAGTGAAGGGCAAGAACTTGAAACCACCCTGTATGACGGTTTTATTCAAAGCAAAATAGTAAGTGTCAGAAAGCCAAGCAACAAACAGACGAACAATGAAAAACAAAATTAGCTATACAGCCGCTTTTGAAGAACTCCAGGCCATTGTCAGCGACCTGGAAGATGGTGAGATCGGTGTGGATGAACTGTCGGAAAAAGTACAAAGGGCAGCGGAACTCATCCGCATCTGCAAGGAGAAACTGCAACACACAGAAACCGATGTTAAAAAAATACTGTCTGACCTGGAAGATCAAACAGACAATCCGGAAGGATCTGCCACTACCTGAACAAGGCACCCCCCTGCAGATAGCACAAAGGGTATCAGTCTTGTGCAGGTCGCAGGTGATTCGCAGAAAGTATTGTGCCCGATGACCATCCGGCGGTGGTCACAGACAAAAAAAGGCACAGACAAAGGGAGTTGGTAATCCCCGTTCTGTGCCAAACCAACAAAATATATAAATTCCTGGTTAACAGCCCCCGTCATCTGTTGCATCGACAGTAGTGCTGGTTTGCTCCCCTCCTGCCCCACAGTTTGACTCTTTTGCCTCCTGATTACCGCAGTTGCTTTTCCCGGCATCTATCCTTTCTGATGAATAGCCTGCATCGGCAATTTTCTGGTACACCTCATCCAACGAAACAGTATTGGGACAATAGGTCAGAGAAAGCATTTTTGTTTCCACCGACCATTCGGCTTTGGATACACCATCAATATCTACAGCATTCTCGATAGTGGCTTTGCATCCGGCACAGTTACCGTTCACCCTGAACTCAACCGTTTCGTGATTGGACCCGGCGATGGCAATCAGCGGAACAATCAGCGCAGCAATAATTAATACACTTCTCATCGTGGTAGATTTTAGTTAGACACTTGATTTACTTAACCATACAGGTATATATTAAAATAGGTAAACAGATACCTGTATGACTATTAATAAACAAACGATCACTCAAAATGTTTATCAAGTGCGACAATTAAGATATATGATTGATTAACAAGACACTGACAAGACAAGAAATGATCAGTCCGTTCTTTTCAGGATTTCAGCAGTGCGTCCACCATACGGCAGTGAGCCCCCTTCGTCTTCCTTCAGCTTTTTCCATGCCCTGGAGATAATAATTTCATCCACATCGCCTTTATCGCATGGCACCTCAACCACGTATTCGTCGATACCGTAGGTAGCAATAGTACATTTTACGATGGCTTTTCCCATATGGCAAATTAATATTGTGCAGAATGATTTGCCCGTAAAAGTACAAAATTCCTGCAAACAAGCAACGGGTCATACAATCTGTTGCTTTTTTGATATTTTTGTTCCATGGTACCTGCCGGATTGCCGTTACCATCCATTACAGCCATTGATCACCAAAAACCGGTAATTGCATGGAACTCAACCATATATTTACAAACAACCAGCGATGGTCAGAGAAAAAAAACCGTGCCGACAAGGATTATTTTCTGAAATTATCGAAAGGTCAGCATCCGAAGATCCTCTACATTGGTTGTTCTGACAGTCGGGTAACGGCCGAGGAAATGATGGGGATGGAACCTGGTGAGGTGTTTGTTCACCGCAACATCGCCAATATGGTGCCCAACACAGACCTTAACGTGATGTCGGTGATCAACTATGCGGTTTCTTACCTGAAGGTACAGCACGTAGTTGTTTGCGGTCATTATTGCTGCGGAGGTGTAAAGGCTGCCATGGAACCAGCCGATATGGGGCTCCTGAACCCCTGGTTGCGGAACATACGGGATGTTTACCGTATTCATCAGGATGAGCTGAACGGCATTACTGATGAGGAGCTCAGGTATAAGCGCCTCATAGAGTTGAACGTCCAGGAACAATGTGTGAACATCATCAAAACAGCTGTCATCCAAAGAGCTTTTAAGGAAAGAAGCGTCAGGGTTTACGGGTGGGTATTTGATATACGGAGTGGCAGGCTGATTGACCTTAAGATCGATTTCGACCGCATCCTCAATCAAATAATGGAGATATACCGTATTACCTGAGCGTTTTCACGAGGAGCACAGAAAGTCAGCCATAAAACCCTGGCATATCATATGCCATACAGGGCAGCAGTTGTTAGTTTTCTTTTGTCTCTTTCATGACGATGGTCCGGTATGGGAACGGAATTTCGATTCTCTCGCGATCGAAACGTTCTTTGATGGCCTTAAACATATCGGTACGCAGAACAAAAGCATCTGTTGAGCTGGCAGCCCAGGCATAAACACGCAGGTTCACCGACGAGTCGCCAAATCCCATCACACGCACCACCACCTGCGGCACCCCTTGTTCGATCTGTTCCTGGGTCCGGACATCGATCAGTAACGGATGCTTCATCACTTCATCCTGGATTGCCCTGATCGCCTGATTGATGTTGCTGTCATAGCTGATGCCCAGTTCAATCAGGCTGCACACTTTTTCATCAATGATGTTGCTGTTGATAATGGTCTGGTTGTTGACAACCGCGTTGGGGATGATGATGCGCCTGTTTTCGATGTTACGTATCACTGTATGCCGCAGTGTTATGTCTTCAACGGTACCAAAAAACTCATCGCTGATCTTTATGTAGTCGCCAACACGGAAAGGCCTTGATGCCACAATGAAAATCCCGGAAATGATATTTGCAAAAGCAGCCTGTGAGGCAAAGCCAATGATGATGGCAAGTATGCCGGCACCGGCAAACAAAGAGACCCCCAGCGTATTTAATACGGGTATGGTATAAAATATAATGGTAAAGGCTGTCAGGTAGATAATAAAGCTGACTGCATTTTTAAAAAACCTGTACCTTGTTGCATCAACATGCAACAAGTGTGCGCTTCGCTCAAAATAGCGGTGCATCAATGTCCTGAAAATTTTTGAAACCACAGAGGCCAGTATGATAATTGCCAGTGGGACAATCACATAAGTCGATATCTGGGGACCAACACCTGGAAGGTTCGACCAGTCAATTTGCCAGTTACTCATTGTCTGCCATTTTATAATGATTATTTAGTGTTTGTCTCTACTATCCGGGTTCTGTGTTATGCTGAATGATTTCCACTGTTCTGTCCTCTGGCCTTTAGCCTTTTGCAATTGGCTAATTGCGTCAACGGCCACCGACGGCCAAAAGCCAAAGGCCTGGAACATACAAATGCATTGCATACCAGTTGTTATCCACATGGTGTAACGGTAACCAGTACCTCCCTTTTGTTTCTTGGTCCGTCAAATTCACACAGGAATATATTCTGCCAGGTAGAGAGTGCCATTTTGCCGTTCATGACGGGTATGGTTTCCTGCGGACCAACGATGCCGGCTTTCAGGTGTGCATCACCATTGCCATCCTGTGCATCGTGCAGCCACACCCCCTGTGGAATGAGCTTCTGCATCAGGTGAATCACATCGGTCTGCACCGATTCGTCCCAGTTTTCCTGGATCATAATGGCAGCAGTCGCTCCCCGCACATAAACATTAACCAGTCCGTTTTTTATATGGCTCCCGGCAACGAGTTCTTCCACCCTGCCAGTGATGTCATAGAGTCCTTCCCGTGCTGACGTTCGTAAAAAAATACGTTCCTGCATTGCGTGTATGTTTTTCGTATTCGGCAAAGGTACGACAACGGGATTATGAATCAAAGCATCCTGTTCTTAACCCAATGTGCAGAATGTTTCTTAATTTTGACATAAAAAGGATATCTAGGCAGGCAATGCCATTTGCTGGTTTTCGAAAATTGGTCTGCCGGTAGCATTAAAACCACAAACAAGCATTACTGATGGAGACATATAAAGCGAATACAGGACGGTACGAAACCATGCAGTACAAAAGGTGCGGTCGCAGCGGACTTCTTTTGCCGGCCATTTCACTCGGACTGTGGCATAATTTCGGAGGTGTTGACACACTGGAGAACGGACGAAAGATCATACACAGGGCTTTTGATTCGGGCATTACCCATTTTGATCTTGCCAACAATTACGGTCCGCCACCCGGCAGTGCCGAAGAGAATTTTGGCCGAATCCTGGCCAGTGACCTTCCGGGATACCGTGACGAACTGGTTATTTCAACAAAGGCAGGTTATTACATGTGGCCCGGCCCCTATGGTGACTGGGGTTCACGTAAATATTTAATAAGCAGCCTTGATCAGAGTCTGCGGAGGATGAACCTCGACTACGTGGATATTTTTTATTCTCACCGGCCCGACCCTGGTACCCCACTGGAAGAGACCATGATGGCCCTTGACCAGCTGGTGCGTCAGGGAAAAACACTGTATGTTGGCATCTCAAACTATACGGCAGAACAGACCCGGCAAGCCGCAGAGATCCTCCGCCAGCTGGGTTCACCCTGCCTGATCCATCAGCCAAGGTATTCGATGCTCGACCGGTGGGTTGAAGACGGACTGCTTGACACGTTAGAAGCATCAGGTATTGGATGCATTGCCTTTTCACCTCTTGCCCAGGGAATTCTGACCGACAAGTACCTCGATGGCATACCGGATGATTCAAGAGCGGGAAAGCCAACCGGTTTTTTGTCTCCAGACCGGATCACCGATGAGGTGATCGCAAAAGTGAAACGTTTAACCAGCATTGCTGACCGCCGTGGTCAAAGCCTGGCCCAGATGGCCATCGCCTGGTTGTTAAAAGACAAGCGTGTCACTTCAGTGCTGATAGGCGCCAGCAGCGTGGAACAATTGGAAAACAACCTGCAGGCACTACAGAGCCTGCAGTTTAACGAAGAAGAGTTGCAGGAGATCAGCACCGTCATTGAAGGCTAAGCTACCTGTCGTTCATACGTATTGTTGTTCAAGTACATCGGCCACTGTGCTGTCAAACAGATCAAGTTTCTGCAGCCGTTCGAACGCCATGATAAGATCAGGTACACGGATCCGGTATTTCATTTCATCGCGGTAGTCCTCCACAATTTGTCCCCGATGCATCATCACGATCCTGTCGGACAGATCAACCGCCTGTTGCATGGAATGGGTCACCATCATGGCCGTCAGTTTTTCTTTACTAATGATCTCTTTTGTTATCCCGGCAATTTTAGCCCCACTCTTCGGGTCAAGGGCTGCAGTATGCTCATCGAGCAACAGCAATTTTGGCCTGAGCCAGGTAGCCATTAACAAGGTCAATGCCTGTCGCTGTCCGCCCGAAAGGTTGCCAATGGGGTTGTTCAGACGATCCTCCAGTCCCATTTTCAGCACGCTCACCCTGTCTGCAATCTCCCGCCGCTCCTTTGCCGTAACAGCCATGCGCAAAGACCATGTTTTTCCGCGCCTCATTGCCATTGCAATATTTTCTGCGACAGACATTCCGGCGGCCGAACCAGCATAAGGATCCTGAAAGACCCTGCCGATCAACTGTGCACGCCTGTGTTCGGGCCATCGTGTAATATCCTGTCCGTTCAACATGATCGTGCCACGGTCTGTTTCAAATGAGCCGGCAATGGCATTGAGCAGGGTACTTTTACCCGATCCGTTGGTGCCAATCACCGCGGTAAAACAGCCTTCCGGAATTTGAAGGCTCACATTCCTTAATGCCCTGACCTCATTGACTGTCCTGGCAGCAAACGTTTTAGATACGGTTTTTATCTCAAGCATGGTAAGGTCCTCCGAAAACATTTTTTTTGATGGATTTCATCCAGTATGGTGCCACCAGCGCGGCGAACACAAATACTGCAGTGACAAGCTTCAGGTCGTTCGGGTTCAATCCCCATCTCAAAGCAATGGCAATCAACAACCTGAAAAAAATGGTACCAAGAATTGCCCCGGTTATGGTAACTCCGATCGTACGCTTGCCAGCCAGCGCTTCACCAATGATAATACTTGCAAGTCCCCACACCATCATCCCAATGCCCATCTGAACATCGGCAAACCCCTGGTACTGGGCAAGCAATGCACCCGACAGCGCAACAAGTCCATTGGACAGCGACAGTGCCAGTACCACCATGGTTTTGTTGTTTACCCCTTGTGCCCTCACCATTTTCTGATTGCTTCCTGTGGCCCTGATGGCTGTTCCAAGGTGGGTGAGCAGAAAATACCGCAACACAATGCCAATTACAATGCATATCAGCAGGCTGCTGAAAAACACAGACAACTCGGCAACAGGCACCTGCCATCCGAACACATTCATATGTGTTGATCCGCTGACAGTCCGGATGAGCAGCGCCTCGATTTGTGTTGACACTGTGTCCGTATCCAGCAGCGGAATATTGCTGCGTCCCATTATACGCAGGTTTACCGAATAGAGCGACGTCATCATCAGGATCCCACTGAGTATCATCTGGATATTGAACCGGGTATGCAGTATTCCGGTGATCATACCGGCAATGCTGCCGGCGATAACTGCCATCAGGGTGGCTGTCCACGGTGACCAGCCATTAACAATGAGCACCGAAGCAAGGGCCGCGCCCAACGTTATAGATCCGTCGACGGTGATATCGGTGAACCGTATCATACGGAAGCTGATCAGCATACCCATTGTGAGCAATGCGAGGATCAATCCCAGAGTAAACGCACCAATTACTATAGTCATACAAGTACCTCCTTCTTATTTAGTGTCTGTCTCTAATGTCCGGTTTCTGCGTTATGCTTGTTTTGAAAACAGTCATTTACAAGAGTAAACTCCTTGGTTTTCAAAACTGCGCAAGCCTTGAACCCGAACATTATAGTTC
>PWKN01000010.1 GCA_003559735.1 Bacteroidales bacterium | reverse complement strand
TCAGGGAAGTGGCGTTCATGTAAGCAGTTCAACTACGTGGATTGATGATATTCTGTGGGAGGATGGTCAACTGACCCTTATGTCCGGATCGGAAGGAATGGTAATGGTTGAATGGGATAAGAAAAATGGAACACCAACAGTTACCGGTTTGGCTGATGGCTGCCAGATAACTTGCAACTCCAGAGGTTATTCCATCGAGCTAAAGTTTAAATCGCAAGATATTGTTATTATAAATAAGCTGTAATATTTTAATTATAAGGGTATGATAAAAAAGAGTAAAAAATTGATTTATATGAATAAAATTACAACTATTTCTTTGATTCCTTTGGCATTCTTTTCCGCTTGTGATCAGGATGAGAAAAAACTAAAGCATACCAACGTAATCCTTATCTATGCAGATGACCTGGGATGGGCTCAATCCGGTGCTTACGGCAGTAACTATTACCATACACCCAACATAGACCGTATGGCCGAAAATGGAATCCGGTTTACTAATGCCTATTCTGCAGCAACCGTCTGTTCTCCCGCCAGAGCTTCCCTGATGACGGGAAAGAACCCTGCCAGGCTCAACATAACCGATTTCATTCCCGGCACCAGAGCCAACATTTTTCCTTTAACCCAGCCGGTTATGCAACAATATCTTCCAGTGGAAGAGTTTACACTGGGAAATCTTTTCAAAGAAGCAGGCTACAAGACCGCATTTTTTGGGAAATGGCACTTATCCAAAGAAAAGTTTGGGCCGGTTAGCCTGGAACATTATCCTGACAAGCAGGGTTTTGATGATTATTTTGTGATAGACAAGCCCGACCGACAAACCAACCCTGAAATGGATCCACACTGGACAAACCTTATCGGTAACACCTCTCTCGAGTTCATTGAAAATAACCAGAACGAACCGTTCTTCCTAATAATGAGTTTCAGTGCTATACATGACCCTTTAATGGAAAAAGCCGATTCCATAAGGATGTGGAGGGAGCATCCATTAAGCGAAAAACCCGAAAACAATCCCATCATTGCTGCCATTTTATCAAGATTGGATCGAACCGTCGGGGAAGTATTGGATAAGCTTGACGCACTAAACCTAACCGGTCATACCATGGTGATTTTCTATTCAGACAATGGCGGCCTGGCTATAAACAACTATGTTCCATTCATGGATTACTATCCCGAAGGGGAGGCATTGAGAATAGCTGATCAGAAACCGCTCAAAAAGGGGAAGGGATGGTTGTATGAGGGAGGTATCCGCGTACCCCTGATTATCCAGTGGCCTCAGGTTATCGATAAGCTTCGGGTTACCAATGAGGTCGTTTCTTCTTATGATTTTTTACCTACGTTTGCCTCCATGCTGGAAATAGAGTTACCTTCTGAAGTGGATGGAATGAGCTTTCTTCCCGTTTTAATGGATGATGCCCCCTTGCCTTTACGGAGCCATCACTGGCATTATCCGCACTATCAACGCCAGGCCGAAGCCCCTCCGGCAGCAGCCATAAGAAGGGGCGAATGGAAACTTATTGAATGGTTTGAAAACAGCTTGCTGGAAACTGGTAAACCGGCTTATGAGTTATACCATCTTGGTGAGGACATTGGCGAAACAAACAATTTAATTGACCATGAACAGGAGGTTGCCCAGCAACTAATTTATGATCTTAAGCAGTGGAGAATTGAAGTCAACGCACAAATGCCAGTAAAAAACCCTAATTATAAATTGCCATGAAAACACTGAAAATTACAACCCTGATTCTATTGATAGCAGGTCTATCTTTTTTAATTCTTTTTCTCTCTGCTTGTTCCAATCGCACAGAAAGAGAGTTCTGGTCGCCTTACCAGGATGTCAACTGGGCTGAGATTGGGTATTATGACTCTGAGTTTCATACCCATCCCGGACTGGGCAATGAACAATATGATCCCCATCAGACCATTGACAGATACCATGAAGAAGGATATAGGATTCTGACGCTGGCAGGACACGATTATGATATTCCCGGTGACTATATTAACAGCATTTATCCATGGACTAACCTCTCCGAAATATATGAGACAATTAAACATGTTCAGAGCCCATCAATATGGAATGATCAAACCTATGAAGAGATGGCAAATGAGCCTTACCAGGATCGTGATCCGGTTGCGCTGGGGATGGTATCGGTTGAAGGCGTTGAACTTTCAGCCCCCCATCATATGGTAAGTCTTTTTAATTCTCTCACTTCCGGTGGACCTACCGAAGCTGAAACCCTGCAGAAAATAACAGATCTGGGAGGGATAGTATATTTTGCGCATCCAGGCAGATATGTTGACAGGTGGGGACTTACTGCTCATTGGTATGTTGATATGTATTTACGGTTTGATGTGTTGATCGGTCAGGCTGTTTACAACAGGGTTGACAACCATCCGGGCGACAGGGAGTTTTTTGATAAAATTGTGCACATATTAGGCCATGAAAGACCGGTATGGCTTTTTGGCGAGGATGACATGCACCGTGAAACAACCCTTGGATGGAACCGGGATGTTATTCTGATTGAAAATTTCCGCCCGGGGTCATTGCATCCTGAAATACAGGATGGAAGTGCCCGTGATGTTTACCATGCTCTGAGAAACGGTCATTCATGGCTCTGGAAGCCTTCAGAACAATATAATAAACGGGCATTCAACATTACGAATGTGACTTTTACAGGTAACAGGGTTACGCTTACAATAGATGATCAAAGTAAGGTTAAGGAAATCAGATGGGTATCCCATAACCCAAACACAGGAATTTCAGAGACCGTACATTACGGAAATTCAATATCTGAATCAAATGTTCCTGCCTGGGGTAAATTTGTCAGGGCAGAAATTGAAGGTGGAGAAGGTACTATTTTCACCCAACCATTTTATCTCATAAATTGATCGATTTATGGTTTCGGAGCCACTCTTGCTTTTGCTTAATCAAGGTTCAAATTGCTATGTCAGGATCATGGCAACATTCACCCAAAAAAACTAAATCATGACACAAAGAAAAATGGCCATTTTTACAGGAATTGCATGTATCATGCTTTTTTCCTGTGCTCCTGAAAAAGAAGTGCGGCATAATGGAGATTACAATATTTTGAATTATGGCGCTTGTGCCGACAGTCTGAAAATGAATACGGCGGTTTTCCAAAAAGTCATTGACAAATGTTCTGAAAATGGCGGTGGAAGAGTGCTTGTGCCACCAGGTAAATACCTTACCGGCAGCATCTTTATGAAGAGCAATGTGGAGTTGCACCTGATGATGGGTGCTACCATCTTTGGCTCAACTGACTCTGTAGATTATCCCCACCGGTTGGTTGATATGAAATCTTTTTCCCGAGATGGGAAATCCAGACATTCTTTTTTTGGCCTGATCATGGCCGATGGGGTAGAGAATATCTCCATAACCGGACAGGGAACGATTGACGGAAATGGGCAGCATAGCGAGGACTTTGCCTGCTATCCGCTGGGCGATGAGCTTGATTCCCCCTGGCATAAACCCAGGCGTCCGCGTTTGTTGTATTTTTATAATTCAAGGAATGTAAAGATCCATGATATAAAAGCCATCAACCCAAACGACTGGACGATGCACTTCAAGCGTTGCGATTTTCTGGAAATTAATGGGGTAACCATTCATGCACACGCCAATGCCAATGGAGATGGTATTGATTTGGATGAATGCAGGGATGTTGTTATAAGCAATTGTATCTTGGATACCGACGACAATGCCATCATTTTAAAATCGCTCGGCACCAGGGATACAGAGAACATTACCATTACCAACTGCATTTTTGCCAGCAAAATAACGGCTATCAAAACCGGTACCGAGTCGGGAGGGGGCTTTAAAAATATTACCATCTCCAATTGCATTATCCGTTCCTCCTATGAAGAAGAACACTATGATGCCATGCGCCAACAGATGAACGGCTCGGGCATAGCCCTGGAAATTACCGATGGCGGTACCATGGACGGTGTTACCATTACCAATATTGTGATGGAGGATTGCTATGCCCCGTTTTTTATCCGACTGGGAAACCGTGGAAGACAATACGGTGGTGTTGAACCCGAACCCGGAAAGATGCGAAACATCATTCTCGACAATATCATCTGCAAGAATGTAAGGAACAATTATACCAGCACTATTGCGGGTTTTCCGGGGCATTACATCGAAAACCTTACCATGTCCAATATCCGTATGGAGTGCGAGGGAGGTATCGGGCTCGACAATATCAACCCCATGCCTGAGAATGAAAAAGGCCATCCCTGGCCGGGTATGTATGGCAGGCACCAGCAATATCCTGCTTATGGCATTTTTTTCCGGCATGTAAAAAACCTGCGCATATTCAATATGCAGATCGAATATGCCGAGAAAGACCTCCGCCCGGCGCTGTATCTGGATAGGGTGCACAATGCCAAGATCCTTTACTCCGATTTTCAGGCGGTCGATGAACCAGTTTACGTTATTAATTCATCAGATATTTCTATTGTAAAATGATTAAAATGAGAAGGAATATTATTTTAGTCTCCGTGCTGTTGGGCATGCTGTTTTTGCAGTGTAATACGCGAAAAACCAGCAGCGGTGTCTATTACATAACAGACTTCGGAGCAAAAGGAGACAGTAGTAAGGTAAATACCCAGGCTATCCAGCAGGCCATAGATGCCTGTTATGATAATGGAGGTGGCAGGGTGATCATTCCCTCTGGCCAATTCATTACGGGTTCGATTATGCTCAGAAGCAATGTGGAGCTCCATCTGATGCAGGGGGCTACCCTATATGGTTCCTTATATGCGGATGATTACATACATATGATCACTTGTATGAAATCGTACAGGCCGAACGGCATTGACAGACAGCAATATTTTGGCCTGATCATGGCCGATGGGGCAGAGAATATTACCATAACCGGAAAAGGCATCATTGATGGAAGGGGTGCTCTCAGTGAAGATTTCAGGTCGTATCCCACTTCCGATGATGGCAGTACATGGCACAAACCCGAACGCCCGCGGCTGATCATGATGTACAATAGCAGGCATATTAAAATCCATGATGTCAGCATCGTTCACCCGGCAAACTGGGCCAACCATTACAAACGCTGTGACTTTCTCGATATCAGGGGTGTGTATATTTATTCACATGGCAACGCCAATAACGATGGATTAAACCTTGATGAATGTCAGGATGTTACCATATCTGATGTTTTTATTGATGCCGACGATGATGCGCTTGTGTTTAAATCATTGGGCACACGCGCCAGCAGAAACATTGTGGTTACCAACAGCATCATTGCCAGCAAAATAACCCCCATCAAGGTTGGAACGGAAACCGGAGGGGACTTTCAGAATATTACCATTTCCAATTGCGTAATAAGGCCCTCCATTGAAGAAAAAGTCTTTGATCCACTGCGAACCACATTGCATGGAGCCGGTATTGCCCTCGAAATTGTTGATGGCGGCATCATGGATGGCGTTACCATTTCCAATATTGTTATTGAAAACAGTTATGCCCCTTTATTTCTGAAACTGGGCAACAGGGGCAGGAAATATGGTGGCATAGAACCTCCCCCCGGACAGATGCGTAATATTATCATACTGGATAACATCATTTGCCGGAATGTGCAAAACGATTTTTCGTCAACCATAACCGGTTTCCCGGGGCATTATATTGAGAACCTTACCCTGTCTAATATCCGCATGGAAATGGTGGGAGGAACACAAACGACCGAGTGGAACCCCATGCCCGAAAACGAGAAAAATTATCCATGGCCCGGCATGTTTGGCAGTGAACTGCCCTATCCTGCCTATGGCATCTATTTCAGGCATGTGAAAAACCTTACCCTGTTCAACGTACAAACCACCTTTGATCAGGATGATGTACGCCCTGCCCTGCATCTCGAAAATGTGAAGAACGCACGGATCATGTATTCTGATTTTATGTCAGTAAAAGAGCCCATTGTTTATAGAAAAACTGAAAATGTAAGGATTATTTGGGCGGAATGATTAAAAAGGTTTACAACGAAAGACACAAAAACGAAAAAGTGTTTCAAAGAGAGTGTCAGATAACACCGAAAGTCTTATGTTTACATACAGAAAACCAACTCCTAAAAACAAAAACGATGAATTTAGCAGCTATTTCAACAAAAAAACTCAAAAAACGATGCAGTAGAAAAAACACACCCTGGT
This sequence comes from Bacteroidales bacterium, assembly GCA_003559735.1. Lineage (GTDB taxonomy): Bacteria > Bacteroidota > Bacteroidia > Bacteroidales > UBA7960 > PUPG01. The sequence continues at coordinate 7,107 of PWKN01000010.1, read as the reverse complement.
TGTTGAGGGCGCTTTCTTTCATTGTGGTAATTTGCGTGTTTTCCATGTGCCGGCAAAGCAGTGGTCCTGTTTTGGTCTTAAATCCCTACGAAAAGGTGAATTGGGAGGAAGCTACCCAGCATAAAGCAAATTTTCATGCCCACACAACCGAAACGGATGGCCGTTATCCACCGCATGAAGTTGTTGATCAGTACCACCAGATGGGCTACACCATATTGGCTATAACCGATCATGACCGCGTGGTTTATCCATGGACAGGTTTTTCAGACTTAAATGCTGATTATGAAAACAGAGACCCCAATGATATGGGCATGCTGGCCATCATGGGAAACGAATTGTCGCGGCATCACCATACTTTAAGTTTATTTACTGATTTTAAGGCCGAAAGTCGCGACCTGAATGTGGTTTTGGAAAACCAGGCAGATCATTCAGACCTTGCTCTGGCTGTATTGGCCCATCCTGCCATGCACTGGCCCCGGAAGTTTAATATTGATGGTGGTTTAACTGACTCTGTAATTACTCATTACACCAATTATTTTAACAGGCACAATCATCTCATTGGAATGGAAGTGCACAATGGAACCAGGCCCATGACTGAGTATACACTTGACCGGGCATTATGGGATAGTTTGCTGGTAAAGCTGATGCCTCATAGACCAGTCTGGGGGTTTGCCACAGACGATATTCACCGGTCTGTGCACTATGGCCGCGACTGGCTTGTATTGCCACTGAGTGATCTTTCAACTGAGACTTTAAGAAATGCCTTGATAAGCGGGTCCTATTATTTTAGTTCGATAAGATTACACAAGGGGAATGATCCGGATAAAGCTCTTACCCCTCGCATTGAATCAATAACTCATAACAGAAGAAAAGGCTTCATCAGGATTGAAGTCAACACCAGTGAAGGCATTATAGCTGACGAATCCATACAATGGATATCTAATGGAGCGGTTATACATACAGGTCAGGAATTTCCATACAAGAGGGCTTCGGAACTGGGTAATTATGTAAGAGCAGAAATTATTGGTGAAGGTGGAACTACCTATACCAATCCGTTCGGCTTCAAGAACTAATTCAAGCATCAAGTTTGGAGAATCCAGCCTTTTTTAACGACTGGATGTGTAATAGGTTAAAAACCGTTTACTTTTGCTTGTGCAGCATGTTCATGGCCTCATAAGCGTCTATGCACTTTGTGGCCAGGTGCAGGGCTTCGATGCGGCTGATGTTGGGTTCCAGCATATCCTGCGCCAGGGGCCCATTATCAACGAGTATGCAGCTGTACAGGTTATTGAGGGTGTTGAACAAATAATGGGAAATGAGCGTTCGTACGCCATCTTCGCGGTTGTGCCGATGCCCGGTTATTTTTGCTTTTTCTGATGCAAATGATTTTTTTGATTCGTTCCATCACTCCCAATGACTTATATCAAAAACAATAGCCCACTGTGAGCATGCCAGAGGAAGCGTAGCTGTTGAGCTCGTCGGTGGTAACTGTGTTCAGTGCACGCCGCCAGTTATAGGCCACATTGAAGTTGAATATCTGAAATCCCATCCCCAGGTTCAACCCCCATTCCAAATCCCGGTGCAACCCACCCAGGTCCAGGTCTTGTTCACCCGCTGTTCCCGCGAAGGAATAACGTCCGTACACCCCGGTCACCGAAAACAATCTGAATAGACCACCTGCCTCGTATGCGACGGGTAACTGCAGGTTCAGCGGAAAGGTAATGGAGTGTCTGCGGAACTTGCCTTCTTCCGTGTCGCTGCCGTTGTAATCGTATAAAAGCTCCGGTTGTATGATGCTCCTGCCCAAATGCAGCTGTGCAAACACACCGGCCCCGGTTGAAAACAGTGGATTTCCGGAGGTGTAATATGCGTCTGGATAACGATGCCGGCTGGCCCCTGTAGTGGCAAGGACGCCAAATTTGACCCTGACTGCGCCAGGCGTCGTTGCACGTACAAACCGTGGTGACGGCTCGACCACCTGTTGCGCAGATAACTCTGAAACCAGCTCCTTCATATAGGTTGTGATGCGGGCCATGCCCTCATATTCGAGCAGATCCGCTGCATCTTGTGGCTGGTGGTAGGGTGATGATCTAAAGCCCGTAAAGACATGCACGGCCGGAATGCCGGCTTCACCAAATGGCCAGGTGTCGGTGCGGGCTTCGATTTCGGCCGAAGTGTTTTTCAGTCTTATGCCGTGTTTTTCAGACAGGTTTTGAGCCAGTTCAGTTCCTCCAAGAACAGCTCCGATCCCTTTGATGTCCAACCCATTGTTTGATTCGTACATGCCTACCATATCCAAACTGAACATCAAACGGATGGCCAATATATCATCAAGTCCGCTGTTTTCCACAAAATGCCTTGCCCCCCTTAAACCAATCTCCTCGGCATCAAAAGCAATGAATATGAGCGAACGGGACGTTTTTTCAGGGTGCTGCCCATAATGCCTGGCCAGTTCAAGCAGCATGGCCACCCCGGAAGCATTATCATCCGCACCATTGAAAACACGCTCTTCACCCTCTTTTTGAGGTTCGAAGCCTATATGGTCGTAATGAGCCCCCAAAACAATGTATTCGTGGCGAAGAAGGGAATCACTGCCTTCAATCATACCAATCACATTTGTTGCCTCCAGGTTAACATTAGCATGGCGCAGCTGAAAGGGCTGCAAATACGTACCATTTTGAAACGGCTGCAGTTTGGCCGCCTCGAATTGTTTGGCAATATAGTCAATGGCTATGTATTTACCACGGGAACCCAGAGAGCGTCCTTCCAGAGAATCGGCTGCAAGGAGATGTACGTGGTGCGACAGGCGTTCGGCAAGCGAGCCGTCAGGATCGGGCACCTGGGCGTGCAGCGGCAACACCTTTGCATAGAGCAAAAATGCAACAGCGAATGTTGAAAAAAATGTTTTAAAATAAGTCATCGATAAAAAATTAGATATTTCAAATGTTCTGTCCGGAAACTTCCGTCTGTTCTTCGTTCGCGCAAATATACCTATTATCTGCCTTTTCGGAAGCTGGAAGTCCCTTCGGGAGCTTCCAGTTCCTGGCCGGAAGACCTTCCAGCTTCTGGTCGGAAGCTGGAAGTTGCTGTCGCAAGCTTCCAGTTCCTTTGGAGCTTCCAGTTCCTTTGGAGCTTCCAGTTCCTTTTCGTTTCTTTGGCTTTAATTAACAAATAATCCCTATTTTTATACTGTCAAGATATTGTATTTTGTTGTTGCATGCTGTAACCCACTAACACCATCAGATATGATTCCGCGCAAACTCATATTGCTATGCTGCATGCTTGCAATCAGCATCATGCCGCATACAAACCTCTGGCCGCAAACACCCGAAATTGAGAGACTTAAAGAAGTACTGAACAAAGAACAGGGAGAAGTAAAGCTTGACGCCTATTCTGAGTTAAGCTTCCATTTTTTCAGAACAGACCCGGTAAAAGGGATATATTATGGTAATAAGGCTCTTTAAATGGCTGACTCACTGGGAATTCCAGCTGCCAGGAGTAAAGCCAAAAACAACATCGGGCTGAATTATTACGGCCAGGCAAAATACGACTCAGCACAGATTTACCTCGAAAAAGCCTTGCAATACGCCATTCAATTCAACGACACCCTCCAAAAGGCCGACGCCTATAACCGCCTCGGGGTTTTGCATGAAAAAAAACCACAGCTTGATTCTGCCCTGTATGTTTTCCATCAAGCACACGAGCTCTACAAGCAGCTGGGAAACAATAAACGGGCAGGTGTGGCGAGCGAAAACATTGGAACGATACATATTCATCGCGGCGAAAAAACATCGGCGCTCACACATTTGCTGGGAGCGAAAGCACTGTTTAAAGCGGCTGATGCCATGCACCGCTTACCTTCGGTGTATGTGAGGCTGGGCAGGATATACTCCGAGGATGGGAATTATTCCGAAGCAGAAAAATGGTTTCTTAGAACCATAGCGCTTGCAGCCGAGCAGGAAAACCATAACATCCATGGCATTGCGATCAACGCACTGGGAATCATGTATAAAAACCAGGGAAGGTACGAAGAAGCCGTGAAAAAATACCTTGACGCTGTTGCGTTTAGCGAAAAAATCCAAAACCTTTTTCTTTTGGCAGCTGTATATGGAAACTTAGGCAATGCATACGACAAACTGGGAGACCAGGCGAAGGCCCTTGAATATCACCGGCAATCACTGCAGGTTTATGAAATCCTGAACAGGCCAATGGGGATGGCAATAACCCACACGAACATTGGAAGTGCATACAACTCATTGGGTGAATACGCAAAAGCAAAAAAACATCTTGAAAAAGCCTTGCCGGTATTTACCGAAGCCCGAACATATTCAAACCTCATTTCTGTTTACAGGGGCCTGATAACCGCTAACAGCGGACTGAATGCCCATGAGGAAACGGTAAAATATTTTAAAGAATATGTCACAGTCAAAGATTCATTGAACCAAATGGAGCGCAATACCGCCCTGGATTCATTGAAAGTAATGTTCCAGACCGAACAGATCGAGATGGAGGCCATCATGCTGGAGCAGCGCAATGAAATCCAGGCAAAAACCATTGCACGTCAGCAGATAATCCTATTTTCTGCTTTTACGGTATCGCTCCTGATGGCCGGCTTCATAGTGGTGGTTGTGCGCAACAGGCGAAAAATTAAGAAGGCCAGCGCGCTGCTTGCCTCGAAAAACCAAGAGATAACTGCAAAAGCTGAAGAGCTGGACGTCAAAAACAAAGAAATGCAAGAGCATGCAAAATTCAAGGAACGAATGAATGCCTTTCTTGTGCACGACCTGAAAAACCCGTTGAATGCGATCCTGAACATCAATGAATTTAACAGTGAACAGAAAGAGATCGTCAGGCAATCGGGGTTTCTGATGCTCAACATTGTGTCGAACCTGCTCGACGTCCAGAAATACGAAAACTCTTCCATGAAGCTTTCATTGGAGGAGGCATCTCTTGTACAGATCGTCCACCGGGCATTCACTGAAATATCATACCTTGCCAAGCAAAAAAGCCTTCAATTCAGTCTCAATATGCAATCCGACTTTATGGTCCGTGTTGATCAGGAGATTGTAAAAAGGGTGATTGTCAATGTCTTCACCAATGCCATTAAGTTTTCTTATACAGGCGCAGAGATACGTATTATTGTCGAAGCATCAGGTCCATCAGAAGTAAAGGTCACCATCGAGGATGATGGTGAAGGGATCTCGCCTGATTACCTTCCTTTTGTTTTCGACAAATTCTCGCAGGGAACTCCGCGCAGTTCAGGCTACGATGTATCGACAGGCATAGGGTTAGCATTTTGCAAGATGGCCGTAGAAGCACACGGGGGAGAGATTGGCGCAGTCGCTGGCAAGGACAGGGGTGCTGTCTTTTGGTTCACCTTGCCGTTATCCAGCATCCAACAGAAGACATCAGAAATAAAAGAAATATTAAGCTCAAGCGATAAAGCAAACACCACTTTGCGGCTTACCAACAGTGAAAAAACCTACCTGGTACCATAAAGCAAACACCACTTTGCGGCTTACCAACAGTGAAAAAACCTACCTGGTACCATTCTGCGACAAGCTAAAGTTGATCAGCGTTTACCACTTTACGGACGTTGAGGAGATTGAAAAAGCAATTGAAGGGAAAACGGAAAACCTGTTGGTGTGGAAATCGATGTTATTGGAAGCCTTGGCGGCCTGTAATGAGCCCATGTATCACCAGGTGATAAAGCTATGTGATGATGCGCCGGCATAAAATACTGATTGTAGATGACAATGTTGACAGCATCCCCAGGCGCTGATCCGGTGTTATGAGGCCCTGGATTCGGATTACACCTTTTACCAGGCCACGTCGGCGAAAGCAGCTTTGCAGCTGCTTGGCGTTACCGAAGCAGACATCATCATATCGGACTGGGAGATGCCCGGTATGTCGGGCATTGAGCTGGTGGAGGCCTTAAAGGCCGACCCCAAAACGGCGCACATTCCAGTAATCATCGTCAGCGGGGTGATGCGCTCTCCTGCCGATCTCAACGAGGCCCTTGCGGCCGGCGCCCACGACTACCTGAAGAAACCCGTGGAGCCCACCGAGCTGGCTGCCCGCACCAACTCGGCCATACAGTTTGTAAACTGCCACCGCCAGGAAATAGCGGTCAAAAACCTGGAGCTGACCACCAAGGCAGCAATGATCACCCGTGGCAACCAGTTCAACATCGCCCTGGCCGGCAAGCTCAAGCAGCTGCAAACGCTCCTGGGCGACAAGCCTCTGGCCGAAATGCTCATTCGCGAAATGCTCAGCGACATTGAGCAAAACAATGGGCAAGACAACTGGCAGTATGTGGAAATGGCGTTCCATAACCTGCATCTTTCCTTCTGCAAAAATATTACCGGGCAGTTTCCTTCTCTAACGCCAGGCGACATCAGGATATGCATCCTTATGCGACTGGGGATGAAAAACAAGGAAATTGCAAAGCTGCTCTACCAAAGTCCCGGGAGCATTAAGGTCACCCGCAGCCGCATCCGGAAAAAACTCGGCATCGCCACCGAAACCAACCTCCCCGGCTTCCTTGCCCGGTTTTAAACACGTTAATATCTCTTCTGACTGCTTACCTTTTGCTTACCTTTTTGTTGCAATGTATGCATCCGACCAACTGCATCTTGCCGGAATGAATTGTTTTGTGTAAAGGCTTATGATCACTCATGACGGCCAGCCATGCAATATGTTGACCAATATAATCCCTTGCTGATCGTATGCGATGCAGCCAAAAGGCAGATAAAAACACCTAAGAGTTTGAAGTAGGGTGATTGGGCTATTGGTCCAGGTTCATGTTTTGCGGCAATAGTTCTTCCAGTCGGGTGACCTTGTGCTCGGGGATTATCTCCAGGACCTTCTTCATCCATTGCCAGGGGTTTACATCGTGCATCTTGCAGATGCCAAAGAAGGTGGAACACCCCCAAGACCCTGCAGGCAGCATCCCAGGGCGTAGATAAAGTCACTGAGGGTTTGGCTGGGAACGGCCATAACAAAGGCATAGTCGGAATAGGGCAAACAGGCCACAAATATCTGGCAAGGGATCACCTCACCGGTTTCAGGGTCTGTGTATGACATGGTTTTGCCGGCAAAATCCAT
>PWKN01000280.1 GCA_003559735.1 Bacteroidales bacterium | reverse complement strand
TGAGCACCCTTAGGAATGAGGTGCTCGACCTGGGAGGCGAGCCTTATATCGATGCCGGATCGGCAGAATTCCGCCGCCGATCAGCAGTCGGACACCCGTTGTATTCATTTTATGGGTACAGAGTGGTAGGTGTTTATCAGACCTGGGAAGAGATCGGGGAACATCTTGATACAGGCGCACATCCACAGGTAGAGCCAGGATTTTTAAAATACGAAGATGTGGATGGCAATGGCATCATTGATGAAAATGACCGGCAATTCCTTGGTGCCAATATTCCGAGGTTCACCTATGGCGGACAAATCAACCTGGATTACCGGAACATAGACTTTTCCGTATCAGTATACGGGGTGTATGGAAACAAACTGATAAACAGGCTGAGAGGAAACAGGGCGTGGCATTCAGACTATAACTTTGACGTGGACCTCTACGAAAACAGGTGGACAGGAGAGGGTACAACCGACTCCTATCCCTCAGCAAGAGGTATGGTAACCTCCTGGAACCTTACCCCGCTCAGTTCCTTCCTGGTGGAAGACGGTTCGTTTTTCAGGATCCAGAACATTACCCTTGGATATACATTCCATGACCTGTTGCCAGGAAGTAATGCGGGTTCGAAAGTGCGGATAAGGTTTGCGGCCCAGAACCCATTTACATTCTTTTCTTTTAACGGATTTACACCTGAGGTTACAGGCCAGGGAGAAGCCGCCGGAGTGTATCCCATACCGACCAGTTTTATCATTGGTGTGAACATTACTTATTAAAATATGATGATCATGAAAAAAAGGATAATTATAGCATTTACGGCATTTATTATGGTGTTTATAATAAGTGGCTGTGAGGACTTTCTTGATAAGCCTATAGAGGGACAGGTGCCACTCGAAGAGGTTGATTATACTGATGAAAGCAGGATGTATGAGCCCGTAGCCGGCATATATGCCAGTGCCAACGCAAATAACCTGCATCACTGGGCCAACTACTGTATGATGCTTTTCAGGAGTGATTTTATTTTTAAAGGGGCGCACGAGACCGATCAGCCTGTTATGGAAGACATACAGGATTTCAGGTATGAATCGCTGCGGGCTGCATGGTTTGTCGATAATTTGTGGAGGGCCCATTTCGGACTTATCAGGGATGCAGATGCTGCGCTGGAAGAACTCGAACTGTTTGCAAAGCATGCATCAGACCAGGATCTTGTTCAGCAATACAAGGCAGAGGTCAGGTTTTTCAGGGCACTGGCTTACTGGAGAATGGCACGGATCTATGGGGATATTCCCCACTATGACCGGCTGACTCCCGCAGGCAACCTGGTCAGGGCCCCAAAGAAGGAGGCTGTAAACTATGTGATCAGGGAGCTGAATGAAATCGTCGGCCATCTCCCTTCAACGCACCCGGCCCAACTTACAAACAAAGGTGGCGTAACCCGGTGGGCTGCCTATATGCTCCTGGCGAAAGCCGCTGCCGACATTCACGAATACGGGATCATGCTGCCGGCAGCAGAGGCCATTGTTCAAAGCGGTGTCTTCTCTTTGTTCCCTGACTATTATAATTTGTTCAAAAAAGGAGGGGAGTTTTCTGTCGAGAACATCTTTGAGATGAACCATACCGACTTTGGCACGGCTACCGGCCATACTTCCTGGATTGACCAGTACTATGTGGCGCATGGGATCAAACAACAGGGAGGAACCAGGTTTGATGGTGGTTCTTTCAATAATGGATGGGGCTTTTCCATGCCGGCACAAAAGTATATTGACTTCATGGAGGAACGGGGAGAAGGAATACGGCTTGAAACCAGCATTATATATCCAAATACCGCTACCCAGGAAGGAGATTCCATTGGAAGGATCCCTGCTGACCTGCAGGCACTGCTCGACCGGTACAATGCAGAAGGGCGGGGTGCTGCCGAAGCGTTCTGGTTTAAAAACTACCTGCCATATAGCCAGCAAACAGCAGGAAGGTATCGTTACGGGGGATTCAATAATGTTAGGATATTCCGCTATGCCGAGGCCCTGTTGTTGTATGCCGAGGCCCTGATACATGTAAATGGTCCGGGTGCCGGCGATCAATATATCAATGAGGTGCGTGAAAGAGCCGGATTGCCGCCACTTTCAGGCGCCACAATCGATGACATCATTGATGAACGGGCAGCTGAACTGGAGTTTGAGTGGGGTGCCGACCGGTTCTTTGACCTGGTCAGACTGGACAGGACAGAAGAATTGGGACCGAATTTCATAAAAGGGGAACACGAGTATTATCCCATACCTACAGTGCAAATTGACTTGCAGCCCGGACTGGCTGATCCTCCTGTTTCGGGTCAGTTCCCCAAATGATGCACAATGAAGAAACCGATAAGCCGGACACAACAAAGTGGTCCGGCTCACCCGGTTCGGGCCGGACAATTCACTGCTTAATAAAAAAATAATGCTATTTTCGCAGGTACGCATATGGTTGAACCCCTTAAAACGGAAGCAATACAATGGGAAAAATGAAGCATACTTATCCGGGATCCGGCGTGAATGGCTTATTTATATTATTGGTTTTTTTGTGCAAGGTGTTCCCGGCGCAGGCTTTGCAACAACAGACAGAAACAGTTGGCGGTGTGGTATTTCACGATGTGGGTCACACCGGCGTATTTGATCCCGGCACCGATATTCCTTTGCAGGGAGTGGCTGTTTCCAACGGCAGGGATATTGTGGTGACCTGTGCGGAAGGTCGCTATGAATTGGAGGTCAGTGACCACACAATTCTTTTTGTCATTAAACCGTCGCATTGGGACGTCCCCACAGATGACCACCAGATACCCCGTTTTTACCATATTCATAGTCCCGGTGGTGCTGAAGGGGATCATTTCGACGGACTGCCGCCAACGGGTTCTTTGCCTGGGCAGGTCGACTTTCCGCTTTATCCGGCTGATGAACCCGATCAGTTTGAAGTGATCGTTTTTGCCGATACGCAGCCACGCAATGAGCGGGAGCTGCACTATATGGTCAGGGATGCCGTTGAGGAGCTTAGCGGGACAAATGCCGCGTTTGGTGTTACGCTGGGTGATCTTGTTTTTGATGATCTTGACCTGTTTGACCCGCTGAACCAACTCATTTCCACGATCGGAATTCCATGGAGACACATCATTGGGAACCATGATCTTGATTTTTCGGCGGCAAACAATATTGCTGCAAGGGGAAGCTATTTCCGGCATTATGGTCCATCTTATTATTCATTCAGTTATGGCCAGGCTCACTTCATTGTGATCGATAACATCCGCTTTATTATTGATGGAGACAACAGGTATTACCGGCCCGAGATCACCGATGACCATATGGTGTTTATTGAAAATGAACTGGAACGTATTGACAATGATCAGTTGCTGGTCTTGCTTATGCATATCCCGTGGGATGACCGGGGCTGGAACATGGAGCAGCGCAACAAGCTGTTCGGA
>PWKN01000037.1 GCA_003559735.1 Bacteroidales bacterium | reverse complement strand
TGATGGATGGAATTCGTATCAATTCAAACAACTCCTCCAGGAGGCGTTTTTTGTTTGTTTCAATGAATGTATTTAAGTTCTGCATAACAATGGTGGTTTAATAAGATTTCTGTGTATTTATAATGGCATCAGTAAATATGAATATGCAAATATATAAAAATGGTGCCACTGCTGTATCATTCATCCTTTTCATTCAGTCAGGATACAAGGTGGAGTAAGCCGCAGGTAAAGTATTCTTTTTCAATGCCTTTGCAGCGAAGGAGGCGGACCGAACCATTCATCCAGTTCAAGCGTTAGTATTCCTGGTCGTTTGTATTCTTTGAATCCGGACCGAACCATTCATCCAGTTCACGGCGCTCTTTCTTTGTTGGACGCCCCTTCCTGAATGGGCGCATACCCGCTTGACTTTTAATGATCTCCAGTTTCTGATACTCTTCATCGGGGGTAAGGTCTTCCATATATTGACTTACCAGTTTGGCCCCCACACGGTTGTTCAGCAGTGAAATAACTTTTACGGTGCGTAGTACCGGACCGCTTTGTACGCTGATGACCATCTCGTTTTGCACCTCGCGCGAAGGTTTAACCGCTTGTCCGTCAACCTTCACCTTTCCCGCGCGACATGCCTGGGTGGCCATGCTTCGGGTCTTGAATAAGCGCACGGCCCACAGCCATTTATCAATTCGTGGGACTTCGCTTGTTGTCATATTCGGGACAGGTTTCTGTGATTGTACTTTACTTTTTGCGAAGATAAATCTTTATCGGGACACCCGAAAAATCCCAGTTGTTGCGTATCTTATTTTCCAGAAAGCGCATATATGGCTCTTTAATGTATTGCGGAAGGTTACAGAAAAAAGCAAATGACGGGTAATGGGTGGGCAGCTGTGTGATATATTTTATTTTCACATATTTTCCTTTGATAGATGGTGGCGGGGTTTGTTCAATTATGGGAAGCAATACCTGGTTTAGTTTACTTGTTGAGATTTTTCGTTGCCGGTTTTGGTGGACTTCCACGGCAGTGTTTATGGCTTTCAGGACACGCTGCCTTGTTAGTACAGAGGTGAATATTACAGGCACATCGGTAAGTGGGGCAATCTTCTCTTTAATTTGTGCTTCATACTGTTTTGCAATTTTATGGCTTTTGTCTTCGATAAGATCCCATTTGTTGACAAGGATCACCACGCCTTTGTTATTCCTGGCCGCCAGCGAAAAGATATTCAGGTCCTGCGATCCGAAGGGTGAACTGGCATCGGTGATCAGCAGGCATACGTCTGACAACTCGATGGCCCTTACTGAACGCATAACAGAATAGAATTCGATGTTTTCGTGTACTTTCCCCTTTTTTCGCAATCCGGCGGTATCGATCATATAAAAATCAAAGCCAAAGCTTTGGTACCTTGAGTAGATGGTATCACGTGTTGTTCCCGGTATGTCGGTTACAATGGTCCTTTCGGTGCCCAGCAGGGTGTTGATCAGTGAAGATTTGCCAACGTTTGGACGGCCTATAACGGCAAACTTTGGGATGGAATCCTCTATGTCGGGTGCCGGTGTTTTGCTGAGCGCTTTAACCAGTTCATCGAGCAGTTCTCCGGTGCCACTTCCGTTGATCGAAGATACCGGGAACACATGGTCTACACCCAGCTCATAAAACATGTTGGCCTGGTTCATTAGCTTGCTGTTGTCAGATTTATTGGCCACAAGGAAAAACTTTTTTCCGCTGCGCCTGAGCATGCCGGCCACTTCTTCATCCATTGGTGAGATGCCTTCGATGGCATCCACAAGAAACAGTACGACTGACGATTCTTCCAGGGCAATTTGAACCTGTTCGCGGATCTGTTGTTCAAACACATCTTCAGAGCCCGCCACATAACCCCCGGTATCGATGATTGAGAACTCCACCCCGTTCCAATCGGATTTGCCGTAATGGCGGTCGCGGGTTACTCCTGCGGTAGGGTCAACAATTGCCATCCTCCTTTTTGTCAGGCGGTTGAACAGGGTCGATTTGCCAACGTTGGGGCGCCCTACAAGTGCGACGATGTTTGACATGGATCTGGATTTTTAGGTCATTATTTATATCCGAAGCGGCGGAGTTGCATTTCGTCTTCACGCCAGTTTTTGCTCACCTTTACATGGAGCTCCAAAAACACCTTTTTGCCCAGGAACTCTTCCAGGCTCTTTCTTGCTTCGGTACCCACCTTTTTCAGTGCGCTTCCTTTGTGTCCGATGACAATCCCCTTCTGAGTTTCCCTGGCCACATGGATGACACAACGAATGCGGATGATGTTTTCTTCCTCTTGGTAGGTGTCAACAGCCACTTCCACAGAATAAGGAATTTCCTGGTGATAGTTCATCAGCACCTTTTCTCTAACCGTTTCTGCAACAAAAAACCGTGTTGGCTTGTCAGACAGTTCGTCTTTGGGGTAAAAAGGAGGTGATTCGGGCAGGAGTTCCAGGATGCTTTTCAGCACCGTATCAATATTGTAAGCCATCAATGCCGATATGGCCATCACTTGCCAATCCGGATAGGCCTTCTTCCACTGATCACACAGTCGCACCTCTTCATCGCCTTTGGCCAGGTCTGCCTTGTTCACCAATAATAAAACCGGTATGGATGACTGGTTGATCTTATGCAGTATGTCCTCGCGGATCTGTTCATCAAAAATATCGGTAAGGACAATATACAGGTCGGCATCCTCCAGGGCAGATCTTACAAAATGCATCATATGTTCCTGCAATTTGTAGCTGGGCGACAGGATGCCCGGGGTGTCGGAAAAAACAATCTGGTAGTCAGTGCCATTGGCGATACCCAAAATTCGGTGTCTCGTAGTTTGCGCTTTTGGTGTGATGATAGAAAGCTTTTCACCCAGTAACCTGTTCATGAGTGTTGACTTTCCGACATTCGGGTTGCCTATTATGTTTACGTAACCAGCTTTATGCATATGAGTTGGACAGTAAGTATACGGCAAAGTTATTGCTTTTATTGAAAATTATTGACCAAATGCTTGTTTTAGATAATAAAAATTACTATTTTTGCACCCTTATTAAACACATACTGCGGGGTGGAGCAGAGGTAGCTCGTCGGGCTCATAACCCGAAGGTCGCAAGTTCGAATCTTGCCCCCGCTACTAAAATAGCCTGCTTATCATTTGATAGGCAGGCTATTATGTTTTTAGCGGTAACAAAATAGTAACAAGAAACCTACAATAGAGGCAAAATAAAGCTATGGTTGCCTCATCTGATTACATGTTTTTATCAATCGGCTTATCCCACATTTGTTTTGGATGCTTGGTGGTTAATTCCCTCCATTTTTCATTATTCATTCCCAATATTACACCCATATCAGTTCAAGGCCTTATTACTGTTTGCTATACTTATCTTATCTTATCAAGTCACTAAGTCCATAAGGGTCTACCTCAAATCTGTAAATTGTTTCTG
>PWKN01000251.1 GCA_003559735.1 Bacteroidales bacterium | reverse complement strand
GTTGTCTTGCGCGTAATGGGCATATAACGGATCGGGAAACTCTTTGAAGCTGAATATGCCTGCACCATATGTGCCCACCCATGCATTGCCATGCCTGTCGTGGACAATTGACCGGACATGATTGTGTGACAGACCTGTGTTGTTCATGTCATAATTTACCCATTCCTGGCCGTCAAAGTGGAACAATCCGCTTGTTGCGGTAGTTCCCCATATGCCCCCACCTTCGGCAGGTAGGAGGTCCGTTACCCAGTTGGACAGGATCCCGGAGCCTGTTGTGGTATAATTTGTCCAGCTTTCCCCGTCAAACCTGATCAGTCCGCCACCCTCCGTACCTAACCATAGCATACCGTCATTGGTTACAGCAATGGCATTAATGCGGTCGCTGCCCATATCTGAATTGTCCATCCGGTAATATTTCCATTCTCCGTCATGACAAATATGGATCAGTTCTCCGTCTGTACCCACCCACGTTCCATCTTCAACAAATGCGATTGCATGCACGCGATTGCTCTTCATATCGGTATTGTCACGGTTGTAAACCAACCATTCTGTGCCATCATATATTGCAAATCCCCTGCTGGTTCCAAGCCATACAGTATCGTCAGGCCCGAAATCAATAGTATAAATGGTGACATGCGACAGGCCAAAGCCAGCCATGTCAATGACGACCCACTCTATACCATCAAATAAGGCGAGGCCGTTTTGGAGACCAATCCATGCGGTACCGTGTTTGTCAAAACCGATCGCTGATACCCGTCCACCTGGCAGTGGAGAGTTAGATTGGTCATAAATGGTCCACGTGTCGGTTCCGGTATATACCACTCCACCGCCCCAGGTGCCCACCCAAATGTTGCCAGCCGGGTCTGCCGACAGGTTGTAAATCCAGTTGGCAGGTAAAAGACTGTTTTCTTCATTATAGATGGCCCACCTTTTTCCATCGTAAGATACAATACCACTATAGCTTGCAACCCACAAGGTGCCCTCTGCATCATACGCCAGTGCTTTCAGATTGTTGTCAGGGATACCGGTGGTCCTCCTGTTGAAAACAAGCCACTCCGGCATATCATCATCACCTTGACCGCCATATGCTGCAATGGAAAAGAGAACATACAGACAAATATGAAAAGACCATTTTTTGAATATTTGGTGTTGTTGCTTTTTCATGATCAGTATTCTGATTGAATTTCTAATACAGACTGAATATTCATCACATCGGGAGCGCAGATGTCAATAAAACAGTCCAGGGTTACCGGACATTGCACCACGCAGTTGATGGTTGTGCTGAGGAAAAAGTCGTTCATGCACATCCCTTTCCAGGCAGTAGCACCCCGGCAGACCAATACGGGGATGGTGATCCCGGAGCGATCCATCCTGCGTCGATGGAATTCAGCCCAAAGCATGCATCCCAGCATACCTGAAGCAAGACTGGGAGGAGTGGGTGGTTTAAGGGTTGGTACGGGACGTGGAATGAAAGGCCACTGCATGTCTTTTCCCCATCCATCCTGGTCAGTCAGATCTTGCTTGTCATTTTCGGCCAGTGCGTCGGCATATGCCCTGGCAGTTGCGGCAGCGCTGAATGCAATGGCCGCACGGATATACAGATCCTGGTCAGGGCCCTCAACACTTGCTACCTGGCATATCTCATCAAAATCATCACTGTAGTCCTGCAGAAACTTCCACGCATACTCGTGAACAATTCCCATCTCCCCATCGATCCAGGTGAGCAGGGCATACAGGTCACCCACGCTGATGTTCATTGTTATGGTGTCTTCCATCTGCTTTGTATGACTGTATGGCACCGGCAGGTGCCCCGGATGCTTTGTATGCGCATGAAGATCATCTGGTGACTCATTCCATAAGCGAGTCGATGGGATCAGTGGTTCAGATGGACCGTATCCCGGATCGGACAAAGATCCCACAATCTCTTTGTCTCCACTGAGATTGGAGTATATTGACATTGCTGCCGCTTCCGGATCAAACACTTCCTGGTCAGGCCTTCTCCTCACGGAGATGAGGTAATGATCAGTGAGCCAGCGTATTGGGTAATACTCTTCGTTAAATATCACCACCGACTGTGTCCCGTCTGCGTGCGTTATGGTTAAATAAGCTACCCGGATACCTGGTGTCTCATACCAATTTCCGTCATTTCCTTTTTCAGGTTCGCCCGGTGGTTCCCTCACTCCGTGATAATATATCGAGTAGCCGTCAACATGGTCGACTACAAACAAAAGGTCATCTTCAGGGTCGTCTCCAACAAACAGCATGGCATTGACCGATTCTATCTGGAAAACAAAACTGGTGTCGGTGGCTGAAATCGCTATCTGTTCTTCCAGTGGTTCGACAAAATCTTCGTTGCAGCGGACAGTGTAATTGCCTGCATGCATGTAAAGGGTGTCAGGAGTGATGATTGAAAGATTAAATAATTCGCCGGTCACCTGAAGTTTGGTGGTGGCCTCCTCACCTTCATCTCCGGTTGCAGCAAATACCACTTCATTGAGCCGCTTAAGCGGAAACTCCAGTATGGTATCCTTATCAATGTCAACCAATACACTCCGTGCGGTATACCGTTGTTTTGAAACCATTACCGAGTATTCTGATTCAGCAGATTGTTCAGAAATACCGTCCCCACCCCGGGAAAGCGTTTCATGTGCAGCTGATGTGTAATCTGGCTGAAAACTGATCGACCGGCCGGGGCCTCCCTGTGCCAGTCCGGCTTTGATCAGTCTGAGCGTTTTGCTTTCGTTCCCCATGATGTTTAAAAAATAAATGCCCGGCAACAGATGACCGGTTGACAATTGTATGGAGTAACTGCCGGGTTCAAGGTGTTGCTTTCGGGATACCAGCTCATGTCCCGTCAGACTGACAAGGCGGACATGCACTGTTTGTGGCTCAGAAAGATAAAGTGGCACCGTGCTTTCTGATACAAATGGATTGGGATAAATGTATCCGGTAATCAATGAACTACCCTGTAGTTCAGGCCGGTGTATGCCTGTGACCGTATACTCAAGGAGTGCTTTCCCATCTTCATCAGTATACGCTTCGGCAATTTCCTGTCCGCGATGGTACAGCATGGCCAGGGCTCCCCCAAGAGGCCTTTCAGTCCAGTGGTCATAGACTATTACAGAGATCGTTCTGCTTTCTCCGGCATTAAGCAGGTACGAATATCCACAGAGTAAAAGACAGATAACCAGGTAATGAACAATGTGTCGCATGACGCTCAAGGTTTTAATGTCACGCTTTCCGGTCCACCAAAAATCTGTATAAGTACCAACTTACACGGTATATGGTTGAAGCTCAAACCAGGGAAAACATGACAATAATTTAAACCAGCTTATTAGAAGTGCTGTTTTTTGCAATTTAAAACATTTATTTAACTTTTCCTATTGATCCTTCACTATTCCTTAAGATCTTTTACTGCACAAGCCCTGAACC
>PWKN01000170.1 GCA_003559735.1 Bacteroidales bacterium | reverse complement strand
TGAATGAAATCAGGTTTGACGGCCCCAAAGGGGTCGACGAGGGAGTATACTGGGTTGATTTCTACCGCTTCGTGGAAGACTTCCCGAAGACCATCCATGATGTTAAGATCACTGCACCACTGCAAACAGCCTACGGACTGGATCACCATCTGCAGCTGGAAGCAGAACTGGTATTCGATGAGTCTGTCGTGGCATACGTCAGGGAAGGGATTACCTGGCGGGTAAGTGACGAAGACATCGGAACCGTGGATGAGGATGGACTGTTCTACCCGGTATCAGATGGGGAAGTAACTGTTTTTGCCTCATCAGCCATTGATCCTGAGGTTGAGGGATCGATCACGATTACCGTTCTTGAAGACTATGTGGTGCGCACCGCGTGGGAATTTGACGACCCAGATGATACCGGACTCGATCTGGATCACGAATGGGCAGCTGGCATTCCGGAGATCGCCGATGGAATGCTGAAAGTGACATTGGTGCCCGATATGCCATGGGATGAACCAAACGTATGGTCAGAGCACATGGAGTATTGGCCAACGGATAACCTGAACTATTTCTGGATGCGCATCAAGAATGAATCAGCAGGAAATGAAGTTGGCTTTACGGCCCAGGCAGGAGATGACTGGTATGGGCTGGACAGGGTAGATATCCCGACCAACGACGACATGTTCAGAGAGGTGATCATTGACCTGACTGACCCTGACAATTGGTGGAGCGACTTCCCCAAATACCTGAACCAGATCCGTTTCGATGGACCAAGGGGAGTGGATGAAGGAGCATATTATGTTGACTACTACCGGTTTGTAGAAGAATTCCCTTTTGCTGACGCTGTAGAGGATGTTGTAATTTCTTCCCGGTTTACCACTGCATACGGGTTGGATCACCTGATCCAGTTTTATGCTGACGTCACATTTGAAGAACACATTGTAGCGTACATAAAAACAGGTGTTACCTGGTCGGTAAGTGATGAAGCAATTGCCACAATAAGTGAAGGTGGTTTGCTGACGCCTGTTGCGGCTGGTGAAGTTACTGTTTATGCGACGTCAAAAATGAACCCTGACGTTGCAGGATCGGTTGAAATTACTGTACTGGAGTCTTATGAGTTCAGAACTGCATGGGAATTTGACGATCCTGATGATACTGGGTTGGATCTGGATCATGATTGGGCAGCAGGCATACCTGTTATTCAGGATGGGATGCTTCAGGTAACCCTTGTTCCCGACATGCCCTGGCAGGAACCAAATGTCTGGTCAGAATATATGGATTACTGGACATTGGGAGATCTGAAGTATTTCTGGATGCGAATCAAAAACCAGTCAGAAGGAAACGGTGTTGGATTCACAGCCCGGTTTGGCGAAGACTGGTATGGAGTAGATCGTGTAGATATACCTACCAACGCTGATGAATTCACAGATGTGCTTATTGATCTTACTGATCCGGAAAGCTGGTGGGGCGATATACCCCAGTACATTAACGAAATACGGTTTGATGGGCCCAGAGGAGTTGATGAAGGAGTTTATTATGTAGATTTCTATAGGTTTCTGACTGAATTGCCTCCGGCCGAATCCATTGTCGTTTCAAGTCCGTTTGATGAGGTATACGGCATCGGCAGCAGTGTCACCCTCGAAGCAGTGGTCTATCCGACAGTGGCCTCACAGGATGTTACATGGTCGGTCGACAATGAGGAGATCGCTGAGATTGATGCAGAGACCGGCAAACTCACTGCTGTCTCAGCCGGACAAGTTGTTGTTACAGCCACTGCCAGGGATCTCACAGAAGTCACCGGCACAAAAACCATAAATATATTTGAAGAGAGCATGCCTGTAAGCAGTATTACAGTGATGGGTGAAGATGGGCGGACGGTGATCATTGCGGGTACCAGCCTGCAAATGATGGTTGAGGTGCTGCCGTTGAATGCCACCAACCAGGAAGTAACCTATTCGATCGACAATGAAGAAATTGCCAGCATCGATGCAGAAACCGGCCTGCTGACCGGTATGGTGCCCGGTACTGTAGTGGTCACCGCAACAGCACTCGATGGTTCGGGTGTCAGCAACAGCCTGGAAATCGACATCATTGAACAGATCATGGCATGGGAATTTGACGACGCAGAAGGATGGGACATCGGCAATGCAGTGAACGCCAATGCCAATGTTCAGGATGGCAAACTGATCATCGAAGTCACCGGCGAAAACCCACAGGTTCCCGGTGAGGTAATGGACTATTGGCAGGTGTTTGACAATGAATGGGTTGAAATCCGCATCAAAAATGAAACCCCGGGAACGCGGGGCAAACTCACAGCAATTACCCAAAACGATGAGGAAATGCATATTTACTTCCCGCTTGAAAGCGATGACACGCAATTCAGGAATGTGTTGGTGAACCTTACCGGTGTGTCTGGTTGGGAGCCACTAACCGTAGTATCACAATTCCGCATCGATGCCGTGGATGATGCTTCAACAGGAATGGTTACCATCGACTATATCAGGTTCCTGGAAACCAGGCCTGCTACCATCATGTCAGCCAATCCGGACGAAACAACCATTTTGCCATTTGTCAACTTCAATGATGGTGGTCCTGGAGTCGGGTATGTAGATGCTGACCCCACCAATAATGGTGGTGCATACCGTCCGCATGAAGGCGTAGACATTTCTGGTGGCCATGGCAGGTACGAAGTTGGCTGGACTGATCCGGGCGAAAGGCTGTATTATGACATTTACGTACAGGAGCCTGGCTTGTATCATGTTACATTCAATTTCACAGTGATTCATGGCTGGTTTAACGAGAAGTTTACCGTAATGGTCAACGACGACATCATGCTGTCGCAGGTAGAATTACCAGCCCCCGCGGACTTCGTTCCTTATTCGCTCGATACAAGCATGACACTGATGGAAGGTCAGCATGTGCTCGCATTCGTGATCAACGAAGCGGCCGGTGGTTTCAACCTGGGCGATATGGTGTTCCGCTATGAAGGATTTATGGGCAACAACGATGCCAGCCTTAAGGCAATATACATTGGAGGAGAACCGTTGCCTAACTTCGCCCCAAATATCCTGCAATACAGGGTAGACCTTCCAGCTGACGCCGACAGAACCATTGAGGTAGAGCTCAGCGATCCAAACGCTTCCTATGAAATTACAGAGGAAAACGGCAGTATCACGATCGTGGTGACAGCAGAAGACGGTACCACCACCAGAACCTACTTTATCAGGATCGTAGTAGACACCACGTCTATAAATATGGTCGACACAGCAGGGATCAATGTATATCCAAATCCTGCAAGCAATACCCTGTATGTCACCGAAGCTGACAATGCACTTCTGGAGGTTTACTCCATGATCGGAAGATTGGTACACAGATCTGTCAATAACGACAACATCGCAGAAATCGACGTCAGTGGTTTCGACAAAGGCCTGTACCTGCTTAAGGTCACCAAAAACGAAGAAACGTTCGTAACCAGGTTTATGGTTAAATAATCACCCTTGATTGTCTTGGCGAGGAAGGGAAAAACCCCTTCCTCGCTTTTTTTGCAAACCGGCTAAAGATTTTTATGCAACCCACATCGTGGCTCAGATTGGGTTCGTGAACAGCAAACGGATGCCTCAATGTCAACTAACCGGAACCGGTATGTCTGCCAGCGGCATTGGCCATAGAGATCATACGCACAAATAATTAGTCTATGACAAGGAAGATCTGTTATTACGTATTACTGGCAGTGGTGACTATGTCTGCAAATGCACAAACCACCCCCAATCAGAAGATTCCCTGGACCGGCACCGTTGCAACCGATCAGCTGGGTCGCCAGATACCTACCTGGGCAGAAGCAGGCGAACCGAAGGATGACAGGTGGTTTGGTCTGTTGTTCAGCCCGTTTCCTGCCTGGAATAACCGGATAGGCAACCATTATGACATACATAAATTTCTGGAGGCCAACCCGTATCACCGTAAGTTCGAGTTTGATCCACCCGGGCCATTGGTCTTCCCCAACTGGACACCATCTGAGTCCTGGGCAGGGTATTACCACGGTGCCGATCCCTGGATCATCAGAAAACAGCTTGTCGATATGGCCACAGCCGGATTCGAATATGTTTTCTGGGACTTTACAAATGGTGCGGGGGGCTGGAACAACTGGAATATGGAAGAAAGTGAGAACTGGAGTGTCTTAAAACAATACCTTGAAATTGGTACCTCCCTCCAGCAACAGGGCGTACCCGTACCACGTATCGCAGTGTGGCTAAGCACTGATATCGAAGAGTCAATGGAGTTCTGTTACAACCTGATATACGCCCAGGGCAAATATGACAACATGATCTTTTATTACCGCGGAAAACCCCTTCTTCATATCATGGCGGGCCTTGACAGAAGCATGCCCGACAATACTCCGGGGTTTAAACCAGGACTTACATCTGATCTGGACCCGACCAAATTTTCTGACCCATCTTTGCTGAGCTATTTTAAAGAGTTTTTTACATTCAGACTGATATGGGACCTGGAGCCCAACCATCCTGATTACCGCCACGTATGGAATACGTGGGGTACCTATCCGGCTTACGATGTTGATGGAAACATAGAGTGCTATGGTACAGGGAAAGCCATCGGTGCTCCCATTTTTATGGATGGTTTACAAACCAAGGGAACCACAGCGATAGAAGGATATAACCTCGATATTTCCAACTTCAACGGACAATGGCTTACGCCTGATGTAGACAAAGGACTCCGATATGAAAGAGACTGGCAAAATGCGCATGCCTCGGGTGCGCCAATGGTACTGTCGGCAAGGTACAACGAATGGTGGGCTGCCTGCTGGGAGGAGGATGGACTCGGTTGGCTCGGAAAGCCGGCAAGGGCAAGCGAGGGTGAAGGGGTTTTTATCGACAAGTTCAATCCTGAGTTTTCAGGAGACATTGAGCCAATGAAAGGGCTCTATGCCGATAACTATTACTGGCAAACCGCCGGACACTTAAGAATTCATAAAGGTGTTGAACGGCCGGAGCTTCCCGGACCGCCAACAGACATTGTAATCAATGGAGAATTTGATCAATGGAACGACATTGTTCCGGTCTATTATGATGCCCCCGACGATGTGGCAAACCGCGATTTTCGAGGCAACCCAACCTTCATTGAAGGAACCAGGGACACCCTGTGGTACAGGAACTATTCTGCCCGAAATGACTTTATTGAGACGCGCGTGGCATATAATGAGGAGTCTGTTTTCTTCTATGCAAAAACCAAAGATGATCTCACACCCTCCACAGAGCCCCAGTGGATGGTTTTGCTCATCGATACAGACATGCGAAAAAATACAGGATGGGAAGGATATGATCTGAGGATCAATTACACCCGGGATGATGGCAAATGTGATATAGAGATCTGGAATAACGAAGCGGGTATATGGAGCAGAATCGACCAGGGAAGCTTTCGTTATTCATCAAACCAGCTTGAAATGGAGATTCCACGCTATGTATTGGGAGCGGCACAAAAGAAACTCGCGTTCGACTTTAAATGGTGCGACAATTGTTTCTCCGAACAACCTGATATCATGGATTTCTGGGAGTTTGGGGATGTAGCGCCGCAAACCCGGCTTAACTACAGGTTTTCGCAACTTCAGGACCAACGGGCATTTGGCGGAGTACCGCGTAACCTTCCGGGGATAATCGAAGCTGAAACCTATAACAATGGTGAACCAGGCGTTGCCTATCATGACAATACACCTTACAATAGCGGATGGGCATATAACTACAGGGATCATCCGGTCGACATGGATTATATTCCTGACAACAAAGGGATTTCTGTGCTTACGGATAGCGGAGAATGGCTTGCCTATCAGGTTTACGTTTCTGAAGAAGCATACTACACTCCTGTGATCATTGCATCAACCCAAAGAAATGGCACCGGCGTTTTCAGAATCGAAGCAGGAGAAGATCAAAAAACACCCAACCTCTCCTTTTCCTGCCAGCAGGATGGCTTTTGCAGAAACGAATTCCCCGAAAACAAATTGTATCTAACAACAGGGGCGCACACGATCAGAATACATTTTGAAAACAGATTTGATTTTGCCGCCTGGGGTCTGGAAATACTATGCGAAAAAGAACGCAAACCATACAATACTCATATAATGCCGGGCACTTTTCAGGCCGAAGATTATGATGAAGGATGTAATGGCGATGCCTACTATGATGCATTTGACACCAATTTTTTTCAGTATTACAGAAATGATGGCGTGGATATCGATACAATACCAGGTGGATATTGCGTGGCCGATATAGTAACTGCAGAATGGCTCGAATACACATTGAATTTTCCACAGGCAGGCAAATACGCATTAGAGATGCGCTATGCATCCATATGTGACGACAACCAAATACAGCTTTTTGTTGACAACAAAGCTGTATCGGACCCTTTTACCCTTGAAAACACCCAGGGTAAGGAATACTGGAAAACCACATCAAAAAACTTCATTGTTGATTCCGGGACGGTTGTGCTAAGGATCCTTTTCACAAATGCAGACAGGGGGTTGTTTCTGGATCAGATGACCTTTTCACTGCTTGAGGCGTGCACACCGCAACAAATTGATTTTGACCCGCCAGAAGATTTATTGTCTTCTGACGGAGGGTTGCAGCTACTTGCCAATGCCTCTTCCGGGCTGCCTGTTTCGTTTAAGGTAATGCAGGGTGCCGCCGACATAAACGATGAGAACTGGCTCACGCTCCTTGATTATAAGGGTGAAATAGAGATCAAGGCCTTTCAGAAAGGAGACCACGAATTTTGCCCCGATTCTGTTTACAAAAACATCCGTATCATCCATGACTGCAGCGAGCAGATCATCACCCATAACAGGTATGATGACATCAAAGCTGATAGTGACCCCTTTGTTGTGGAAGCAAGCTCCTCCTCAGGGTTGCCTGTAACATTTGAAATTCTGTCAGGTCCGGCATATCTGGATGGCAATGAAGTGATTCTTGATGGCAGTGTCGGAATAATCAGATTCCTGGCAAGACAAGGTGGTGACTGGGAATGGTGTGCCGTTTCAGATACACTGCTGAAAATTGAGGTGGGATTGCCCGATCACCTTTGTATAGATTCTGATGGTTCGATTCTGTTTGAAAAGTGGGTAAACATTCCAGGAGCAAGTGTGTCGGATATCCCGTTAAACACCTTTCCGGATTTTATCAGTACCCTGGATGCAATCGAAATACCTGTCAATACCGGAGATAACTATGGCGTAAGGTTAAGTGGTTTCATTTGTGCCCCATACACGGCCGACTATGTGTTTTTTATCTCCAGCGATGACAATGGTGCGTTTTGGCTTAGTACTGATTCAATAAAGGAAAATAAACGGCTTATTGCCCATGTGCCACACTGGACACACGAACGAGAATGGGATAAATATCCTGAACAAAGGTCAGATACCATCTCACTTACAGGTGGCCAAAAGTATTATTTTGAAGCCTTGATGAAGGAAGAACTCGGGGGTGATAACCTCGCTGTAAAATGGCAAACCATATATGGCATCGACCACATAATTTCGGGCGAATTTCTCTCTATGCCCTGCGAAAAACAGGAAATATTTTTTGCAAATCAGGCCATACAACTTACTGACAGTACTTTCCTGATTGATGTTGCCAGCACATCCGGACTCCCTGTCACACTGGAGCTTATTTCCGGATCAGCAACACTCACTGCTGACACGGTAACACTTCTGTCAAACAGGACCAGGGTTACTTTAAGGGCCAGCCAGAGAGGAAATGAAATGTACTGTGCCGCTTCGGAAAAAGTGTATGCATATGTGCTCAACAGAAGCACCACAACATACGCTGAGAATCCTTCCCATACAAAACATATTGTCTTGTATCCAAATCCCGCAAATGACAAATTGCACATTCATTATGACAATATGAATCAATGCCGCAAGATAATCATTAATGACCTGCAGGGAAGAACGGTCTACAGCGAAGATCCAACCATAGTGGATGCAGATATGAAAACCATACATATTGGTTATTTGCCAAATGGAATATATCTGGTCAGCTTGATCTTCAATGATGCTGTCGTCGTTAAGAAATTCACCAAACAATAGAACCTGTTCTTTGACTAGCGTGGCTTGGTTTCTGGCACATCCAGGTAGCTGATCCAGAACCGTGACACTTCACGGTAAGGGTTGTTCCACGGTTCATCAATTCCCTTTTTGATGGGACCTGTTCCGTTATCTGGCAGATACAGGTATGACTCTCCTGACTGTGAAAACAGGCAATATGAGCCATTGGGGGTATGCATGAGCAGAAACCGCTCAGCATTGCTTTCGTTGGTTTCGCTGGCCACGGCTGACCCATCCTGCATGCTAACAAATTTATTCATTCCCAGGTTAAAGAGTGAATAGGTGCCATCTTCGTTGTCGATCAGGTCAAAGGTTTCAAACGTTCCAACCTGTGATGCATTGGCACTGATCTCCGATCCCGCAGCCGACAGGTATCGGTCATTTGCGCTGGAACGTATGCTTACCCGTTTCACTACCGGGGGTGGAATTGCTCCAGATGGTTCACCGCCATGGAACTGCCACCAATTGAAATGAAACCCACCCTGGGTAAAGACAAAGAACATGTCGTGCACTCCTTCGGCCCCTGCAACAGGGGTTTTAACGGTCTCCCAGTTATGATAACCACCGGTATCGGGTATATCCAGCACGGCTACGGTTCTGCCATTCACACTGTCTAGACGCACCTCTATTGTGCCGGAAGCCGCTGACGCCACCCTGGCTTCGAAAGAAGCAGCCCCGCTACCGAAATCCACACCAAATAGTTTTATCCAGTCGTTCCTGTCGATTTGCGTCACCATCCGGCCACCACCTGCATCGGTCGAAGGTTCTGTCTGGATCCGCTCTTCGCGACCAATGGTTTCTGCCCCTTGTCTCTTGTAGGGATTCAGGTATTTTACCTGTCGCAGACCTTCTTTGGTAATCGCCTGAGGGATGATATGACCCTGATCATCAAAATAAATCCTGTCCAGTCCGATGTTTCGGTGATATCCGGGTTCATCTCTCTGTAACTGCAGTATTTTGCTGTGATACAAACTGTAGTACTGGCCGTGAAATTCAAATACCGCCGGGTGGGTGTTATCACCAACCAGGGGCCACATCATGGTGCGGCCGTGGATGCTTTCAGGTTCAATAACCGGACCGGTGGGAGACTCCAGGAAATGGTACCGGTGAAAAAAATTTGCCCAGGGGTAGGTGTCGTCACAGCCAATGTTGAACTGCTCACACGACCACAGTTCATGGTCGCTGAAGGTCATATACATGTAATAGTATCTGTCGTTGAATTTTCTGACGTAAGGTGCTTCATGGCCGTCATCATTCCAGACACTCCACTCGCCTTCCTCAAATTCAATCATGTTTGGTTTTAGTTTCTTCACGATACCACCCGGCCAGTAGGCATATGGCGTACCATCATCATCAATAAACACACCCACATCAACCCGGTGTCCTTCCATAAGCAAGGTGCCCCGAACATCGGTCCATGGGCCCAGCGGAGTGTCAGACTCCACCACCCCGGTGCCTATATGGTCCTGGCAGAAATACAGGTAGAACTTTTCATTGGCTTCATTATAGATTGCCTGTGGTGCCCAAAAGTGATCCACATAAGGTATCTGCGATGCTTTCAACACCTCACCGTGGTCTGTCCAGTTAAGCAGATCATCAGAAGAAATACAGGTGTAGCCATCCATTTTAAATCCATCCTGGTCTTTTACATCGTGTGATGCATAAATATAAACCCGGCCGTCATATACAATCACAGCCGGGTCGGCGGTATACCGCTGACTGAATATGATGGTGTTAGACCAGGCTCCGGAAGCAGAGATGAGGATACAATGCAGAATAATCACTAAACGCAGGTTATTTTTTTTTAAGTTCATGATCGTTGGTTTGTAAAAGTTAACTATGTTCTGAATAAATGTCATGTTTCACAACTTGCCGCATGCTTTGGCACCGGTAATTGGTTACACGATTTTGATTACAAGTGCAAAAGGATATGATTTTTATGCCGGCTGCAATACATCATATGGGAAAAGCATTATACATTTTGATAAACCAGTGTTTTTTGCAATGACCTAAACCCAAATTTACTAAATTTGCCCCGTTTTTTTATCCGCACCAATCCAAAAACCAAATGAAAGAAAACGGAGCACTTAATGTTAAATTCTACAACGGACAGAATATACCTCTTGAATTGCACAAGGTCAGGATCGTCCAGAAACTGCACCTTAAACCTGTTGAGGAAAGACTGGAAGCCATTGAAAAAGGGGGGTACAATACTTTCCTGCTGAATACCAACGATATTTTCCTGGACATGCTCACCGACAGCGGTACCAACGCCATGAGCGACAACCAGCTATCGTCAATGCTGCATGCCGACGACGCCTATGCAGGCTCACAGAGCTTCTACCGTATGGAAAAAGCGCTAAGGGAAGTATTTGACAAACATTACATATTACCCGTGCACCAGGGGCGTGCTGCCGAGAACATCATTTCACAGGTGTTCATCAAAGAAGGCGACATCATCCCGATGAACTACCATTTCACCACAACAAAAGCCCATATGGAGCTAAACGGCGGGAAGGTGTTTGAAATATACGCTGATGAGGCCCTCAGAATAAAAAGCAATCACCAGTTCAAAGGCAACATAGACATAGGCAAACTGGAGAGCCTGATCAATGAATACGGGGCAGGACGGATTCCGTTTATCCGTTTTGAAGCATCGACCAACCTGATTGGCGGACAACCCTTCTCCATGGAGAATATGAAGCAGGTGAAGGCCATTGCTGATGCTCACGGCATCATGATCGTGCTTGATGCCAGTCTTATTGGCGAAAACGCCTGGTTTATCAAACAACGTGAAGAAGAGTATAAACAAAGCAGCATCAAGGACATCCTGAACGAGATGTGTATGCTTTCCGATATTGTATACTTTTCCAGTCGCAAGGTGAGCTCTACCCGTGGTGGAGGCATTTGCACCGGAAGCGAGGAATTATACCTGAAAATGCGCGACCTTGTGCCTTTATTTGAAGGGTTTCTCACCTATGGTGGAATGTCGGTGCGTGAGATCGAGGCCATGGCTGTGGGGTTTTACGAAACCACCGACGAAACCATCATTAGTCAATCGCCCTCTTTTGTAGCATATGCAGTGAATGAGATGGACAGGCTTGGAATACCCGTGATCACACCCCCCGGCGCACTCGGCTGTCACATCGATGCCATGGGGTTCTTGCCACACGTGCCGCAGGAGGAATATCCTGCAGGCGCATTGGCTGCAGCGTTATTTATCGTTTCTGGTGTCCGTGGCATGGAACGTGGTACTATTTCGAGCGAACGCGACGAAGACGGTAATGACATACTGGCCGACATGGAACTGCTGCGCCTTGCATTTCCCCGCAGGGTATTTACCCTGTCTCAAACCATGTTCATGATCGACAGGGCCAAATGGTTATTTGATAACCGCGACCTGGTTGGCGGACTCAGGTTCAGGGAAGAACCACCTGTTTTGCGTTTCTTCATGGGACAATTGGAGCCGGTTTCTGACTGGCCCCTGAAACTGGCAGCAAAGTTCAGGGAGGACTTCGGAGAGAGCCTCTAGATTGATCATCTTCTCCCTTCTAATTGTACCGCCGCCTTCTAATTGTACCGGCGCATACGACGTCTTTTGCCTGTTTTCCCGTTCAGGGGTATCTCACCACCCGGACGGGCCTTCAGGGTAAATGGATGTTCAGCCACCGGAATGCTTTCCCCCCTGAATTTTTGTATGTCCGTCAGGTAATTCCTTTCATCCGGACTGCAGAAAGAATAGGCAGTACCGTCTTGTCCGGCCCTTGCCGTCCGGCCAATGCGGTGGGTATAGGTCTCCGTCTGTTCAGGTATGTCATAATTGATCACGTGCGACAGACTCTGCACATCGATCCCACGGGAGGCTATGTCAGTGGCTATAAGCATACTCAGTTGATTGGTCTTAAATTGCTTGAGCGCCCTGAGACGCTGAGACTGCGACTTGTCACCGTGAATGGCTTGTGCCATAATACCCTGTCTGGCGAGTGCCTTCACCAATCTGTCGGCACCTCTGCGCGTGCGGGTAAATACCAGTGAGCGTTCAATCTGTTCTTCACGGATCAAATGTCCAAGCAGTTTGACCTTTGATGCCTTGTCGATAAAGAAAACCTGTTCTCTGGTATATGTATCCAGTGATATGTCGGGTTCGATTTCTATGCTTACCGGTTGCGTGAGCATAGTGGCAGCCAGTTTCTTAATATCAGGTGAAAGAGTGGCCGAAAAAAGCAATGACTGTCTCTCGGATGGCAGATAAGCACATATGCGTTGGATGTCTCTTATGAAACCCATATCGAGCATCCGGTCGGCCTCATCCAGTACAAGATGTTCCACCGAGTGAAGGCTTATGTATTTTTGGTTGATCAGGTCAAGTAAACGGCCGGGTGTGGCAACAAGAATATCACATCCTTTGCGCAGAGAAACAACTTGTGCCTGTTGGGACACCCCACCATAAATCACAACCTGCCGCAAACGGGCTTGTTGCCCGTATGTCCTGAAACTGTCACTGATTTGTTGTGCCAGTTCCCTTGTCGGGGCCAGCACCAGTGCCCGTGGATGTTTGGAGAAACGTTGCTTGCTGCTCAATAGTTGTATCAGGGGCAATGCAAATGCTGCTGTTTTACCTGTTCCGGTACGTGCACTGCCAAAAATGTCCCTGCCCGCAAGTATCTGCGGGATGGCTTGCTCCTGAACGGGAGTGGGTTGATTATAGCCATTGTTTTCAAGTGCCCTCAATATGGGCTTAGTCAGTTTAAGACTTTTAAAAGTCGTCATAAGTATAATAAAGTATTTATGGCCACGCTAAGGTGCGGGCCGGATCAATGATAATGATAAAATGAGTGGGAGAGATTAAACTGCAGATCAACAACGATTGTTAAATTGGGAGCAAAGAAAAAACCCAACCCTTAATTATCGCCGCAAAGGTAAACAAAATAATATTACTGCTGACAATAAATATAACCTGTATTGTTCTTTCTGATCATTAAGGTCAGAAGCAAGGCCACGAAAATCAGCGCTACAGAATTCTTTTTCAATACAGGTATAACGCAGAAACCGGACAATAGAGACAGGCACTATTTATACAACGTTACGCGCAATATAGAACAAAAATTTTTTATTTTTTTCGGTGTATGTGAGATTATTTTTATTTTAGCCATATGAACCCCTTCAACTTCCATAATATTAACCAAAATCAATACATCATGAAAAAAATCTTAATTTTGCCGGCCATCATTCTGCTTCTGATCATCTCCACACTGTCGTGTGAGAAAGATGATTCAAGTCCCTCCTCAAAATATGACTTTATTGCCATACACCTTAGGGATGCAACGAACCTCAATCCTTATCTCTCACTGGTGCGCATCCGCAACGGAGAAGCAGAATTCACCCACCTGACTGACTACTATCCACTTACCAGGACTGCTACAGACTTTGGTTCCTGGAAACAAAATATCCACCAGGCCGACGGTATTCTGGGTTTTACTTTGCACCAGGACTTTACGGACAATAATCAGTGGAGGGGTGTCTGGATGGATATAGGTGATGGCGTAGTTCATGATGTGCCTACCCTGAATCCTTGCCTTGACTTCGGATATAGTTCCGGGTGCAACAGGTACAGCTTTACCAGAAGAAACTCTGTGCGAATTGGTAAAAGCGGACATGTGTTCTATGTAGCAATGTCTGCCTATAAGGACGCGATGTGGCATGATGAACCGCGTTACAGGATAATCAGACTGGATCCGGAAACCGGCGGATATGAGGTGTCGCCCCTGATCTCAAGCTGGACGTTAAGTCAGCCGGAAATAGATGCTGACAGGTATGGATTGGCACGCATCAGCGAACATATATATCCTTCTACCTGCGGCCGCTATGTTTATGGTCAAACCGTTGCATGGGGAATCAGTGGAGGTAGTTTGATTGCCAGCGATGGCATTCTGTTCCGGTACGATTTTGATAACGAACAGTATTCCCGGGTAAGCAATGTGGGGTATGGATTTGATCCCATGTTCATAACGGCTGACAATAATTACCTGGTTTATTTTGACAGGGAGGCTGCCGCGGCATCACGAAATAAAAAACTAAATATGAACACCGGCACGGTTTCTGTGCTGCACGAAGCAACACATACTGCAAATACCAGACAATTCCATGTCAACAATTACGGTCGTGTGGGAGCGGGAAGTGGCTACCCATTAAGGCAGTTTGGGTTTTTTAATGTAGTTGATGATCAGCAAATAGATATCGATGTTCCGACTCATACGACCAGCAATACCATTTCATCTGACGGAAACTATATTTACTTTCGTTACCGGTTTGATGATACAAATTATCTGCTCAGAACCAGTGACCTGACAGAGCAGGCTACAATAGATACGGTGGCTGTTCTGCCCGATAACGTACGAGTGCTGACCATTCTGTAATGTTTATGTAACATACATAAGATCTAAAACAACTCAGAACACGGCCGGACTTAAAGTTCAACAGCCTTTTTGTTCCCTTTTTCTTTTTTTTTGCGCCTGCTCCTGTTGATGGAACATTGAGCCAAAAGTCATCAGGAGCGGGGTTTTATGTTAAAGGAAAAGCGTTGAATTACCTGAGAATTTCTGATATTTGTCCTGCAGTAATATTTGATCCTCAACCATTGATACCATGCCGATGATCATCGTAAGCTCAGGGAGCAACCTTAGTAGGTGGATTGATGCCCTGAAAAGGGCCGGACCCGGGATCGGAGTTTTCATGCCGGACGAGATAAAAGACAAGGCTTCTGTCAGGTTTGCCCTCTCCTGGAACCACCCCCATGGCATCTTCAGGGAGTTCCCCAACCTTGTTTGCATCTCTTCTTTTGGTGCCGGTGCAGATCATATCCTTTCCGACCCCCATATACCGGAACATATAGAAGTTGTGAGGATCATCGATCCATTGCTCTCATCCGATATGGCCGAATTTACACTGACTGTTATAATGTCCAGCATACGTCGCATGCCCGTATTCTGGCAACAAAAACAAACCGGGGTCTGGAAAAAACACCGGTACAGGCGCATCACCGAAACCAGGATAGGGGTCATGGGAACAGGCATGATCGGGCACCATGTGGCCACCATACTGAAGCGCACTGGCTTCCAGGTTTCCGGGTGGTCAAGAACAAAGAAAAGTGATCCGGCAAGTTATGCCAAATACCATGGCAGGGAGCAACTGCCGGAGTTCCTGGGTATGTCGGACTTCCTGGTATGCCTGCTCCCGCTCACGCCGCTGACCAGGGGCATCGTCAACAAAGAGCTTCTTGACATGTTGCCACCAGAAGCATTCCTTATCAACCTGGGCAGGGGATCTCACGTGGTTGAAGCAGATCTGCTGGGAAGCATAGACCGGGGTCATGTTTCTGGGGCACACCTTGATGTTTTTGATACGGAACCCCTCCCCCCTTCCCACCCTTACTGGTCCCATCCTGCCATTGAGATCACACCCCACGTGGCCAGTCTGACAGATCCCACATCAGTGGCACCACAAATCATTGAGAATTACCAACGTTTAATGGATGGCAAAAAGTTGCTGAATACTGTTTCCCGGAAGCTGGGCTATTGATCCAAAAGTCATCCTGTTATCAGAGAAAGGAAATAATTATCTTTGCAGCCATATCAAACCTGAAAACTTCTGCCACCATGGCCGGCATATCACTGAATGGCATATTCCCCCCACTGCCCACTTCTTTCAATGAAGAGGGAGCACTGTTCCAGGAAATGATCCGGTCAAACATTGAAAGACTCTGCCAATACCCCTTAACCGGTTTTCTCATACTTGGTTCCAATGGAGAACTGGTCATGCTCTCTGAAAAGGAAAAGGTGATGGCTCTTGAGGCAGCCCGGGAAGCCATCCCGGAAGGTACACTCATGCTGGCAGGCACGGGGGGACAATCTACCAGGGAAACAATATGGCTCACCAGGGAAGCGGCCCGCACAGGTGCTGATGCAGCAATGGTGCTTCACCCTTTCTATTATAAGGGTCTCATGACCCCAAAAGCCCTGGTGGCTTTCTACCACAGTGTGGCTGATGCATCGGAAATACCGGTGATTGTTTACAACATGCCGGCCAATACCGGTATGGACCTGGATGCGCCAACCATCCTGCAGATCGCAAACCACCCAAACATCGTCGGACTGAAAGACTCGGGAGGCAATGTGGCCAAAATGGCACAGGTGACAGGCCAGGCTGGATCGGACTTTCAGGTGCTGGCCGGATCGGCTGGTTTTCTGCTGCCAGCCCTTTCTGTAGGTGCCGTGGGGGGCATCCTGGCCCTTGCAAACATCGCGCCCCGGCAATGCCTGGATATCATGGAATTGTTCATCCGGGGTGATCTGAAGGCGGCCCGATCCCTACAGCAACGAATGGTCGCACCCAACGGGGCTGTAACCCGCCGGTGGGGCGTCCCCGCACTGAAGTATGCGATGGACCAACTGGGACTTTATGGTGGCCCCACTCGTCACCCTGTTCAACCTCTGGAAAAAGAGACGAAAGAACAATTAACCGGCATACTGAAAGAGGCCGGCATTACCACTGGTCTGGCTTCATAACGTTGTTTCACAAACCATAACCCCAAAATACGGATAACCATGAGCACCAGAAAGCGTTTAATGATCCCGGGACCCATAGAATGCGAGGCGAATGTGCTGGCAGCCATGGGAGAACCCGTACCCGGACATACTGCACCTGGTTTTATTGCTTCTTTTGGCCAGTGCCTGAAAATGATGAAACAGGTGTGGCAGTGCCCTTCCGGACAACCTTTTATCATTGCCGGATCAGGTACCCTGGCCATGGAAATGGCCGCAGCCAACCTTACTGAAGAAGGAGACCATGCCCTGGTCCTCTCTACCGGCTACTTTGGTGAACGCTACGCCCGCATCTTGGAACGCCATGGTGCAAAGGTGACCCTGCTCGAAGCCAAAACAGGACACGCCATAACAGCCAGGCAGGTGGAAGAGGCCCTCAGCACAAAAAAATACAAACTCATGTCATTCACCCATGTGGATACTTCCACCGCAGTAAAGATGGATGCACAATCCATCGGCGAACTTTGCAACAAACATGGGGTGATGACCATCCTGGATGGTGTGTGCTCGGTAGCCGGTGAGAATATCCGCCAGGAAGAATGGGGTATTGATGTGGTGCTCACGGCTTCCCAGAAAGCCATCGGGGTGCCCCCCGGACTGGCCCTGATGGTGGTTTCGGACAAGGCGATCCAGGCCTGGAAAGAAAGAAAAACCCTGGTCAGAAACTACTATGCCGACTGGACCAACTGGCTGCCCATCATGGAGGCCTACGAAACAGGAAAGCCGGCTTATTTCGGAACACCCGCAACCAACCTGGTCAAAGCACTGGAAAAAGGCCTGGAAAACATCATCAACGAAGGACTGGAAGCACGGTTTGACAGGCATAACCGTCTGGGGAAGGCATTCCGGACAGCCATGTCATTGCTGGGACTTGATATGATCCCTGCCAGTGAGGAGGTGAGCGCCAACACCCTTTCGGCACCGATCCTGCCGGAAACGATCAGCCTGCCGGACTTTATGCAGGCAATGGGATCTGCAAAGGTGGCCATTGCCGGTGGATTGCTGCCGGAGATCAAAACCAGGTACTTCAGGGTCGGACATATGGGGTCTGCAGACAAGGAAGACCTCCGGCTTTGTGTGGAGGGCATTGCTTTCGCACTGAATGAATGTGGCATGAACGCAAACGGGGAAAAAGCATGGAGGACGGCGATAGCCGAATGATCCCCAAGCCGGTCACCACAAACCCGTTGAACAAATAATCCCGCTACAGGTTTGTTCATATAAAACAATACCATGACACAAACCGGCTGGAACTTTCATAATAGCTACACGAAACTACCTGAAGAACTCTTTACCCGGATGGTGCCCGCAAAAGTGCCATCCCCGCATGTGGTGCTGTTCAACGAAAAACTTGCCAAAGAATTGCACTTGCCCCATTCTGTCAAAAACCAGCAGGAACTGGCTGGCATATGGTCAGGCAACATCATCCCCCCGGGTACAGATCCCATTGCCCAGGCCTATTCGGGTCACCAGTTTGGCTATTATACCGTGCTGGGCGACGGACGGGCAATTGTTCTGGGAGAACACATCGACCCGGAAGGCAACCGGTTCGACATTCAGTTTAAAGGTTCCGGACGAACACCCTATTCACGGAGAGGCGACGGTAAGGCCACCCTGATCTCTATGCTCAGGGAATACCTGATCAGCGAAGCCATGCACGCCCTGGGAATCCCAGGTTCACGGAGTCTGGCAGTGGTTGAAACAGGAGAAAAAGTGGAAAGGGAAACCACGCACCGGGGTGCAGTCCTCACCCGGGTGGCCTCCAGCCATATCAGGGTGGGTACCTTCGAATATGCCAGGGAATATCTTTCTCCAGCAGCGTTTACCCGTTTTACCGAATATGTGATCGAGCGGCATTGCACCGACGCAAAAAATACCGGGATTCCTGCCCTAAGACTGCTCAAAACCGTAATGGAACGACAGGCAAGCCTGGTGTCGCAATGGATGCGGGTGGGATTCATCCACGGGGTGATGAACACCGACAACACCGGAATCGCAGGCGAAACGTTTGACTATGGTCCGTGCGCCTTCATGAACGCATACGATCCCGATACTGTGTTCAGCTCGATCGATCACTATGGGCGCTATGCATTCGGAAACCAGCCTGCAGTAATGCACTGGAACCTGGGGGTGCTGGCCGGTGCCCTGCTGCCTCTTATCCATTCGGACGAACAAACTGCAGTAGGCCTGGTTAAGGAAACACTGGACAGATTTCCGGGACTCTTTGAGGAAAAATGGACGGAAATGATGCGTGCAAAACTCGGACTGGAACAACAAGAACCTGGCGACAAACAACTGGCAGAACAGCTGCTCCACTGGATGCACCGAAACAGGTCCGACTATACAAATACCTTCCTGCTGCTGAGACAAAGCGTGCTGAACGGCACCACCGTCAGCAATGATACTGAATTCCTGGAATGGGAGAAACGATGGACGGAAAGACGGAGCAAAGAGGGTTTAAGCCCTGAACTGACTGCTGCCAGGATGCGCTCAGCCAACCCAGCAGTTATTCCGAGAAACCATCTGGTGGAACAGGTACTGAAAGCCGCAGCCTTCGAAAACAACCTGCTGCCATTGAACGAACTACTGAATGCCCTGTCCCACCCTTATCAGGATGATCAGGGCATAGAAGGGTTCCAGGAACCCCCAGCCGGATTTGATGCACACTACAAAACCTACTGCGGCACCTGAAACACGAACGATATAACGAAACATCACCTGCCTTCAATAATCCACGCAAATAACAGGTTTTGCTGCAACAAATATTTTACCAGGTATGGTACAATGAATCATTTTAAAACCGGGACCGTATTCGTGGCAATTCCCTTACAATCACCATACGACCTGTTTTGCAAACAGGGCAAAGACATGGGTTGATCCCGGTAAGCCTTGTTATTCGTTCCAGTTTTGTTTCGGGGCCATTTTGTTGTTTGATGATGGCCTGAATATCAGGTTTTTCTTCCGGGACAAATTGCAGTTTGTGATTGCGTATGAGCATGGGATTGTAAATGCCAAACCTCCGTATTTTCACAAATCGCCGGGGCAGGATGTGCATGGTAAAGCATCGCAGGAACTCAACACCATCAAGTGCATAACCGGCAGCAGGGACGATGGTAAAACCCGATTTCTTTCTCATAACCTGAATTTTGTCGAATTCGACACCTTTAGAAAACAGGCGGGACTCAATAGTTTTAACCTAAGTCCTGACAACAAGTTAGAGCTTATCGCCCGACTTTCAAAGTCATTAAAAACCACAGAAAAAGCAAAAAAAGAGGTTTCACTTCGTTCGCTTTATGGTTCGTGGGCTTCTGAACAATCGGCTGACGAACTCATTGACGAACTGAAAAAAGCAAGAAACTTTATACGAATATTTGCATTTACTTTCTCAAAGGACAGTTTGGTTAAAAGTAGAAAATTCTTTCCTCTAATCCGCCACTACGCTAAGCCCAGAACCGGAACAGTGTAGCGCATACTAAGTTGCCGGCACAAAAAATCGTCTTTTAAGCCGTTGAAAGTTCAAGACAAGATTTATAAGATTATCGAGGCAATCGAGACCCTTGAGAGAATTCCTGTAAACTATTTGAAGCTCATACAAGGAACCAAAGGGCTTTATGAAGCACGAATTCAATTGGGGTCTGACATTTGGAGAGTTTTCTGCTTTTTTGACCATGGGAAACTGGTTATCCTGCTAAACGGATTTGTAAAAAAGACGTAGAAAACCCCTCGAAATGAAATTGACAAAGCACTTGGTCTGATGAACAGTTATAACAAAGAAAAGATGTATCAGCAGGTGAAATACTCATGGTACAAATGGCTAAACCGCCGCAGCCAACGCAAAAGTTACACATGGGAGGGCTACATGGATCTATCAAAGATTTTCGTGCTTTCTCTTCCCAAAATTGTCCATACAAATGCGTAAATTAGCAACTGATAGCGAAACGTAAAACAGAGGAACCGGATACGGTAATCCTGTACGTCCGGTTTTGCGAGGGGATAGGCGGAGCAATCTGCTATTCTATCTCAATTGCCTACAAGCGTAGAAAAAAAGCCTACCGTTGAAGACAGAATTTACAGATATTGACTATCTTTGTTTGTATGAGAACAGTAAATTTTAAAATACCAGACACCGTTGACCTTGACGATAAAGATATAGCAATGATAGTTGCTTCAACACTTTACGAAAAAGGGAAGCTTTCCTTGGGACAAGCCGCTGAATTAGCAGGATTGACTAAGCGTACATTTGCTGAACTCCTAGGAAAATATGACGTCTCAATCTTTAACTACCCCCCATCTGACCTGACAAGAGACGTGAAAAATGCCTAATAAAATCATCATCTCAGATACAAGCTGTTTGATAATCCTGAATAAAATCGGGGAACTTGCCCTGTTGCGCCAAATTTATAATACGGTGACAATTACGCAGGACATTTTGCTGGAATACGGAGAACAAGATATATAAAACGTTTTGCAAGAGACATTAACAACTTACGCCAATCTATGAATTCATTGTTCTTTGC
The DNA here is from genome assembly GCA_003559735.1 of Bacteroidales bacterium. Lineage (GTDB taxonomy): Bacteria > Bacteroidota > Bacteroidia > Bacteroidales > UBA7960 > PUPG01. The sequence goes on along the minus strand of PWKN01000170.1, from coordinate 18,862 downwards.
ATCATAATAAACTTGTTTTTTGCCTGTAAAATCAGAATCCTTTAGGCCGATACGCATCAATTGACTTTTGTTCCCGCTCTATTGTGATACCATGTATTTGATAAATCATCTTCAACTGTAATTTTCTGAAATGAAGCACTTTGACCAAAAATAAATAAAATTCCTAATCATCTTGCAGCGCTTTCTCAGGAGAGCAAACTATTTATAAATCAATAAACCCAAGAAAGATGAAAGCAAAAGCAACAAATCTGAGTGTGGTAATCGTATTGATCCAGGTGTTTTTGATGTCTGGATTTGCATATACTCAGTCAGTCGAAGCAACACAGTTCAGTCAGCGGATTGACGTACCTGATGAAACAGTTGAAAGGTTGCGACAAATCTTCGAAAAAAATGCATTTGCTGCCAGGTCTTTCAGGGCAAACTGGCTCCCCTGCGGTTCGGGGTACCTCGTTATGGAATCATCACAGGAACCCAACAGTCAGGCATTGGTAAGTTATGATGCAGCCAGTGGAAAACGAACAGAGCTGATCTCTTCCACGCAACTCGTCTGTGATGATGTAACCGGACCTTTTACGCTTCTCAGCTACACAGTGTCAGGAGATGGAAACAGCATACTGCTGCATGCAGTTGCCCAGGATGATAAAACACGGGATATGCACTATTGGATGTTTGAGCGTGAATCCGGCAAACTCCGGAAAGTGACCGCTGGAACCAACAGCAGCATTTCACCCGAAGGTGACCGCATCCTTTTTGCCGACCAGGGGAACCTGTACGTATATGATTTGCATAATGAACGGGTAACACCACTAACAAATGATGCGATTCCAGGCTCTGTAACTTATGGCCAGGCATCCTGGAGTCCCGACGGCAGCAGCATTGCCTTTGTGCAGACCGATGTATCCCGTGTAAGGCTAAGGTCAACTTTAGATCCTGTTGATCCATCCTATCCGGAGGTCAGAGAAACCAGGTTCGCCAGGGTGGGAGGAACCATTGCGTCACTACGGGTTGGCGTTGTCGATGCCGAAGGGAAAAAAACACACTGGCCGCAAATCCCCATTCCATCAGAAGGTTATTACCTGGGAGAGGTGAAATGGGCCGGAAGTCCTGATGAGGTATTGGTGGAACAACTGAGCCGTTTCAGGGATAAGCGAATTTTTTTTCTTGCAAACATCAACACCGGCACCATAACAAGTGTATTTGAAGAAACAGACCCTGCATGGGTTGTTGCGAGTTATCATACGAACCTCGGACTGGAATGGGTTGATAACCATGACAGGTTTCTTGTTTTAAGCGAAATGGACGGGTGGCGGCATGCTTATGTTTATTCTCGCGACGGCAGCAACAAAAAAAACATTACCCCCGGAAATTTTGATATCATCAGGCGTGTTGCCGTTGATGATGCCGGAGGTTGGTTTTACTATGATGCATCTCCCGAAAATGCAACACAAACATACCTTTTCAGGGTGCGGCTGGACAGAACCAGTGAACCTGAACAGGTCACCCCGGCAGATCAGCCGGGGACCCATAACTATGACATATCTCCAAATGGTCAATATGCATTCCATACTTACTCGACAGCAAACACACCCCCTGTCACACAACTTGTAAAACTTCCGGACCATGAGGTTGTCCGGGTACTTGAGGACAATCAGTCGTTGCGAGAAAAAGTAAATGCAATGCAGTTGCAGCCAAAGGAGTTCTTCCAGGTTGACATCGGTGACGGCATTGTAATGGATGGGTGGATGATCAAACCAAAGGACTTTGACCCTTCCCGCAAATATCCGTTGTTTGTTTACGTGTATGGGGAGCCACACCTCCAGACGGTAATTGACTCATGGGGCCATGCAATGGCTGAGTTCCACCGGGCGATCGCTGACATGGGATACCTGGTGGTCTCCATTGACAACAGGGGTACACCAGCACCAAAAGGAGCTGCCTGGCGTCGTTCAATATCCGGTAGTCTGGGTCCGCTTTCTACCGAAGAACAGGCAAAGGGAGTTTTAGAACTGGGGCGCAAACGACCATATGTCGACCTTTCCAGGGTTGGCACCTGGGGCTGGAGCGGTGGAGGTTCAAATACCCTTAATGCACTCTTCCGCAGACCCGATGTATTTCATACCGGCATCGCCGTAGTACCCAAGCCACAGCCACACCTCTATAATGCCTGGTTCCAGGAGATCTACATGAACACCACGGAGGTGAACCCGGAAGGATACAGGGAATCTGCACCGATAAACTTTGCCGAAGGACTGGAGGGCAACCTGCTGATCATCCATGGCAGCGGAGAAACCAATACCCACCTCGAAATAGTTGAAGGACTGGTAGACCGCCTTATTGAACTTGGTAAACAGTTCGATTACATTGCCTATCCCCACCGCGACCATGGCCTTCGGGAAGGCAAAGGAACCACACTGCATGTGCGGGTATACATAGCAAGGTATCTGCTTAATCATCTGCCACCCGGACCACGGTAAGAATACATTAACGAAGCAGGCTCAAACCGGTCCTGTATCTTTGTCGGACCGGCAGAATGAACAAATCGTTAAAAGTATATCCTGTAGGTCATCATGTGCATAAACCCCATCTGGTAAGAGGTGGTGATCTCTTGTTTTTGTGAATTCCAGTTCTCGGTGAAGATATTCTGACGGTTCGTCATATTTTGCAGGTCGAGCGCCCATTCCTGGTTGATGTTGCGTCCGTTGAGCCTGAATGTAATGCGTCCGTTTAACCTGAAATAGTTGGGATACCTGTTCTCAAAAGCCGTGTCCCACTTGTATCGCGCACCGTTTTCAGCCTCTGACCGTTCAGCATCAATTTCCAGGTAACGGTTGCCGCCGGCATAAACCATCTTCAGGTCAGCCGACAACAGGGAACGTTCTCCGGTACGCCATTCATAACCAGTCAGCACATTGAAAATGTAGTTGTTGTTAAAAGCTGAGTTGCGCCATATTCCGTCATAGCCCCTGTAGCCGGCATCAAATATAGACGCTGTCACCAGGTAATAAAACCCTTCGTGCAAAAACTTTTCAAGGGTTAGCTCTATCCCTTTGTTTTCGCCCGTACCCTCATTCTCCATCTCATTGAATGTCCAGTAATTAAAGGCACCTCCCTGGTTTATCACTGAAAACTGTGGCTGACGCCAGGCCACTGGTATGTTGTACAGCCTTTGGTAATATATTTCGGTCTTCAGCCGGTGCCCTTCACCAAGCAACCGGTCATAACCCGTAACAAGATGCAGGCTGCGTGAAAAGTCGAGGTGATCATTCGTTTTTTCATGCACCTGGTTTACGGTGTCGATCAGCATTTGTGAAAAATACAGCGCTTTCATTTGCATCTGGCTGTGTAAGCCGGCACCAAAGCTAACCGACTGTCCGGGAGCGAACTCCCACCTCAGTCCGTAGCGCGGTTCCAGTGCATGTGTTTCATTCAGGAACAGGTAACACGCGTGCAGGCCTGCTGTCATCACAAGTTCACCGGTAAACCGGTGTTGCCATTCAGCAAACATCCTCACCAGGTTCATGCTGCCGGTAGTGTTGATATAGTAAACATATTCTCCGGTGTCGGTTTGGTATTCCTGTCCCTGGTACCTGAGATCATAATGGTCAGCAATGATCCCGGCATTCAGATAGTTTCGCGAACTAAACCGGTGTGCGTATTTTGATGAAAAGCTGTATTTGATCTCTCCCAGGTCTTCAATAACATTTGGCAGGTCCAGGTCATCATCAAATAGCTCATAAATATCGGCCGTGCCACGGATCCCTGATACAGCAAGGGTGTTGGTAAAACGGATATCGTTGCTGAGGTAATGGACATGGTTTATCCCGGCAACACCCATCCTGTTTCCATAGTACAGGTCCGTACCGGCAAAACCATACTGGGCATCATCTTCCTTGCTGTCGAGCATGGCAATACGGTTATCCCCACCCAGTCCGAATACCGTAATGCGGCCACGCTTCACAGGAAAATTAAGCTTAAAGGATATGTCTTTGTATTCGGGAATGGCAGCCCCTGTGCCGAAACTCATTCCGGCCGCCTGCAATACTTCCAGTGTACTGTACCTGGCATTTACCAGGTAAGAGGAACGTCTCTTGTCTGAAAACGGACCTTCTGCACCAAGCTCAAAACCATTGAACCCCATTTGTCCCATAAACTCACGCTGTTCATTGTTGCCGTTCCGCATACGCAAGTCAAATGCCCCGGCAAGGGCGTTTCCATACTCTGCAGGAAAAGCCGCGGTATAAAAGTCAGAATTATCCAGGTGGTTGTTGTTGATCATGCTCACCGGACCGCCGGTTGAGCCAATGGAACCAAAATGGTTGGGGTTGGGTATCTCCACCCCTTCCAGCCGCCACAGCAACCCTATTGGTGAATTGCCCCTGATGATGATGTCATTGCGCTGGTCAGATGCTGATGAGACACCGGCAAAATTTGCGGCCATGCGCGACGGATCACCGAGACTGCCGGCATAACGCTCTGTTTCATCAATGGTGAAAGAACGGGCACTCACCATGGCCATCTCATTAATGGCCTGATCTTTTCTGATCTCGGGCCGTACCTCAACATCATCAAGCAGATAAACCTGCTCTTCCAGTCTGGCGGTAACAACAAGCTCGCGACCGGTAACCAGCAACAGGTTTTGCAATACCGTTGCCCTGTATCCCATCATGCTTACCTGCAGGTCATAACGCCCCGCAGGCATGTTGTCAAAACGAAACGCCCCCTCGGCATTGGTTGATGTCCCCTGTAAGGGATCGGTCCCGGCAATGATCACTGTTGCACCCGGCAACGGCAACTCTGTATAGGCATCCAGCACTGTGCCCCTGATTGTCTGCGTAAATTCCTGCGCAGACACAACGGCTGAAACTCCGCATAAGATCAACGATAATATGCAATTAATGGAAATTTGTCTCAATGTTATAATATGTTTAATTTTTTTGACGTGCAAATGTACATGAAATTTTTTTATGCCAAATTGTACACAGAAAAGTGGCGGGTTGCCGGTATCACTTTACAAAGAGTCTGTCCATCAAGCCAAGTGCCTGAACGATAATCTTCGGGTTCAATGCTTGTGCAGTTTTGAAAACCAAGGAGTGTACTCTTGTAAAAACCTGTTTTCAAAACAAGCATAACGCAGAAACCGGATAGCAGAGACAGACACTACACAACGAATATGTTTGTGTGGAGCCAAGGTCAGCATTGCTTCAGGACAAAGGCCGACAAGGAAGGGATGTATAGCATCATCTTTCCCGATCCTTCTTTGTCTGCCGTCCTGCTTGCTGTATACATCATCTCCTCATCAAGTCGTCCGTTACCGCCAAAAGTGGCGGAGTCAGTGTTCAGCACCACCGAATACGTACCCTCAGGCACCCTGACCGGCGCATCTGTATAGGAGCGGAATGGACTGAAGTTGAACACAAAAACACATCCGCCACGTCCAAAAACAAGGACCTGGTCAGAGATGTGCTCCAGGTACAGGTCAATGTGTGGCTTTCCGAGCAGGGCATGATCCCTGAACAGCAACACCATCGCCTTGTCAAAATCAGCCAGGTAATGATATTTCAGCTGTTGGTTGTCAACCAGGCTCCATTGCCTTCGCGCATAATGGTATGACCAGTTGTTATGGGCATTTGGAAAATCGATCCATTCGGGATGCCCAAACTCATTCCCCATGAAGTTAAGGTATCCGTTCCCTGCAGTGGCCATAGTGATGAGCCGGATCATCTTATGCAGGGCCATCCCGTTATCAACAACCAGGTTCTGACGCTCCTTGTGCATGTCATCATACATGTCCTTATCCATCAGCCAGAATATGATGCTTTTATCCCCTACCAATGCCTGATCGTGCGACTCTGCATAATGAACGGTTTTTTCCTCATCACGCTTTCCCTTCAGACGATAAAATATATCTCCCACATGCCAGAATTCAACCTTTTTCTCTTTTATGGTCCGAATCCAGTAATCGGGCACACCCATTGCCAGCCTGTAATCAAACCCTAGTCCGCCGAGACTTTCCGGCGCAGCAAGGCCCGGCATACCGCTCATATCTTCTGCTATGGTGAGTGCGGTTGGACGATAGGTATGGATCAGCTTGTTGGCCAGGTAAAGATATGCGATGGCATCTTCGTCCTGGTTTGTGTTGAAATACTGATCATAAGACACAAAGTCAGTACCCAGTCCGTGATCGTGATACAACATGCTGGTGATCCCGTCGAAACGAAAACCGTCAAAACGAAACTCTTCAAGCCAGTAACGGCAGTTGGACAACAGAAAATGCAACACCTGGTCTTTCCCGTAATCAAAACACCGGCTGTCCCACGCAGGGTGGTCTCCCCTCTGACCGTCATGAAAGAACTGGTAATGCGAGCCGTCATAGCGACTGATCCCTTCAACCTCGTTTTTTACGGCGTGCGAATGGACTATGTCCATGATTACACGGATGCCACGACCATGTGCATCGTCAATCAGTGCCTTCAGCTCTTCCGGCGTGCCAAAACGGCTCGACGGTGCAAAGAAGCTGCTCACGTGGTATCCAAACGATCCGTAGAAAGGATGCTCCTGCACGGCCATCAGCTGTATGGTGTTGTAGCCGGCATCGGCTATACGTGGCAGCACATTCAGGCGAAACTCTTCCCAGGTACCCACCCTGTAGTCCTCGGTGGCCATACCTGCGTGTGCCTCATAAATGATGGGGGGTCCGGACACCGGTGGTATTGGGTGCTTCCATTCATATGGGTGGGAAGGAGCCCATACCTGTGCATTGAATATGTGTGTCTGCGGATCCTGTACCACCCTGTTTGCCCACGCCGGAATCCGGTCGCCCGACCCGTCTTTCCAGCACATGCGCAGCCTGAAAAGGTCTTCGTGGTGCAGCGCATCGAGGGAGACACGGATCTCCCAGTTGCCATTGCCCGTTGACTGAAAGGCATACGCATCCTGTGGCTGCCACGCATTAAAATCTCCCAGCAGGTATATCTTAGTAGCATTGGGCGCCCACTCGCGCATCACCCATTCATTGCCGGCATGATGCAAGCCGTAATGGTGATGCCCCATTGCAAAAGACAACAGGGAGCCTGCCGGACCAGACAGTGCCTTCTCTTTACTGAACGCCCTGCGCAACCGTCCGGTTATGGTTTTTGCAAAAGGCAGCAGGTAAGGGTCTTTCTTTACATAATCGGGAGTATACATTGTTGGTGCGGATTTTTTATTTTCAAATGACCATTGATGAACAAAAAACACCTGCAGCCTAAGCAATGATTGCTATACCAGGCAACCCGGCAGATGCGCTTCCAAAAACCTTGCATAAAGATACACATCCTTTTTTATTTTCCAAGCAGACCGGCCAACACATCTCCGGAACACGACAAACGTTTTCTGTTGACAGGGATTGCTTTTCCCGGCGGGATCCCTTATTTTTGCATCAAATCCTCTGCAGGCACCATACCATCGTGCCGTCCACCATGAATGTTGTAACCCGATATTGCAAAAGATGAGCAGCCAGAAGATCCCCGACCATTTGCTTCTGTTTGACGGGGTGTGCAACCTGTGCAACGCCAGTGTACGGTTTGTGCTGCGTCATGACAAAAAAGAAAGGTTCTTTTTTTCATCCCTGCAATCGGATTTTGCCGGAAAGCTTCTGTCCGGATATAATATTAGTCGGCCGAGCTCTGTGATCTACATCGAACATGGAAGGATCTACACAAACAGTACAGCCGTGTTGCGCGCAGTACGCCATTTGCGTTTCCCGGTAAACTGCCTCTGTGCACTGATCATCATACCACCATTTATCCGCAATGCAGTGTACCGCATAATTGCCAGCAAGCGATATGCCTGGTTTGGCAGGCGCAGCGAATGTATGGTGCCCGGCAAACGGGTTAAGCACCGCTTTCTTGAATAGGGCCCGTTCGCTATGTGCTGATTATGGGGTCGCCAGTGGCAAGAGAATAACATTATTATCACGAAGGTACTGGCGTATTAATCGACTGGCTTTTGTTATATTTGCGGTTTCTTTGTCAGCTTCTGGCTGGCGGGAACAAAAATGATCGTTTTCATTATATATAATTTAGGATTAACATGATGCATAAAACAGAAAAGATCACATCGCAAGAGGCGATAGCACTGGAAGACAAGTACGGTGCACATAATTACCACCCACTGCCGGTTGTTTTGTCACGTGGCGAAGGGGTATATGTTTATGATGTTGAAGGGAAACGCTATTACGATTTTCTTTCAGCCTACTCGGCGGTCAACCAGGGACACTGTCACCCAAAAATCGTGGAGGCGCTCACAGAACAGTCAAAAAAACTGGCGCTTACTTCGAGGGCATTTCATAACGACGTGCTGGGTCAGTACGAACAATTCATCACCCGGCTGTTTGGATACGACAAAGTGCTGCCGATGAATACCGGTGCTGAGGCTGTGGAAACCGCCATTAAACTATGCCGTAAGTGGGCATACCAGAAAAAGGGTATCCCCGCGAACCAGGCAAAGATCGTGGTGTGTGAAAACAACTTCCACGGGCGCACCACCACCATTGTGTCATTCTCGAACGATCCCGACGGGTATGGCGATTACGGCCCTTATACACCCGGTTTTGTCCGCATCCCCTATAACGACGTTGATGCACTGGCAGAAGCACTAAAAGACCCGAATGTTGCCGGGTTCCTTTTTGAACCCATCCAGGGCGAGGCAGGGGTTTACGTGCCTGATGACGGCTACCTGGCAAAGACATGGGCGTTGTGTAAGCAGCACAATGTGCTTTATATCGCAGACGAAATACAGACCGGGATTGCACGGACCGGGAAAATGCTGGCCTGCGACCACGAAAATGTAAAACCCGATGTGGTCATCCTTGGCAAAGCCATCAGCGGTGGAATGTACCCGGTATCGGCCGTTCTGGCTAACGACGATGTAATGCTGGTCATCAAACCAGGTCAGCATGGCTCCACCTTCGGCGGAAACCCCGTAGCAGCAAAGGTGGCAATGGCTGCCCTCGGGGTGGTCACGGAGGAGAACCTTGCAGAAAGATCAGAGCGGCTCGGACATCTTCTGCGCAAAGAGCTCAACGCCATACAGTCTGACATGATCACAACCGTCAGGGGCAAAGGCCTGCTCAATGCCATCGTCATAAAACCCAAAGGCGGCAAGACCGCCATGGATGTTTGTCTGAAAATGGCCGAACTCGGATTGCTCGCAAAACCCACGCATGGCGACAAGATCCGTTTCGCTCCGCCACTGGTGATCACCGAAGAGCAACTGAAAGATTGTGTAGATATAATCAGCAGGGCGATCATTTCGTTCGGATAGGCAGATTCATTAACACACATCCGCCAGACTAGCGGCAGGGGCGACCCATACATATGCAGGGGGAGAGCCAAACAGAGGCAGGGCGACCCATACATATGATGATCCCGTATGAGCCCGTGGTGTCATAGCCAGTTGTCTGATTTTTTATTATTTTTGCAATGACATTTAATTATGTAAATGCTTGCAGGTTTTGATCATGGATCGGTACACCGATAGTATTTCCAGTCGTTACGACAAGCTTTCAGGACAAAACTGCTGCTTGTCGTGCGGCAGCGCATATTCACTGGCAACGATCTTGCCGGGTAATGTGTGTATCGACCTGGGGTGCGGAAAGGGCCATGATGTGTTGCGCATGGCCTTGTTAACAGGAGAAAAAGGGTTTGCATACGGGGTGGATGTTTCTGACGGAATGATGGAAACAGCCCGGCAGCAGGCAGAGATAATGAATATACAAAATATTGGCTTTGTCAGGTCGAACCTTGAATGCATTGACCTGCAGGATGGCATCGCCAATGTGATCATCTCCAACTGCACCATTAACCATTCCCTTAACCAGGATAAGGTGTGGAAGGAGGTGGCCCGGTTGCTGAAAAAAGGAGGGCAGTTTGTGGTTAGTGACATTTATGCCCTGCAGCCCGTAGCAGAACACTTCAGGAGCGATCCGGAAAAGGTTGCTGAATGCTGGGCGGGTGCGGTAACCAGGGAGGTGTACCTGGACAATGTGACCAATGCCGGGTTATCAAACACAGAGGTGATTGAAGAATCTGAGCCATACGAAAAGGGAGAGATCAGGGTAGCCAGTTTTACCATCAGGGGACAAAAACCTTTGTCCTGAAAAGCCGCCTGCAACTGACCGCATAAGTGTGTGTGGTCCGCACGGGATCCTCACCAGTCAGCATGAACAGTCCCGGATGGCCTTCAATGGAACAATAACCGGCACACCGACTGATGATCGCCAAAGTGGAAGCACCATCCGAAAGGAATAAAAAACCATTTAATCATAAACAACATGAAGACCCTCGTCAAAAAAGAAAAGAAGCAACAAACGCAAAATACCGGCAAACAGGCACAATGCTGTGCCAAAACAGCCGTAGCACAGGCCGGATGTCACGACTAAGCCAGTCACGACCCCTCCCTCCTGTTGTCATAAGCTCCTTTTTATGCGTCCGTCTCCACACAACATTGTGTCGGAAGTTACCGGCACCGACTTATTTGTCATAGTGAACCTGCTGTCGGGCAATGCTGACCTGCTGACCGGGGAGGAGCTCCATATGCTCCTGCATCCCGGATCCTCCCCATGCGAGGAATTCGTCACCAAAGGGTATATCGCCGATGAGGCACAAGAGCAGCAACGGTTCCGGATGGCATATCTTGACTTTCTCGACCAGCGGGAAGCAGAAGAATGCCAGATTTTTTTTGTCCCCACCTGGCTTTGCAACTTCGACTGCAGCTACTGCTACCAGGCACCATACAATCCGGTCGCCGGCGCCTTCCCACCCGGGATGGCCGATGCGTTTTTTTCGTGTTTGAACAGCTTTACAGGCAACCGCAAAAAATACATCACCCTTTTTGGCGGCGAGCCGCTCCTCGCCGGAAAAGATCATAAACGTTTTATCGAATTGTTTGTCAGCCAATGCGCAGCACATCAGCTCGACCTTGCCGTGGTCACCAACGGATACCAATTGGATCAATATGCCGGACTATTCTCTGATGTCAGCATCCGTGAAATACAGGTTACACTCGATGGCACAGAATCCATGCACAACCGGCGCAGGCAGCATAAGGGAGGAAAAGCAACCTTTCAGCGCATTGTCGACGGCATCGACCAGTGCCTCAGCATGGGATATCCGGTTAACCTGCGTGTGGTCATCGACAGGGAAAACATGGGCGACCTCCCTGCCTTTTCGCGCTTTGCCATAGAAAAGGGATGGACCGGATCGCCACTGTTCAAAACACAGCTTGGAAGAAACTACGAGCTGCACCATTGCCACACCAGCCAGCAAAAGCTGTATTCGCGGCTGACACTTTATGCAGACCTTTATAAGATGATAAGGGAATACCCGGAAATACTCAGTTTCCATCGTCCGGCATTCAGCGTGTCACGCTTTTTGGCAGACAACGGTTACCTTCCCCCTCCCCTCTTCGATGCTTGTCCGGCATGCAAAAGCGAATGGGTATTTGACCATACCGGAGCCATCTATAGCTGCACCGCTACAGCAGGGAAACCAGGCGAACAGCTGGGAACTTTTTTTCCTGATATGTACCTCGACAGGGAGAAGGTCAGCAAATGGCAAAAGCGCGATGTGCTTACCATAAGCGGCTGCAGGGAGTGCAGCCTGCAACTGGCCTGCGGCGGAGGTTGTGGTGCCGTGGCAAAAAACAACAAAGGCGACATCCTGGAAACAGATTGCCGTCCGGTTAAAGAACTGCTGGGAATGGGTATTGCCACATACTTCCCGTTGAGCAATATTTCTTAATTTTGCCCTGATGCAGATCCCACGAAAAATAACATATGCCCCCTGTCGCAACACCCTCCTGATGCTTGCCGGGATGATGGTGCTGCTCTGTTCGTGCCAGGATGATGAAGTTTGCGAGGAGGTGACGGCCAACGATTTGCGTATCGGTTTTTACATGGATGGAGCGGATGATGACAGCTGGATGGCGGTCGACTCCTTACGGGTATATACCCTGGAACGTCCCGGACAACCCGTACACGAGCATCTGGTGTCGGTCTCCGTAATGGAATTGCCCCTGAATCCGGCAGCCGACAGCTGCTCTTTTGTGATTGACTTCTATGACCTGGCCGACACCATCCGGATCGTCTATTCACGTGAAACACACCTGATATCTGTCGAATGCGGATTTACCATGTTCTTTGATATCAAGGAGACCAGCCACAGCACCAACCATATCGTTCAGATGCATCAGTCAGTGTCATACGTAACAAACACGCTTGATGAACATATTAAGGTTTTTCTTCCTGATACCATTGCTGGCGATCAGTAAACAACTGTATGCCGGAAATGATACGCTGCTGTATACCCCTTCGGTAAGATTTGGCGTTGATGTATCCGGCTTCGCCCGACAAATGGTTGAACCCGAAACATTTACCCTTGAAGCTTCAATCGATGCCGAATGGAGAGAAAACCATTTTGCGGTACTGGAAGCAGGCATGTTGTCGGTCGACATGGAAAAAGAAACACACCGGTACCAGGCCAATGGATACTTTTTGCGCATTGGCCACGATTTCAACATCCTCGGCCGGAAACCAGAAAACCCAAACGACCTGGTATTGCTGTCGGTCAGGTATGGCTTCAGCAGCATCGCCCATGAGGCACCCTTTGTTGAGATCCACGATCCCTACTGGGGAAACTACCATACTTTTTTACCCTCAGAGCAATACAGGGCCCACTGGCTTGAGGCAGGTGTCGGACTGAAAACAGAACTGTGGCGTAACATATTTATCGGATGGAGCCTGCGCGGACGGCTTCTCCTCACTACCACCAAAAACACCGAAATGGAACCCTATTATATTGGTGGTTTTGGCAAATCAAACGGACCGGCAAGCCTCTCTTTGCTGTATCATTTCTCTTACCGCATTCCGCTTTTGTATTGATTGACAGCTAAATACTTTCTGCCACCAAAAAAAGAGCACCGATGGAAAAAGAAGTTGCCAGGAAACGCATACAGGAACTGACCCGCATTATCAACGACCACAATTACCGGTACTACGTGTTGGCACAGCCAACCATTAGCGACCAGGAATACGACACGCTCCTTGAGGAGCTGGTCGCGCTGGAAATAGCATTCCCCGAATTCCGCAGCAAAAACTCACCCAGTCAGCGGGTAGGCGGACAGGTAACAAAGAAGTTTCCCACCGTGTTGCACAAATACCCCATGCTGTCGCTCAGCAATACATACAGCAGGGATGAGGTGTCTGGCTTTGATCAGCGGGTGAAGAAGGCGGTGGGTGGCTATGCAGACTATGTCTGTGAGCTGAAGTACGACGGACTGGCAATTTCTTTGTTGTATGAGAACGGTGAGCTGACCAGAGCTGCTACACGGGGTGACGGCATACAGGGAGATGAGATCACGGCCAATATCAAAACCATCAGAAGCATTCCGCTCACAATCACCAACCAGGCACCCGGCATCTTTGAAGTGCGCGGAGAGGTGTTCATGCCACACAACAGCTTTCTGAAACTCAACCAGGAAAAAAAGGAAAAAGGAGAACTCCTGTTTGCCAATCCGCGAAACGCCGCAGCGGGGAGCCTCAAACTGCAGGACTCGTCGGTGGTGGCACAACGGCACCTCGACTGCTACATCTACAACATCCTTGGCGATGACCTTCCTTACCAGACCCACTGGGAAAGTCTGCAAGCACTTAAGGAGATGGGGTTCAAAGTGTCGGATGACATCAGGCAATGTGAAGACATAGAGGCCGTATTCCGTTTCCTGGAAGAAGGAGAACGCAAACGCAAGACCCTTCCGTTCGATATCGACGGGGTGGTGGTCAAGGTCAACCGTTATGTCCACCAGGAAAAACTGGGATATACCGCTAAGTTTCCCAGGTGGGCCATTGCCTACAAATACAAAGCCGAAAGAGCCGCTACAACGCTGCTGGATGTCGGCTTCCAGGTTGGCCGCACAGGAGCCGTCACACCCGTAGCCATCCTCGAACCGGTAGCTGTTGCAGGAAGTACGGTAAAAAGGGCATCGCTCTACAATGAAGACAAAATGTACGAACTGGACCTCCATTACAATGATGTGGTCTTTGTTGAAAAAGGGGGCGATGTCATCCCCAAGGTTGTCGATGCAGACAGGTCAAAAAGGCCGGCGGATGCAAAAAAAATCCGTTTTGTCTCCGATTGTCCCGAATGTGGCTCATCACTGAAAAAAGACCATGGCCTGTCGGTACATTACTGTCCGAACAGCCTCGACTGCGCCCCCCAGATCCAGGGAAAAATCGACCATTTCGTAAGCCGCGGGGCAATGGACATTGACAGCCTGGGAATGGGAAAAACAGAATTGCTGTTAAGCAAAGGCAAGATCAGCAACATTGCCGATCTATATGACCTTACATTCAACGATCTGATCGGACTCGAAAAAACAATCACCGACCCCGCAACAAACAAAACAAGGACAGTACGTTTCAGGGAAAAAACCACGAACAACATCCTGTCTGCCATCGAAGACTCCAAAAAAGTCCCCTTCGAACGTGTTTTATATGCATTGGGCATCAGGCACCTCGGTGAAACAATGGCAAAAAAGCTGGCACGGCACTTTGGAAACATTGACCGCATGCAACACGCATCATTTGAAGAGCTGATAGCCATACACGGGGTGGGTGATGTAATGGCCCACAGCATCAGGCACTATTTCGACAATCCCGGCAACCAGCAAATCATTAAGCGTCTGAAAGATGCCGGACTATCGTTCAGTGTCGAAAGCCACGAAAAACCATCCACCTCGCTACTTGAGGGGAAAAGCTTTGTTGTATCAGGGGTTTTTGCAAACTATTCGCGTCCGGAGATCAAATCACTCATCCAGGACCATGGGGGTGAAATAAAAAGCAGCATATCGGCAAAAACCGACTACCTGGTAGCCGGTGAAAATATGGGTCCGGAAAAACGCAAAAAAGCGATGGAATTAAATATTCCGGTCATCACCGAAGAAGAACTGGAACGGCTTATCAAAGAATGAGGCAGAAACATGCAAAACAGGCAGGCAAAAGCTGATGATATATTTTGTTTATATTGCGAACAGTCGCTTAACCCATTAAAATGAACCCGAATATGGCTACCTTTCATTGTCAGGACTGCAACCTTTCTTTTAACGACGACCAGAAAACAAAGAAAGAATACCACGATTATATCTTTGGCCCCTGCTGGAGGTATATTGCCCTTTGCCCCCAATGCAGAAGCGAATGTTCAGAAAAACCAGACCCCAAACCGGGCAAGGCAAAAAATGAGATGCAGATGGAATGCGGATCCGGACCCTGCCAGGGACCTGCGTGCAGCAGGTTTCAGTAAAGCAGGTCATTACTGTTATCATTTTTGCTTTGAAATTCTCCAAACCTCTCCGGCCACCATAATCGGGCATATGTTAAGGTAACAGGCAATCATGTTTTTTTAATCTTGTGCATTTCTGTCTTCACGCAAATAAATCTTCATTGTCTCTGGCTGGATCTTGAAGTGTTGCAACAGCTCAACAATGATGTTTCGGATCATATTGGCCGATAAGTTTACTTCTACAAAGAAGTGTTCATCATATTTTTCGGCTACTCGGAGAAGCTGCTCAGATGCGGCAAACTGGGGTTTCCCGCGTTTGCTGATAAACCTTTCTTCGTTAACGAGCGCCCTGAACTTTTGCGCATCGGTGCGTTCGAGGGAGGCAAGCAAGTGCATGTACAGGCTTTTCCAGGTTTTCAGTCCCTTAAATGCATTGTTTTCCAGCACAAAGCCGTATGGCCGCTTGTAGGTGAAGTCTTCCGTAAGATAATGCGGCGCACTGTTGTCAAGTTCTTTGATGATGCGTTCGCGCCGAGCATGGTTTTCGCTTTCCTGCTCTAACTCCTCCTCTTCAGGATTGATGCCGAAATGCTCTTTAAGTTGCAGTGCTATTTTTCGTGAGCTTTCA
This sequence comes from Bacteroidales bacterium, assembly GCA_003559735.1. Classification (GTDB taxonomy): domain Bacteria; phylum Bacteroidota; class Bacteroidia; order Bacteroidales; family UBA7960; genus PUPG01. Next base: position 2,920 of record PWKN01000170.1, on the reverse strand, counting down.
GTAAAAAGTCCGAGGTTTTCGTTAAACGATTTGATGAATGCAGCGCCTCGCTGCAGCGAATCGTTGTCGCGGGGGTCAATGCTCAGGATCATGTCATCGGGTAATGAAAGCAGTTGCTCCTGAAGCATTTCAAGGGTGTCAAGGATTTGTTTGATGTTGGATTGGGTCATGGAGGATTTGATTTTTAAAATGGCGCTGTCCAATTTTTAATTTGATACTTGATTAATCAAATTTTGGGCATGGATTAAAAATAGTAATTTTTTAACCTATTTGAATTGGCATTTCGTCCCAAACTTTTCCTTCGAGTACTCTGCCTGATCTTTTTTTGTTTTTACCACCCCATTGTTTAAAGAAAAACGGGACATTTTGCTCCTGACACATTTGCTTGATATCCTTAACCCAATTTTCATGGATAGGCCTGGCATCCGGACCGGATTCACCACCAACTATAACCCAATCAATCCCTTTAAGGTCCAGCTTGTTGATAGCAGTTAACAAAGGTTCCAGTGATAAAAATTTCACAACTGCACTTGTATAACGCAGTGCATCAATACGATGAACTTGTTTTTGGTTTTCTACAGTTACCCCCATCCAAATGTTCTTTGACCATTGAAGCATTTCATTGTATTGAACAAGCTTATCGGCACGTTTGGTCAGTATCTGAAAGGTATGTTGCGGGCAGTCATTCATTGTTCTGAAAACCTCACAGATGAATTCTGATGGTATTTGTTCATGAAACAAATCGCTCATGGAGTTGACAAAGACTGTTCTAGGTGCTTTCCATCCTTTGGGCTCATTAATAAGATCAGGGTGTAGTGTAAGTTCGAAAACATTTCTGTATTTTTCAGCTCCCATTGCATTGAGCCTGATTGCCATTCTTTCGGCATAGCAATTTTTGCATCCTTCCGAGATTTTGGTGCAACCTGTCGTTGGATTCCAGGTGGTTTCTGTCCATTCAATTCTAGAACTTTTCATAGCGAGTAAATTATTATCCGTTTTTCATGCTTATAATCAAGATAAAAAGCGCCTTTGCGGCGATGATCGCCTTCAAACCTAAGTTTTTCATTGTTTTCCAATTGTTTAAGAATTTGGTTGGTTTTGGAGATGCTGATTCCATTTTCAATTGAATAGAGAAACAGCTCTACATTTGACTTTCCCGGTTTTAATAATTCTAAGAGGTCTCTCTCATAAGCTACCAGCTTCTTTACTTTACTGTTATTCCCATCGCCCTCAAAGTCAAAACTGTGTTGACCAAATCTAATGGGATCACGGTCTATGTCAAAATTAGTTTCACCTGTGTATGGATCAATTTTCCACGCCACATTAAGGAACTTTTTTAAACCAAGAGGGTGTCCTGAACCAAAAATCACCCCATAAATGTTACCGTTCCTTTTAATTGAAAACTGTCCAAGATAATACTTTTTATCATTTCCAATCAATGACTTATAGTAATCAAACACAATTCGGTGTGTTTGGTATGAAGTACTTCCCTCAAAATCAATCTTGTGGTTGCTGAGGTATTTGAGAAATTCCGGTTGATTACCAAATCTTCTAATATGCATTGATGATATGAAGAAAATAAAATCGGTTTTACTGAGATTGATTAGTTTGTTGTAAACTGCAGCTGTAACATGCTTAATACCATACTGATCAATAAAAAGCAGCCTTGGTGTGATATGATCTTTAACAAACTTAGGGAACAGCCTATTAAATAAAACCGCAAAATCCTCTGTGTGTTTTTCTATATAAAATGGGCAGGTAATGTGTGGAGTGTCAATGTTGCAAAAATCAAATTTTTTGCTTCTTGCACAAGAACTGAGTTTTATATTGATATTGTCATTCAGTTTATTGATTTTTGATGCTGTTTTGTCATTAAAAAACAATTTTGGTTTAATATTACTGCTAATAAATTCATCACAATACCTGGCAACTTCATTCAAAATAATTAAAGGACTACCTTCAGTACCTTTAGAATCAGTTCCCTGTCCGGCAAAAAAGTCAAAAATCTCAATATTTTTTGCCTTTTGATGTATAAATACCGGCAGCCATTCGCGAAGATACAATTTGAATAATTCAAGTTTAACAATTGTACTTTCATCAAACGGTTTATAATGGATGTCTTTCATTCTAATGTATTATATTGCGATTACGATCACTTTCTTTGCTATAAATGTAATTGTTTCATACTACCTGAACCTGTTCATACTCCGCCTCACTCAACCAAAAATCCGGTGCAATCACCTTCACCTCATCATAAGTCAAGTCGTAAAGCTTGAACACCAGCTCATCAATACGGTTTTCAAGGGCAGTGGTGTCGGCGTGGGGGTTGGATTGCTTGGCTGAGAGGATTTGGTCCGCAAGGGCAATAAAGGGTTTTTGTTCACTTATCTGAATTTGTGGAATGGGAATCTGCTCAACGTATTGTTTTGTATATCTCATGCGGCCACCAGCTATTCGAGCAGTTTTCTGAGAAAAATAAAAGTCTGATGTTTTTGAATTCAAAATTGCCAAAAGGTACTTTAAACTCACATCTTCGCTATCGCAGGTAAGAAAATATGCAGAGTTGGTCAAATACATTCCTTTGTCATCGTAGGCATAATTTGCACGATCTGATATTTCTATCCAGATTATTTTGGGCAACTCATAATTCTCCCAGAATTCAGCACCATATCTTTGTAGTGCATACCATTCATATCTAATTCCTGTTTCAGATTTGTTTCTGTTTTGTAGTTCATCTTTAAACTGTATAAGATGATAATAAACCTCTGGGTATTGTTTCTTAAATTCCTGTTCAGCTAATTCTTTCATCAATATGAAAAGCTCTATTGCACCCAGAAGTTATTCCTCTATAAAAATGGACTTCTTTTATGTCTTTTAAAGGTTTCCCTAAATTCTCTATTTTTTCGTTTAATGAACTTGA
>PWKN01000264.1 GCA_003559735.1 Bacteroidales bacterium | reverse complement strand
CCACACCATATGATCAGTGTGGGTGCAGTATGCGGAGCATGGTGGAGGGGGTTGCCCGATGAATATGGTATTCCCCACGCAATGATGAGCGACGGCACACCTCCTGGGTATGGAATTTTGTTGGTGGACGGATCAGATGTCCGGCTGCACTGGCAATCATCGCGTCGCAGGTCCGGTTTCCAGATGCATATCGATGCACCGGGAATCATTGCGGCAGGCGAAACAGAAAATACCACCATCAGTGCAAATATTTTTAACGCAATGCCTGATGCAACGGTTCAAATGCGCATTGGGGAAAGCGGCCGGTGGATCGATATGGAATATACAATTGCCACTGATCCGGTAAGGGAAAGGGTTCTCTATTATGAACAAACAATTACAGGCCAGACAGATGATCTGCCCTACCTGCCAGCAGGCAGGGCAGGAAATTCTTACAAGCTATGGCAGGCAGACATTCCCGGGCACCTGGAACCCGGGGTATATGTAATCAGGGTCAGGGCAGAAGACCGTTGGTGGGTGTACGAAGGGAACAGGGTCATCAGGGTGGTAGAACAGGTGGATTCACCCTGAGACGGTTACTTTTGTGTCATGAACCCCTGACAGCCCTTGGTCATCAGGGTGGTGGAACAGGTGGATTCACCCTGAGGCCCGTTCGTTCTTCAAGACAACGGGACCTGTCAGTTTAATGGATTGGCCACCATTACACCGGTAAACTTAAATATAATGGTAAACAACGACGGTCCCTCATTGACCGAGCCGTCGTAATGCAGCATAAACCGGTGGGGTGGTTCCTCTGCCAGGGAACCCAACAGGTTAATGCCGGCAGTGTTGACATCCAGGGTTGTTTCGTTATTCAGCAGCGCCTGAAGGTTTTGCTGGCCAATAGATGTGATGAGCGTTACATTGCTGCCATCGGTGTTTGAAACACTAAGCGATCCACCCTCAAACGCTTGCTGGGCGCTTCCAATAAAAGCAGTAAGCCAGTATTCAACCGTGTGGATGTTCACTTCCCTGATCTTGCTGCCATATTCTTCGATAACAGCTACATTGGCAGCCAGATCAAACAAATCAGCATGTGAAAATGTTTCCTGTTCAGTGCTGACAACAAATGAATGGTAGAAGGTGATCGTTTCTTCAACATCAAGCAGCTCCCTGCAGCTGGTTGAAAAAACAATACTGCCACAAACCAGCAACAGTACATAGAGTCTTTGAATTTTCATTGATTGGGGTTTTAGGTTACACCTTATAAAGATAGAGATTATGTACAGAAAAACCTGCTTTTTTAAGTGAATGCAGATATTTTTTTGTATATTGTGTCATATTCCGTTTGAGTTCAGTAACCAAATGGTAAACACGAAACGAATTGTATTGTTCATGAAGGTTAATCATCAAACATAACGGCTATGATCAAAGGAAAGGTACTTTTAGGTATGGTGGCAGGTTTTTCTGTCGGAACACTTCTTGGCGCATTGTTTGCCACAGGGAGGAAGGATAAAACAAAACCGTCAGATAAAAAAGATAAGCCGGCAAAGGGCAAAGAGGACGAAGTGGTGATCAAATACTGATCAGACCGAATACCGCATTTACCTGCCACACTTGTTGAAAAAAAATTCCTCATTAAATGTCTATTAATTAACTAAATGTTCAGTATGCAGCGACACCGGTTTTTTGTCCTCATTGTTCTGCTGGCAATGGGGTTTGGTGCCTGTAACAGGAGTCCCGTGCAGGAAACACAGGGCCTTGTTTCGGTAAGCATTGTCCCATTAGAGTATTTTATTGACCGTCTGACAGATTCTGCGCTCGATGTGAATGTGATGGTGCCCGCCGGGGTGAGTCATGCGACCTATTCACCCACTCCACTGCAACTTCAGCGGCTGTCAGATTCAGACCTCTATTTTGCTGTGGGTTACATGGGCTATGAGCAGGCGTTCCTGCCAAGACTATCAGAGATCAATCCAGGGATGCATCTTGTTCAGCTATCAGGCAAGGTTGATCTGATCCGTGGGAAGGAGATCGACCATGGCGACCATGTTCACAAGGGGGGTGTCGATCCGCACATCTGGATGTCTCCGGCGGTGATGATGGAACTTCTGCCTGTTATCAGGGATGCTCTGCTGGAAGCATATCCTTATCTGGAGGAGGTTGTTGACAAGCGTTATGAGGAGCTCTATGCTGATATTGAATCGGTCCATTTTGCTCTTGGTGCATTAGCTGGTGAATTACAGAAGAAGGCTTTCCTGATCTTTCATCCGGCCCTTACCTATATGGCAAGGGATTATGGCCTGGAGCAGATCCCCATAGAGCGGCATGGAAAAGAACCTTCGCCTGCTTTGTTGCGCCACATTATTGACAAAGCCAGGGAGCACAATGTATCGCTGATATTCATCCAGCAGGAGTTTGATGTACGCAATGCCCGCCTGGTAAGTGAGGAGACCGGTGCAGAACTGGTTCAGATCAATCCGCTGGCTTACGAATGGAAAGAAAGCATGGAAAACATTATGGAAGCCTTCAAAATCCATCTTCAGTGAACAAACCCCTTGTTATTCTGGAAAAAATGAGTACGGGTTACTTTTCAGAGACCGTTCTGAAAGAGGTGGATTTGGAGATCTTTCCAGATGACTTCATTGGGGTTATTGGTCCCAACGGCGGAGGGAAGACGACCCTGATAAAGGCAATTCTCGGACTCCAACGGTTGTTTTCCGGGAAGATCAGCTTTCCCCGGGGGCGCCCAAACACGGGATACCTTCCGCAGGCATCGCAGATCGACAGGGGGTTCCCAATAACCGTAAAAGAGCTGGTAAGCGCAGGCTTAAAAAGCAGTAATCCGTTGTTTCCCCACTTGTCCCCAAAACAACGCCGCAAGCTGAATGCCATGCTTGAAGAAGCCGGACTGGCGGGATTAGCGGGCAAACCTATCGGGGAACTCAGTGGCGGACAGTTGCAAAAGGCACTGCTGTGCAGGGCGTTGATCGATGATCCGCAGCTGTTGATCCTGGATGAGCCCAACACACATGTGGACAAGCAGTTTGAACAGGAACTCTATGGATGGCTCGGCGCGTTGAACAAGAAAATGGCCATCATGCTCGTTTCGCACGATATCGGCACCATTTCGCCGATTGTTAAAACAATTGCATGCGTGAATGGTACCCTCCATTACCACCCTTCAAACCAGCTCTCGGAAGAAGTATTAAAAGTATATAACTGTCCGGTTGATGTGATAGCGCATGGCCCGATACCTCACCGGGTACTAAAGTCGCATCACCATGACTGATCTTATCCAGGTCTTTGAGTACCAGTTTTTTCGTCACGCCCTGGCGGCAGCTGTGCTTACTTCTGTCCTGGCTGCCATGGCGGGCACCTACATTGTGTCGAGGCGCATTGTGTTCATAGGGGGAGGCATCACCCACGCATCGTTTGGCGGTATTGGACTGGCATATTACCTGGGGATGAATCCTTTTGCGGGAGCTGCTGTATTTGGCATACTGACTGCTTTGGGTATTGAGTGGATTTCACAAAAAGGGAAAATCCGGGAGGACAGCGCCATTGCCATGCTGTGGTCATTTGGCATGGCACTGGGGATCATCTTTGTTTTTATAACCCCGGGATATACGCCCAACCTGATGAGTTTCCTGTTTGGCAGCATCCTGTCGGTCGGAAGGGTTGACCTGCAACTGATGCTTGCCTTTAGCCTGGTTGTGATCCTGTTGTTTGTTGTTTTTTTCAGGCCGGTGCTCTCTACGGCGTTCGATCCGGAATTTGCAAAGACAAAAGGGATCCCTGTGGCCCGTTTCCGCTATCTGATGTCGGTGGTAATAGCCATCTCCATCGTGTTGAGTATACGGACTGTTGGAATCATCCTTGTGCTGAGCATGTTTACCATCCCGCAGATCACTGCCATGCTCTTTACACGCAATTTTGCCCGGATCATTCCCGTGGCAGCACTATGGGGAATTACAGGGTCGGTAGCAGGACTTATGGCTGCTTACCTTCTTGATATTCCGGCAGCAGCCGCGATCATATTTATGCTGACAATACAATTTCTGATCATCAAGGGAGTGTTCATAACCCTCAACAACCTGCGCCGAAAAGGTGCACGCAGGCGTTGAATAAAAAATGTCCGGGCGAACATACCCTTTTAATAAAATGCCTGAGAATGAAAAAAACCGCAATTTTTCTGACCATGATGCTGGTTTCCGCCATGATGGCAATCAGCTCCTTTGCCCAGCGTCCAACAAGTGTGCCATACGATAATGAGCCCCTGAGGGTCTTTGAGTCGGTGGCGAGTGTGATCTTCTATCTTGTGCTTCCGGCTGCGATCATTGTTTTGTACATCATCTGGCGCAGAAGGGGCAACAAATGATCCTTTTCATACTGCCCGTCTGGCCCTTTCCCAATTTACGCTTTGCTGCCGCCTGAAGTACTTTAACATCCCCATATATACAGCGTAGTTCATCACACAGAAATAATAAGGCACGAAGAAGGGCTTGAATCGTATCCGGCGTTTCTCAAACCAGGCACCCGCCAGGGCCATGAGGTAAAAAAGGATTTGCAATGCCAGCAATATGTTGTACATGCCTGCGGCAGCAAAACCCCCGGAATGGGCAAGCAGGATGTTTAACAATAGGATCACCGGCAACAACAATGGGGTGATGGTCCACCGCAGCACCCTGTGTGAAATATATTGAAACGACAGCGTGCCATGCCTGAATGGGTTAAGCAATTGCCTGAGCCTGATGACCGACTGTATCCCCCCTGCAGCGATGCGTACTTTGCGTTTCAGCTCTTCCTTTACATTGGCCGAGGAGGTTTCCATTGCCCATGCATCGGGTGCGTATTGTATGGTGTAGCCTTTGGCGGCAATGCGCAGGCTGATGATGAAATCATCCAGCAGCGTGTCTTTTTCCACCTCTTCAAAAAGTTCTGTTCTTACCGCAAAGAGCTCACCTGCTGCTCCTGCCGTTGAATACAACTCAGCATCCCACTTCTTCAGCATCGACTCATACATCCAGTAAATGCCCTCACCGGCCCCCGCTGCCTGTTCCTGATCGCCCATCATGATCCTCTTTTCCCCGGCAACGCATCCTACCTTTGGATCGCTGAACAATCCCACGATCAGCCGGACCGATTCTTCCGACAGTATGGTGTTGGCGTCGGAGAAAATTACGATGGGTGTTTTCACGAACTGCATGCCGCGGTTGATGGCACCGATCTTTCCACCACGTTCATCCTTATGATATACTTTTATTTCAGGGAACTTTCGAAGGGCATCAGGAGTGCCGTCGTCTGATCCGTCGGTGACCCACAGGTGCTGAATTTTTTCTTGCGGATAGTCTAACGATAAATGATTTCGCACTTTTGCATCCACATATTCCTTTTCATTGTAAGCTGCCACAAACAAGGTCACATGCGGTTCAAATCCCGGATCCGGAATCTTTTTTCTTCGTTTGCCTGCCAACCGTTTCAGCAGGATGAGCAGATACAACAGCATGCCATATCCGATGTAGGTATAGAATACCACCAGGATGGCGATAAAAAATATGATCTCAGTTGCACTCATAGTGTTTCATTTTGAGTCTGTCTGTAAAATCAGGTTGTTTGTTTAAGCAGGTCATCAAAGTAGGCGATGGTTTGTATAAGCCCTTCCCGCAATTGCACTTTGGCCTCCCAGTTAAGCAGTTCCTTTGCGTACCGGGTATCCGGACGCCTTTGGACGGGGTCGTTTTCGGGCAGGGGCAGGAAGCTGATCTTTGACCGGGAGTTGGTGATCTCAATGACCAGGTTGGCCAGTTCCATGATGGTGAATTCATTTTCGTTTCCAATGTTGACCGGACCAATTGTGTCGTCGCCGGTTTGCATAAAGCGCAACATCCCCTCCAGCAGGTCGTCGATATACTGGAAGGAGCGTGTTTGTGTACCCTCGCCGTAAATGGTGATCTCTTTGTTCTGTAGTGCCTGTATGATGAAGTTTGACACCACCCTGCCATCGTCTGGCTGCATACGGGGTCCGTAGGTATTAAAGATCCGGATGATCTTGATGCGCACATTGTTTTGCCGGTGATAATCGACAAAGAGTGTTTCAGCGCATCGCTTCCCTTCATCATAGCACGACCGCAATCCGATTGGGTTGACATTGCCCCAGTAATCTTCTTTCTGCGGGTGTACCGCCGGATCGCCATATACCTCACTGGTGGATGCCTGCAGTATTTTTGCCCGGATCCTTTTTGCCAGTCCCAGCATGTTTACCGCACCCATTACGTTGGTTTTGACTGTTTTTATGGGGTTGTACTGGTAATGTATGGGGGAAGCCGGACAAGCAAGGTTGAATATTTCATCCACCTCAAGAAAAATTTCACGGGTGATGTCGTGACGTATCAGTTCAAAACGGTGGTTATCCATCAAATGAATAATGTTGCTTTTTGAACCTGTAAAAAAGTTATCGAGGCAGATCACCTCATGCCCTTCTTTCAGAAGCCGCTCACACAGATGGGAGCCTATAAATCCGGCACCGCCGGTAATCAACATAACTGACATATAAAATGGGTTTTGGTTGGTACTGTATTGATTGTCTTGTTTGTGGTGCGTATTGTGAACAATGATTGACTGACTGTCTTGTTATTCTTTGACGGGTGTGTCCTGATCCGACACGCCATGCCGGGTGTGGATAAACGTTTTGTTGGCGCCCCTGGATCTGATCAGGGCACTGATGGTCAGGAAAAAACCTCCCGGCAAGGCAAGGAGGGCCTTTGCCATGTTCCGGTTGTACAGTTTTCGCGGGATGGCCAGGATCACACTGAGGCATGCTGCGGCAAAAACAGCTGACCATGCCGCGGCAAAAAATTGGTTCCATCCGGCAGCACCGGCAACATAAAACACAGTATGTCCACCGAAAAACAGGAAGCTGACGCCAAGAGCAATTACGCGTGGTGGCAGCATAAACTGCACCACTTTGTCGAAAAGATCGATATTCCCTTTGGCAAACAGGTTGTACAGTGCCTTTCCCATGTTTTTCCTGAGATAAACGAACTGTGCCGACAACCAGCGGCGTCGCTGGTTCACAAACACATCCTCCTGCTGAACTTTCTCGTCAAACACAACGGCCCGCCGTGCATAAGCAATCGTAATACCCCGTTCCAGCAGCATTACTTCCAGTTCTTTGTCAAACCCGCCTACGGCAACCGATGCATCGATCAGCTCTTTAAACAACCGGTATTCGCACCCGAATCCGCTGCCAATGAGGGAAGCCGACAATCCCATGACACGGTGACCCATCCGGAAGATGCTGTTGTTGACTTCTTCGCTGATGCTGTCGAGCACAGCCATTGGGGTGTTGATGTTTTTGTAGGTCCGGTGTCCCTGAACCACACGAAACCCCTGGTTCAGCCTGCGTATAATCTCATCAACAAAACCATCGTGCATGATGTTGTCAGCATCCAGCACCACTATAGCATCTGTATTGTCCGGAAGCTGTTTCAGAGCCTGCCGCAGCGATTTCACCTTGGTGCTTTTCTCGAATGACACTACAACCAGCTCCACACCTATATGCCTAAGCTTTTCAAGGGTATCGGGCTGCAGTGAGTCGGCAATTACATAAATGCTCATTTCAGTAGAAACGCTGCTATGAGAAATGGCTGCCTGTGCCGATTCCAGGATCACGGCATCTTCCTTGTATGCCGGCAATAGAACTGCCAACCGCTGTTTTTGTTTTTTTCCGGGCAACGCCCTGTCCCTTTCTCTGTAAAGCAACGATGCTACTGAAAATAACAAAAAGTACAGCGCCGAAAGGGCAAAATACGCCAGAACAATGACAGCAAAAACAATTAAAACATGTATCAAAATATCCATAAAACATTCATTATCAAGTTATAAAAGATCATTTTTTGATGCTTGTAAAAACCGATTCATAAATCTTCAAGACCTCCTTTGTCATTGCTTCCCACGAAAACTGCCTTGCTCTTTCAACTCCTTTTTTCTGCAGTTCAGCATAGAGTACATCGTTATTGATAAGCCTCTGAATGGCAGCGGTGATCTCCTCCGGTTTGGATGGATTTACCAGGAGCGCTGCACCACCGGCTACTTCGGGCATGCTTGAAGTGTTTGCCGTGATCACCGGAACGCCGCAGGCCATCCCCTCGAGTATTGGAATGCCAAAGCTTTCCCTTAATGAGGGATACAGGAACACTGTGGCCTGACTGATGATCGCAGGTAAGTCAATGTTTGGCACATAACCGGTAAGGTGAATGTCGTTGCGCAGCTCCGGATGCCCGATGTCTATCAGGGTGGATTTAAGTGCAGTCTCCTCATAATCAAGCATCACCAGTTTGTATTTTTGATCTGATGCCTTGTTAAAAAGAGCCACTGCCCGCAGCACATTTGGTGTATTTTTTTTGGGATCGGTGTTTCCAAGGAAAAAGAAGAAGCGTCCGGGCAGCTTGTATTTTTGTTTGATGGATTCAAGTGTTTCTTTGCCGGTTACCGGCCTGAAGTGTTTCCCTACGCCGTTATAGACAGCCACCAACCTGTCATCATCAAAACCAAAAAAGTTATTGATGCGGTTTTTTTCAAACTCAGATACAGTGATCACCTTTTTGCTTTTTTTTATCACGCCAGGTACTACCCATCTGCGGTACATGTTTCCGAGTTTCTGATAGCCCGTACCGCCTTTTTTGAAGAGGCTGATGCTTTCAAGGTATATGATATCGTGCAGTGTGGTTACAAGCGGCACTTTCGAGCGCAGTGGCCCGGTGTTGCTGGTACAGTGGAGGATGTCGCAACCGAGTTTTCGTGCTGCTTTGGGCAGGGCAAACTGCTCCCAGGTGGGATATGGTCCGCCGCCAAGCTCTATGATCTTAAAGTTTGGCGTTTCCGACAGGCAGTCCGGGTCTTCATCAGGCTTAACAAACACAAAGTACTGGTTTACACTGTCAAGTTGCTGCAGGTTGCGGATCAGCTCCAGGGCAACCATATCCATGCCGTGCTTTTTTTTGCGGAATATGCGTTGTGCTTCGATACCAATTTTCATATGCGTTCTTTTTTGTTGGTGCGGAGGTGTTGTTTGCCATTGGTTTGTTACACGTTTTTTGTAATGTGCCGGTGATCCACACCCTTCTGTGCGCGGCACAGGCAACCGGTTCATCCCTTATGTATCTGTCTGACTGTTAATGTTCATGGCTCGGTTCATGCAATGCCGGATGGTCAAAAACCTGCCTGTTCCGAAAATTTTTGACATTCCACCAAATGGCCCTTATATATGCCTTCAACAGATCAAATCTGCCCGAAAGCAGCAGGGACAGAATGTTTTTGGGAATGGCGACAAAACACTGAAACAGCAAGGCCACCCAAAGCCCACCCCCCGTAACGTTGCGTCGCAGGTAGATCAGCCTTGCCCGCTGCATATAGTAGGTTTTCAGCGGACTTTTCTTGCCGGTCGACAGTGATTCTTTATGATGGATCCTGGCGTTATGGACATAATACACTTTGTATCCTGCGTTCCGGATCCTCCTGACCCAGTCCATCTCTTCATAATAGAGAAAATATACCTCGGCCATCAGTCCGACTTCCTGTATAACCTTGCGTGGTATCATCATGGCCGCACCGTGGGCAAAAAATGTCTCGCAATCGCTGTCAAACTGTCCCATATCCATTTTGCCATACCCCCTCCCTTTGTTTCTTACCGTAAATCTGCTGATCTCTGATAGGCCGGCATATTGAAGCATCCCCGGGGTATGATGAAATAATATTTTTGGGGAAACAGTCCCGGCTGATGGGTCATCCATGCACTTTTTTACCAGTGGCTCCAGGAACCCCGGATCGGCAATGGTGTCGTTATTCAGCAGCATAATGTAATCGCCCTTTGCAGACTTGATGCCAAGGTTGTTGCCCCCGGCAAAACCGAGGTTTTTTTTGCTTTTTATCAGGTGGGTGGTGGGAAAGCGGACTTTTATGGCTTCCCGGAGGTCCTGGGTGCTGCCATTGTCAACCACGATCACTTCATAATTGGGATAGGTTAGCTTCTCCAATGATCCCAGCATGTCGACGGTTGCTTCAGCCTGGTTGTAATTTACCGATATGACAGACACCATGGGGTATTGAGACTGGTTTGGATGGTTCATGATGCTTATAGTTTTATAAATGACCCGGTTGCAAAATGATCGCCAAAGAATACCCGTATATGGTACTTACCTCCCGAAAGATGCCATACCGGTATTGCAAGGCTGACGCACGCCTGACCGTTCTTTAAAACAAGCAGGCGCTTCCCGGCATCATCATATATAATGATCCGTTCAACATCATCTGTTTGATAGGGCAGCAGCAAACGGATGGAGGATGTGGCGGGATTTGGATACACGTTCAATACCGCGGGGGTGACCGGAGGGAAATGATTCATTTCCTGAAACTCATATGCCCCAATGTCACTGGCTGGTCCATATGGCCTGGGGTTGTCGTTGATGTCGAAGTCAATGCCCATATCCTGCAGGTCAACTCCGGCGTTGATGGCAGGAGACCATCGATCCAGACTGTAATCCCCGTTCAATGCGTCATTAAAGCGGATCATCTGTATGCCGGTATCAAAATAGTTATGGGATAACTCAACATCAACTTCTTCTGATAACAGCCTGATAAATGCATCCCGTCCCGTATATGCAAATCCCCCCGCACCGATGATGATGTTGTTTTTTATAAGGTTGTTCTTTGTGCGCACATTGTCAAACCGGATGCCCGTAGTTTTTGGCTCCACAATGGTATTGTGCACTATATGGACCGGGTCTGTTGTTTCGGCATATACCGGCCTCACAAAGATCCCGTGAACAGGGTGCTCGTTTGCCGGCCGATCCGGGAAATGTGATCTGCCCGGACGAACGATCAGGTTGTTAAATACCATCCCTGGACCCTGGCCAAAATAGTGTATTCCACTGCCCCTGCCATCATGTATTTTGTTGTTATACACATTGCACCGGCTGCCTCCCCCAACCTGGATCCCGTTCATATGGTGACTGATCCCGCTTTGGCTGTCGTTAATTATCGTATTATGGGATATGACGCAATCAACAGGAGCTGAACTGACCTGTACCGAATTTCTCCCTGTTCGCTCCAGCCGGTTGTTCATGATGCGTACACCAATGACCTCATGGGGCAAGACCAGGGTGTCCCGGCCGTTGCAATGCAAGTAGTGGCCTGTGTAGTTTGAACTCCCTGCATATATTCCTTCGTTGACGGTATTGTGAATGTAGTTGTGATGGATGGACAGGCCAAACAGGGCAAAGCTGTCTCTAACCGATGACAGGTCATCACACACTGGGTCGGTTTTTGCCATGATGCCACTCATCCCCGCATGTCCAATTTCTGTGTGACTGATCTCGATATTTGTTGATTTGCGGTCAACTGAAATGCCGTTTCCGGACGTACCGTTGATGACCAGTCCGTATGGATGGTGGTCATTGCAACCATTCCCGGTGAGGTGTATGTATGAGCTGTTGTGCAGGGCAATCCCAAAATGTGCTTCATTGCAGATCACAACCTGTCCCTGGCAGTTCCTGATGGTGATCAGGGAGTCCGTTGTGCCATGTATGCCACGTATCAGCAATTGCCCATAGTTACCACCTTTCAGGCAGATGGTATCTCCCGGCGAAAGTCCGTCAAACAGATCCGGGCTGATCACCAACATTTGTCCGGGATAAGGTTCAATATAATGGCTGACCGGTTGTGTTATCCCCTTTCCGTTGAACAACAATGCCAGCATCAGGCAGCGCGCGACAAGCAGGCCGGTTGTCTTGTAAAAAGGTGGTGCACCCCGGCAGGCAGATGATATCCTAATCAGCTTCATTTGTATTCACGCTCCATATTTTTGTCCCACTCCCTGCATTTCCATAAGATGGCTATGCTCATCATGGTGATCACGTTAGAAGGGTACTGACCGATAATTGCGTTGCCATAGCTTGCCACCACGATGCCTGCATATCCAGCCAGCAGTCCGCCTGCGATGTTTCGCAAAGCCGGGTCGTGGAGTGTAAACACCTTGAAGAACCCAACAACAAGAAGAAGCAACAGTCCGCCAAGGTGGATAAACAAACCCACCACCCCGGTTTCGGCCCATATTCTCACATACCAGCTATCGGTAGGGGTTTGTGCAAGGAGGCTGTTGGGATTAAAACGGAGTCCGAAATACCCCGATGTTCCAATCCCGCCCCCAAATGGTTTATCTGCCAGGTAACGGGCCAGTATCCGCTGGTTTTGTTGTCTGACGTTTAACGAGGCATCTTCAGGGTTCAGTGCACTTCTGAGGCGCTGAACCTCATAGTTGCTTTGTCCGATGTAGGTATATTTCAGCAGAACAAACGCTGCGCCAACGATGAGCAGGCCCAGTGTCAGGATCTTGAAGTTCCGGCTGGCAACAAAATAGACAAATGCACCCGCTACCGGGACAAACAAGGCGCCCCGGGTACCGGAAACGGCCATGGAATAGAGAAAAATGATCCCCAGGGTCCCAAACAAAAGTTTTCGCATTATGGGACCGGGACCCGCTGCAAATATGATGGAAACAAGTGCGGCATGTGCCATGGCCACACCAAACTGACCGGCGTCAGAATAAAACGAAAACACACGCAATCGTCCGTGCAACACGTGTGTGCTTGCATTCCCTGCGTCGAGCCATGCCTGTTCTGCACCATCAAGTCCGGCAAACTTCTGTTTGAATCCCCACAACGCAGCCAGCAGAGACAATCCGAACCAGATATAGAGAAAAGTTGTCAAATGCTTTTTCTCAGATACCAGGACTACTGATATTATGATGATGAACAGGAAGTTGAAGGAGGTTCCCCTTATGGCATAGAACCACCCCGTAAATCCTGGTGCAAGTGGGTTGAACAACTGCATGGTCGTATACAAAAACCACACACCAAAAACGTATACGGGAAGCGTGTTGAGTTTCTGCACATCATCTTTCTTCATCTGCAGCAAAACCAGCACAACCGTTCCAAACAACAATGCATCAATTGCGAGTCCGAATGGAGCGTCAACATACCGTGAAAGGCCAACGGCAAAAAAGGAGAGGGTCAAAGCGGTATAGAGACCCAGCAAGGGCTGTTTTACCAGGAAGAACGCGTAATAAGCCAACGGGGCAACGCCTGCAACAAGGACTGCTCCCGGCAGTCCGAGCGAGGAGATTGCAACTCCGGCAACCAAAGCGAGTGGAAGCAATAACAGATCATTCAGAGAACAAAAACTTCTCGAGATCTGCCGCCCTGTTGCTCCATGAATTGGCTGATGCAAACTCCATTCTGTTGCATATTTTTTCTTCATTGTCATTTTCCAGGTTTCTTTTTATTGCTTCCGTGAAAGCCGTCGGATCGTCAGCAATGTCTGCAACATCTTTAAAAT
>PWKN01000040.1 GCA_003559735.1 Bacteroidales bacterium | reverse complement strand
GAAGCCTGAACCCTTCCAGGGGTACACCGTTCAGATGCATCGACCTGATGTAAATGTTATCAGCTGAGGCATCAGGTGCTTCAATGACAAAGGTCTCACCTTCAAAATATGTCTGGTCGAGTTCTATGGTGACCTTTGTGAAAACAGGACTGCTGAGCTGGTAATGCATATCGCCGGGGCAGTCAGGATAAAACCCCATCATGGCGTACATCAGCCAGGCTGAGAGGGTACCCACATCGTCGTTGCCGGGAAGGCCGTCAGGTGCATTGCTGAAGTCATTTTTAATTATCTGCCGCACCTGCCGCTGGGTGCGCCACTCCTCCCCTTCCACATAGTTAAACAGGAAAGGGTAGGCAATATCAGGCTCGTTGGTCACGTCAAAAAAGCCCTCATCAAAACAGGCCTGCAACTTACCCACAAATGGCTGCGGCCCGCCCATCATCTCCATCAGACCGTGAATATCGTAAGGCACCATGAAGGTGTATGTCCAGGCACTGCCCTCTACGTACCCAGACTGTTCATGGCCATGGCTCGTAGGATCAAACGGCTCAATCCATTCACCATTGGAATGCCTGGGACGCAAAAAATTCGTTATGGGGTCAAAATTATTCCGGTAAAACAGCGAACGCTTCAGGAAATAATCATGGTCATCCTGCTTCCCGAGCATCATGGCAAACTGTGCCAGGTTCCAGTCGGCGATGCCGTATTCAAGCGAGGTAGAGACAGAGCCCCATACCACCCGGTGCCTGAGCATGTTCTCATACATATCTTTGGGAAAGCGATGCATCACAGGTGGCGCATCATCAGGTATATAACCATATTCCAGCCAGTACTCCAGTCCGGGCCGCAGGATGTTGGTCTCCGGGTCGGCCGTGGCATTGTGACGCATGGCCTCCCAGGCCAGCTCCACATCGAAATCGCGGATGCCCCTGAACCAGCTGTCGACAATGACCGGCAACGACGGGTCGCCCACCATCACGCCGGTCTCCATGCTGGCCAGCTCCCACCGGGGCAGCCAGCCACCCTCCCTGTACATCGAAAGCAATGACTGCACCATGGCCGACTGCCTGGCAGGGTAAACCAGCGACAGGAATGGATGCACGGTGCGATAGGTATCCCACAAAGAAAACAAAGAATAACGATCTTTTCCGGCAATAGTAAACACATCGTTACTCTCGTACCCCTGGTATTCACCATTTACGTCGTTAAACACGTTGGGATGCAGCAGGGTATGATACAAGGCAGTGTAAAACATCACCCGGTCATCATAGGTGCCTCCTTCCACCCGTATCTTTGACAGCTCACGGTTCCAGGCATCATGCGAGGCCTTCCGGGTGCCATCAAAGTCAAAACCAGGCTGTTCCGCCTCAAGGTTCAGCTTGGCGTTAGCCACGCTGACAAACGAAAAGCCGGTCTTCACCAGAACCTCTTCACCTTCATATGTATCAAAGACAAAATAGGCCCCGATGTTTTTCCCGGCCATGGGACGCGTAAAATAAGGGTATTTCCTGTCTCCGTCGAATATACCGGCTTCACTGGGGGCCTTGCTGACCACGGCATAGAAATATACATTCTGTGTGGCGGTCAGACCGCAAAAGTTGCCGATGGTCTTCACACCACCGATCTCGGTGTCAGAGAAACGTTCAATGACGGCGCCATCGCGGGTGGTAAGGTTCAGTCCAAGGTTTACCATGATGTTCGATTCACCCCCGGGAAAGGTAAAGCGGCTTATGGTTGTACGCATGGTGGTGGTCATCTCAGCCCTGATGCCAAACTTGTCGAGTATCACAGAATAATAGCCCGGCCGGGCAATCGCATCAGAATAGGTCGAGGTGTTGTGCGATTGGATAAAGGACAACACACCTGATGTCGGCATCAGGGTAGCGGTCCCAAGGTCTGGACACCCTGTCCCACTGATATTTAACTGGGTAAA
This sequence comes from Bacteroidales bacterium, assembly GCA_003559735.1. Classification (GTDB taxonomy): domain Bacteria; phylum Bacteroidota; class Bacteroidia; order Bacteroidales; family UBA7960; genus PUPG01. Next base: position 1,536 of record PWKN01000040.1, on the reverse strand, counting down.
CCCAGAAATATATGGCCGGCCATACAGGTAAGGGCTGCGACACCAGGCCTCCGGATTTAGGGTGTCGTAGCAGTTGAAGGGTGAGATCGAAGCCATACCCCATGGCATCACCGCGCCGGGATTGGTATTGCCGTCGTTGGCAGTACCAATGTATAAGTTCACATAGTCAGTAAAATCCTGTGATCTGATAGAGGTAACCAACAGCAACCAGATAATAATAAAAAAGAAAGATTTCATATTTTAAGTTATATGTGATAGTCTTGCTCTCATTCTGCCCCCTGACCTTGATAAACTACTTCCCAAACCTTAGCCACCGGCCGCTGTCCTTGTCCACCCAGATGGGTTCTCCCATGCGGAGTTCTTCCCCGGTAACCGCATCCTCCACCTTTTCGTAGTTGAATATGCTGCTGAAATTTACTTTTTTCCCTTCACCCTCGTTTATAAAAAAGTAATGATCGGCATCTGGTGTTGTCAGCCGGTAAACCAATGCACCCTCAGCTGAATATGGTGAAGTCATCCCACCCAGAACATGATGCAAAAGATGTTTCTCTGCCCGGTCATTTCCGGGTTCAAAGCACATCATCGAAGCCTGATATCCCAATGCAATGGCTTTCCCTTTTCCCAGGGAGTTTTCAGTGATGGCAGGCAATCCGTTATCGTACTTGGCCAGAACCCTTGCTGTTGAGGGTGTCTGATTTATCACAAAACCATCCAGCTTCATATTATCAATTAAATGGATTGCATTAACTCCGGAATATTGAAAATCGTTGATAGTAGTGCCAAAAAGTCTTTCAAAAGGACTGCCCTTGTCGGAATACAATAAAGCAGCGTATTCATCAAACCATCCCAAAGGCATGTCTGCAACCAATCGTCCGCCTTGTTCCACATAACCGGTCAGCAGCCTCATCAGATCAGCGTTGATGGATAGTTGCTGCGGCAGGAAGATCACCTTGTAGCGTGGGCCAAGTCCCCTCTTCATGTCATTTACAGTTACATATTCAAATGGTATATTGGCATTCATCAGTGCACGGCTTATACCTATGCGGGCATAAATTGGTTCCATTCTGAACCGGTCACGCCCCTGTTCTGATTTTGCCGCCCAGATGGCTTCATTATCCCAGTCGTACAATATACCAACTACTGGTTCTTTTCTGGCCTCCCAGATTTCATCACGGTATTTTTGCATGGCCTGCGCAATCTGTCCTACTTTGATGGCTCTGGGGGTTACCTGGTTGTGGCGGTCGAGCAAACCATACTCACCGGTTTCCCAACCTGCAGTGCGGACATTCCAGGCCCAAAGGCCAAAACCTTTAAAACCGCCTGCTATCTGGCTCAGGATAAATTGTGTCATCACCCCTTCATCTACAGTAAATCCGGCTCCTCCTTTGCCTCCACTGAATTGCTGGGGGCCACCTGTAGATTCCCAGGTAGCGGCCCATCCACCCTTGAAAAAATCGTTGGCCAGGGAAGAGTGCATGTAAATTGGACGAACCAGTTCGTAATTATTGGGGTGAAAATGCCAGGCAAAATGAATGG
>PWKN01000194.1 GCA_003559735.1 Bacteroidales bacterium | reverse complement strand
TGATTTGCTTCAGATGCACCACTCGTGCAAGGTCCGGTTGCCATATCGCAGATGGCTTGATTTTCATTTATTTGCTTTGTTTCAGGACGCTTTTTATGGTGACCCTGACTATATACTGCCTGCTGAGATTGAGGCACTGGAAGGCCAGCTGTCAATTTCGGGTAATGAGATAAAGGCTTTGAAGGCAGAAGCGTTTGCTGCATTCCTGGATGAGATGATGGAAGACCACATCATCAGTCGTGATGAAGAAAAGCAGCTTGAGACCATTCAACGGCAGTTGCGTATCAGCGATCAGGACATTTCGGGTGAAAAGCACATGGTCAGGCAGCTGTGTGCATTCCGCGACGCTATTGAAGCCCCATTGGAACATGTGGATCCAGACATCCCGTTAAAAAACAACGAAACATGCCATTACCATTGCGAGGGAAGGCTGCTCAAAGAGCGGATCATACATCAATACCAGCGAAACCGGGTGGTATACAAAGAGGTTGGATACGACATTGATATGGATGGACAGGTATACCTGTGCAGCGGCCGTCTGCTGATCGTTGATAACGGAAGCCGCTCGTATGCACTGAACCGTGTCCTGGATGTCACCCTGTCACTTCAGGATCATACCGTTCAGATCGTCCTGGACGGTCGGAAAAATCCGCTGATATTCAGCATGCCCGACGTAGCCACTTTTGCCGGCAAACTCGAAAAATGCACAGGAGTTGATTAACGGATTAAATTTAGCTTCCCTGTTAATTTCTTTGTTTTGTTGAATTTATTTCGTAACTTGCCGATATAATACTGTTTATCTGTATATTTTATGCAACTTTGCATAAAGGTATTTGTAGTTTATCATAGTGATCCATTGATTCATCCAGTCTCAAAAACAACGGCCGTTATCCATTCAGCAGACAAATAAACTACATTAAAATTCGCAAAACCGGACTATCAACCATGAGGTGAGGGGGAATTAGGCCCGATATTTACAACACGTCGCGAATCCTGCTAATAATTGTCAGTCTCTAATGTCTGATTTCTGCGTTATGCTTGAACCCGAACATTATAAATATGATTGTTTCACGAAAGCATAAGGAAAATGAAAACAACATTAACTCTTATTTTGGCTTTTTCTATTATTATGGTTGCTGGACTAAGGCATGAAGCAGCCGCCAGTGAACCAGAGAAACCGCCAGACATTCAGGAGGTTAGCTATGATCCTGAAGTTTGTAAAAAACAAAAACACATAGCAGCATCAATTATCCCATCGCAGGATCATCAGGAAAACGGCAAGATTAAGAAAAACCAGGTCCTGCCCAGGCATACAGAATATGTCATTGGTGCCCTTTCAGAAGAGGGTGAATCTCCTGCTGATCTTAAAAAAGCACCCATGATACTGGTTTTTTATACCAGTCTTTCCGATGGGACAACGATTGCATTGCCCTTATCGGGCGAGGTAAATGTTACAGTGGATTGGGGCGATGGGGAGCAGGATGCCGCAGCCTCCCCGGGAACTGTCACATATACTTACAAAATTGGTGGGGAATATACAGTGCGTATATACGGATCCCTTGGACAATTCGGAAAAAGTTTCAGTGGATATGACCATGCAGAAAAACTCATAAAAGTCGATTGTTTTGGCAGTCTTGGACTGACCAGTCTCTCAGGTGCTTTCATGGGTGCAGAAAACCTTGCCAAAGTTCCCGCAGAATTGCCGAATACCGTAACCATCCTGTCCTATATGTTTCGCGGTGCAACCAAATTTAACGGTGATATCGGGAGTTGGGATGTGGGCAACGTGACCAATATGCTTTTTATGTTTCAAAACGCAGAGACATTCAATCAAAACATCGGGGGGTGGGATGTGGGCAACGTGACCAATATGAGCTCGATGTTTCGCGGTGCATCCGATTTTAACCAGGACATCGGGGAGTGGGATGTGGGCAACGTGACCAATATGCGTTCTATGTTTCAAAACGCAGAGACATTCAATCAAAACATCGGAAAGTGGGATGTAGGCAACGTGACCAGTATGGAATGGATGTTTAACCGGGCATCAGCCTTTAACCAGGACATTGGATATTGGAATGTAAGCAACGTTATCAATATGGGCAAAATGTTTTACGAAGCAGAATCATTTAACCAGGACATTGGAGGGTGGGATGTAAGCAGTTCGACAAAAATGGGCTTTATGTTTTCCCACGCATCCGATTTTGATCAGGACATCGGTGGGTGGAATGTGAGCAATGTGACAGATATGGGGGCAATGTTTCAATCGGCAAATTTATTTAACCAGGACATTGGATACTGGGATGTAAGCAACGTAACCGATATGAGTGTAATGTTTCAAGGTGCAAAGTCATTTAACCAGGATCTGTCCGGGTGGTGCGTGGCCCACATCCCATCAGAACCTCATAACTTTGATTTCGCAGCAGAAGCGTGGGATCTGCCAAAACCCGAATGGGGAACTTGTCCGCATTTTGACCTCACACTGTCAAAAGATCCCCCCGAGGCAGGAACCATAACCAGTGATCCCGAATCGGATCAATATCATACAGGTCAGAGAATTACGCTGACCGCCATGCCTGATGCTGATTATCTTTTCACTGAATGGACAGGAGACACAGATCATATTGATCATACCGGATCGGTATCTGTTACCGTTGCCATGCCTGCTGATGATATTAACCTGACTGCGAGCTTTCAGCCATTGGATGAAGTTGTTCCCGAAAACCGGGAAATATCTTATGAAACCATCACCGATGGCGATGCCGAATGTTTCGACGCGTTGCAAACCATTACCGTCTCCAACCTGGTTGTCCAGTCAGGCGGCAGTGCTGAGCTTATCGCGGGCCAAAGCATCACACTGCTTCCTGGCACCCATATAAAAACCGGTGGGTACTTCCATGCCTACATGACCCTGGATCACACTTATTGCGATGGACCTCTGGTCAAGGAACCGGATCCGGAAGAGGTCTTTGCCACCGCTCCGGAAATCCCCGGATCCATCCGCAAAGATTTGTTCTTTAAGGTATACCCCAATCCAACTGCAGGCTCCTTTACATTGGAGCTGGAAACCATTAAACAGGAGGAAGATATCGTTGTGAAAGTCCTGAACATGCTGGGCAAACGTCTGATGAGCAATCGCCTGTCTCCCCAAAAGATACATAAACTGTCCCTGAGAGGGAAACAGCCGGGTATGTATATCATACAGATAACCAAAGGGAACAGGACAGGCGTAGAAAGACTCATCAAACGATAGTTTTGCCTTTGTAAACTGCCAGTCAGTGCCAAACTACATCTCGTTTGATCGCAAACCACATATATGTATTTATTAACATTGTTTTACAAAATTCTTTGTTTTGTTGTATTGAATATGTAATTTGCTGTCCAAATAAATTATTTCATTTTGATATAAACCTTTGGTTTTTTGTATAAAGAACTGTATTTCTTCCTAAAACAAAAGAACTTTTGATTCAAAGGGTTCAAAGCCAGTAGC
>PWKN01000257.1 GCA_003559735.1 Bacteroidales bacterium | reverse complement strand
TTCCAAACCGGAACTTCCAGCTTGCGTAGCAACTGGAAGCTTCCGGACGTGCGAAGCAACTGGAAGCTTCCGGACAACGGTTCTCCTCCTCCACCTCCCCCCTTGGAAGCTGGAAGTCCCTGCGGGAGCTTCCAGTTCCAAACCGGAACTTCCAGCTTGCGTAGCAACTGGAAGCTTCCGGACGTGCGAAGCAACTGGAAGCTTCCGGACAACGGTTCTCCTCCTCCACCTCCCCCTGGAAGCTGGAAGTCCCTGCGGGAGCTTCCAGTTCCAGCCGGAACTTCCAGCTTGCGAAGCAACTGGAAGCTTCCGGACGACGGTTCTCCTCCTCCTCCTCCCTGGAAGCTGGAAGTCCCTGCGGGAGCTTCCAGTTCCAGCCGGGAGCTTCCAGTTCCTCCAACCTGGAAATATACTATCTTTGAAATCGACAGTAACAACCCAATACCCGGCAATGAATTCCTGGCATTTGTACATCGACACAGGCGGTACGTTTACCGACTGCCTGGCCTGCGACCCTCAGGGTAAATGGTACCGCCGCAAAGTGTTGAGCAATGCCTCCCTGCGCGGAAAGATCGTATCACAGCCTGCTTCCGGCCAAATATGTATTGAAGAAAGCTGGGGACTGGACAGGGACATCCTGGGTGGATATCTATTAAACATCCATGGCATCGACCACGAGCGTCTGCAAGTCAGGTCGTACGATCCCAAAATGAAGGTTCTGACCGTTGATGCGCCATCAGACAAGGACCTTGCCACTGCCGGACATGGATTTGAGATATCAACCGGCGAAGAGGCGCCCGTGTTGCTAGCCAGACTGCTTACCGCCACCCCACTACATCAGTCGCTGCCACCCCTGGTCATGTATCTGGGCTCTACACGCGGCACGAATGCCCTGCTCGAAAGGAAGGGCGCCAAAACGGCCATAGTCGTAACAAAAGGCTTCCGTGACCTGCTGGCGATTGGCACCCAGCAACGACCTGACATTTTTGCCCTGGAAGTCAGGAAGGCCCCTCCCCTGCCCACCATAATAATTGAAGTGTCAGAACGCATAGATGCCAAAGGGAATGTGCTGCGTGCACCCGATCAGCAGAAGCTGAAGAAAGAGATCCACCACGCACTGTCAGAAAATGGTGTGCAGGCAGCCGCTGTCTCACTGCTTAATGCGCACAACAACGATCAGCACGAACAGCTCGTTGAAAGTCTGCTGAAAAAAGCGGGCATACCTTATGTTTGCAGGGGCACCTCGCTTTCACGGTTCATCAAATACCTGCAACGCACCGAGACAGTGGCCGTCAATGCTTACCTGCAGCCCGTCATTGATGAATACATCCAAAGCATCGGCAGGGCTTTGTCCAGCCATTTAAACAAGGAGGAGAGAAAAGTCCGGCAACCAACTGACCTTCCAGGCATGCAGGGAGACAGCGAATTTTCCGGTAACGATCTGGCACACCGGCTGCTGGTAATGAACAGCGCCGGCGGACTTCATACTGCTTCCGCATTCCAACCAAAAGACAGCCTCCTGAGCGGTCCGGCCGGCGGAGTAGTGGGTGCCGCCAGCATCGGCAAGAAAGCGGGCTTCAGCAAGCTGATCTCATTCGATATGGGCGGCACAAGCACCGATGTGGCACGCTACGACGGCAACTTTGATTACTGTTTCGAGCTGGAGGTTGGCAACGCACACATAAACAGTCCGGCACTGAACATCGAAACCGTTGCTGCAGGGGGCGGCTCCATTTGTTATTTTGATGGATACACACTTTGCGTCGGACCAGAGAGTGCCGGGGCAGATCCGGGACCCGCCTGTTACGGGGCCGGCGGACCATTGACCGTTACTGATGTGCATCTGCTCGCCGGAAACCTTGACATCCAGCAGTTTGGGATTCCTGTATTCCCGGGAAAGTCCCGCGAAAAGATGGATGAGGTAAAAAGACAAATTGAACAGCAAAGTGACGAAAAACGGTCTACGGAAACACTGATCGAAGGATTTTTACACATAGCCAACGAAAAGATGGCTGGGGCGATCAGGAAAGTGTCCATTGCCAAAGGTTTTGAGCCATCTGATCACGCGCTGGTAGCTTTTGGCGGTGCGGGCGGACTACATGCCTGCGAGCTGGCCGAAATCCTTGACATACAATCCATCATTGTACCTGAAGATGCAGGATTGCTGAGCGCATACGGACTGTCAAAAGCCCTGGTAGAGCGATTTGCAGAAAAACAGATCATGGAGCCTCTGGAAACAACAAAAACAAACATTGCTGAAGATTTCAGGAGGCTGGAAATGGAAGCACTCAGAAAGTTGCAAAGCGAGCTCGGAACGCAAGCAATGCAGATAAGAATGCGAACAGCCTACCTGCGTTTCTCCGGACAGGATACAAGCATTGAAGTACCTTATGATGGTCCGGATACACTATATAAACAGTTTCGCGCACAACACCGCAAAATATATGGTTATGACCCAGGCAGCAGGGAAATTGAAGTGGAGTCCATACGCGTAGTGGCAAGCACGCTGCCTGCAGAAGAAACAAAAGTCCCATGCCCTCCCACCGGTGACCCATTATCTTCATCATCGGAAAAAGCCTTGCCCAGTCATTATGTGAAGACGATCGTCAAAGGAAAGCGGCAGGATGTGCCCGTATACATCAGATCAAAGCTCACGCCTCAAAACCCGGAGATCGTGGGACCAGCTGTAGTGCTGGACAAGTTCAGCACAACGGTCATACAGTCTGGGTGGCAGATGAAAGTGGACAAAGAGCTGTCGATGTTCATAACAAGAAAGGACACGCCAGATCCTGATCAGCATTTAAAGTCGGCCGGCAGACTGTCGCAGGCTGAAGAAATCCAACTGGAGCTATTCACCAACAGGTTCATGCATATTGCTTCCAACATGGGTGCCATGCTTGAGCGCACCGGCATGTCGGTGAATGTCAAGGAGCGACTCGACTTCTCCTGTGCATTGGTGGATGCTTCCGGGCACCTGGTGGCCAACGCACCCCACATTCCTGTCCACCTTGGAAGCCTGGGCGTCTGTGTGCGCGAAGTGTGCCGTCGCAATGAACTGCGCGCAGGCGACGTGGTGGTGACCAACCATCCGGCTTATGGAGGTTCGCACCTCCCCGACCTAACCCTTATCAAACCAGTTTTTGCCAAAAACAATGTGTTGCTGGGATACGTAGTGAACAGGGCACATCACGCAGAGATGGGAGGAAAGACTCCCGCGTCGATGCCTCCCGATGCAAGGAACCTTGCTGAAGAAGTTGTGGTGATCCCTCCCTTTTTCCTGGTGCGGGAAGGGAAGTCATATTGGGATGAGATGAAAAGCATCCTTACACAGTCTCCCTACCCCAGCCGTGCGCCCGAAGAAAACCTTTGCGACATCAAGGCAGCTCTTGCATCCTGTATCAGCGGTGAAGAGCAGCTGCTAAAACTTGTTGAAGAGCATGGACTGGGACGCTTAACGTACTATATGCGGGCCTTGCGCAAGCATGCTTCCACGCGGATGCGGGCTACCCTGAAGGCATTCCCCGACGGACGCTATGAGTCGGCCGAGCACCTTGACGACGGAAGTGTGCTGCAGGTGACCGTTGACAAGCAAGACGAACGGTGTCATATTGACTTCAGCGGGACAGCAGGGGTACACCCCCGAAACATGAATGCCACCCAGGCTATTGTGCACAGTACGGTCATCTATGTAATGCGCCTGCTTCTCAACGAACCCATTCCGCTGAACGACGGCATCCTGGAGCCCGTCAGCATGCACATCCCCGTAAGCATGCTGAACCCCGCATTTGTTGATGACCCTTCTGAGTGTCCCCCGGTCGTTGGCGGAAACGTTGAACTGAGCCAACGGTTGACCGACACCCTGCTTAAGGCATTTGGTGTAGCTGCTGCAAGCCAGGGCAGCATGAACAACGTGCTGTTTGGCAACGAGCGCTTCAGCTATTATGAAACCATAGCCGGAGGGTGTGGTGCAGGCAAAAGCTACCATGGAGCGTCGGCTGTGCATCACCACATGACCAATACACGCATCACCGACCCGGAGATCATCGAGCATCGTTACCCTGTAAGGCTTGAACGGTTTAAAATACGCAAAGGCTCAGGCGGAGACGGCCAGTTCAGGGGTGGTGACGGAATTGTCCGCGAATTTACCTTCCTGGAACCGGTCAGGCTGTCAGTACTGACCCAGCGACGGTGCTCAGGGCCATATGGCTTTAACGGTGGCGCTGATGGCCTCGCCGGAAAACAATACCTCATCCATGCAAATGGGGAAAAAGAACCCCTGGCCTCTACCGATGGCAGGAGCCTCAAGGCAGGTGACCGCTTTGTGATTTACACTCCAGGCGGCGGCGGTTATGGAAAACCTGCAAACATGAACCCCAAACCACGAAATGAAACCATAAACCGAAATCGAAACCGAAACCATGAAACCCACACCACGAAATGAAACCATAAACCGAAACCAAATACAGATACCATAAACCCGCAAATATGAAAACCGTAACAATAAATGACCCCACAATCATAAATATAAACCCATGAAAAACAAACTCGTAATGCTTTGCTTTGCCTTTAAACTTTTCGGATTAGGCTCTTGTTCAGACACAGGGGATGCCACCGGAACAATTGAACTACGGTTTGACCTTAAAAAAGCCGAATACCTGTCGGGGTTTGCCTTCAATTGTATCGACAGGGAGTATCCCAACAAGCTTGGGCAGGTGCTGGGCGACGAAAGTTACCTCGCACCGCCCCGGGAACTGCACCCTGCGTTTTACGGCTGTTTCGACTGGCACTCGGCCGTGCACGGTCACTGGACACTGGTGAGCCTGCTCACCATGTTTCCGGAGTTGCCCCACGCCGACGAAATCATTAAAAAGCTGAAGGCCAACATCACAGAAGAAAACATCCGGCAGGAGATGGCCTTTTTTGATGATGAGCACAACAAGGATTTTCAGCGCACCTATGGCTGGGCCTGGTTGCTAAAGCTGGATGAAGCCCTGCACAACTGGGATCATCCTGCAGCTGATGCGCTGCAGCCAGTGCTGGAGCCATTAGTGCACATGATCGCCGACAAGTTTGTTGACTTCCTCGACATACTGATCTATCCCATCAGGGTGGGTGAGCACCCGAATACTGCTTTCGGGATGTCGTTCGCTTACGACTGGGCAGAGAAGCACTATCCGAAGCTTGCACGGAAAATTGAAGAAAAGGCTGTCGAATACTATCTTAACGACCGCCACTGTCCGCTGACCTGGGAACCCGGCGGCTTTGACTTCCTGTCACCCTGCCTGCAGGAAGCCTCGCTGATGCTGAAAGTGCTTCCGGAAAAAGAGTTCAGGAAATGGCTCGGCAAGTTTCTGCCCGGCTTTGAACGAAATCCGGCCAGATACCTTGAGCCCGCCCTGGTTACCGATGCCAGCGACGGCAAGATCGCGCACCTCGACGGACTGAACTTCAGCAGGGCATGGTGTCTGTTTGAATTAGGCCACGTATTGAATAACAAGAAGATGATCAATCTTGGGAAGGAGCATTTTCAATACAGCTTCCAAAAAATGGACACGGAAGAATATGCCGGTTCTCACTGGCTGGCCTCTTTTGCAACCTATGCCATGACAAAACTGCCCCAATGTGAAAAGGGCTATAGCCTGGCTATGTAAAATCCAACCATTGGTATATTATTTTGGATATTCGATGATCGTTTATTGGTAAAATAATTATATATTTGGAGGGCATGAATACTTCAGGTTAAAAAATCCAGGATAACCATGACAGAAAAAAGACCGGAAGGCTCACCAGGGGAGCTGCGAAAACAAGAACAAGAAATAGCTGCCCTTGAAAATGAGCAAGAGCTGATCATTACATTGAATTCCATTGGTGATGCAGTAATTACCACTGACATCAAATCCAGGATAACCCGGATGAACCCTGAAGCCGAGAGGCTTTGTGGCTGCAAGCTGGAGAATGCAAAAGGCAAAAACCTGGAGGAAGTGTTCAACATCGTAAATGCACGCACCGGGAAAAAAGCCAAAAACCCTGTAAAACAAGCTTTGCGTACGGGTAAGGTTGTCGGTCTGGCCAACCATACCAAACTTATTGCGAAAGACGGGAAAGAATACCAGATTGCCGACTCGGCTTCCCCAATAAAGGATGGAGGGGGAAACGTCATTGGCGTTGTGATGGTTTTCAGGGATGTGACCAGGGAGTATACGATGCGGGAGAGATTGCGACTGAGTGAGGAACGGCTCAATTTAGCCATGATGGTTAAGAATGATGGAGTGTGGGACTGGAATCTGATCAGTAACAACACCTTTTTTGATGACCGCTATTATACAATGGCGGGTTACGCGCCGGGTGAATTCCCAAATACTTTTGCAGGCTGGGCCCAGAAAGTCCACCCGGATGATCTGCAGATGGCTCAGGATGCAATTAAGGCCTATTTAGGCGGAGCGTCAGACAATTTTGACATTGAATTCCGGTTCAGAAGAAAAACTGGTAAGTGGATGTGGATCCAGGGGAAAGGCAAGATCGTTGCAAGAGATGAAAAAGGGAGCCCCCTGAGAATGATCGGGACCCATACCGACATTACTGACCGTAAGAATGCCGAAAAAGAGCTTCAAAACTCAAATGAACGACTGCTTACCGTTTTTAATGGCATCAATGCCTTCGTGTATATATGTGACATGGAAACACATGAAGTGTTGTTTGTAAATGACTTTGGATTGAAAGTCTGGGGAAGTGACATAACAGGACAAAAATGCCATAAGGCGCTTCAAGGACTTGACAAGCCATGCTCTTTTTGCACCAACGACAAGCTTATTGATGAAGATGGTCAGCCAACCGGCGTTTATGAATGGGAGTTCAAAAACAGTGTCAACAAAAGGTGGTATGACATACGCGACAGTGCCATCCGATGGACCGATGGAAGGCTTGTCAGGATGGAGGTTGCCATTGATATTACCGACCGGAAAATCTCACAGACACAGATCCAGGAAAGCGAAGAGCGGTTTCAACGAATGCTTTCGCTGATACCCGATATGATATCCATCCATGATAAGAATTTTAATATCGTGTATAGCAACTGGAAAGGTTTTGCTGCCGTAGATGAAGCAAAAAGACAACTCTATACCAAGTGCTATAAAACCTACAGGGATCTGGATGAAATTTGTCCCGATTGCCGTGCGAAAGAAGTGCTCAGGACCAAAAAAGCATTTCATACAGAGGCGGAGCTACCTGATGGCACCTGGATTGACCTGCGTGTGATCCCGGTCCTGGATGAAGATGGTGAACTGGAGTTGTTTGTTGAATGGGTCAGAGACATAACCGAACTAAAAAAATCCATTGACACAAAGGAATTTCTCAAACAGATCGCAAATGAGTTGGTGCTAAACTTTAACATAAAAGACCTGATCCGTGCCGTTGAAAACCATTTATCCAGACTGATCGACACGTCCAATTTTTATATTGCATTGTATGACAAGCAAACGGGAATGTTTCATGCCCCTTTTGAAAAAGACGAAAAAGACCAGATCGACTCCTGGCCTGCGTTACAATCGGTAACGGGACTGGTGTTAAAGAGCAAACAATCGCTCTTAATAAAAAAACAGGACATTATACACTTGATTGAGACAAACAAGATCGAGCAGACCGGAACGATATGCGAGGCCTGGCTGGGGGTTCCGTTGCTAAAAGAGAATGATGTTACCGGTGTGATCGTCATTCAAAGCTATGATGATGCTGATGCCTTTGACACCGACAGCATAGATATCCTCGAATACGTCTCGACTCAGATCAGCATAGCCCTGGAGCGTACAGAAATATTTGAAGACCTGGTGCAGGCAAAGCTAAAGGCAGAGGAAAGTGACCGTTTAAAGTCGGCTTTCCTGGCAAATATGAGCCATGAGATCCGCACACCGATGAATGCAATCCTCGGTTTCCTGTCGCTGCTGAAGGAGCCACGCTTTGATGAGGAGCAAAGAGCTGAATTTATTGACGTGGTGAACAAAAGCGGACACAGACTGCTCGAAACAATCAATGACATTATTGAGTTTTCAAAGATTGAGGCAGGCCAAATTGAAATTAACCATGAAGAGGTTGATCTGTCAGAGATCATACATAATTACTATCAATTGTTCTTGCCACAGGTCAAGGAAAAGGGGTTGATTTTAAATTTGTCGGAAAACATCCCCGAAGGGCAGGCCAGAGTATATGCCGACCGGCACAAGTTAGAAGGTGTTTTGATCAACCTGATCAATAATGCAATAAAATTCACAAACAAAGGCTCTATTGAGATTGGGTATTACCTGAAAGACAATGAAGTTGTTTTTTATGTAAAAGACACAGGCATAGGCATTCCGAAAAACAGACAGAAGGTTGTGTTTGACCGGTTTGTCCAGGCAGACCTTGAAATAACCCGTCCACATGAAGGCTCAGGTCTTGGTTTATCCATTGCAAAAGCCTATGTCGAGGCGCTCGGAGGAAGCATCTGGCTCGAATCCATTCCGGGAACAGGAAGCACGTTCTATTTTTCCATACCTGATGTACACTACGAGAAGAAGAAAAAAGTTCAGGATAAGGATGTGGACGAACATTCAGTACCACAACTTCCAAATCTTACCATTCTTGTAGCAGAGGATGATGATATGGGGTTTTATTTCCTGCAAACTATTTTTAACAAGGAGGGCATCCGCACCCTGCACGCCACAACCGGAGAGGAAGCAATTGAACTGTTCAGAAGTCACAATGATATCGACCTGATACTGATGGACATAAAAATGCCCGGCATGGGAGGTTTGGAAGCTACGAAGACCATTAAAAAGGAAAAGCCTGAAATGCCGGTGATTGCTGTAACGGCCTTTGCCCTTCCGGGCGACAGGGAAAAAATACTGCGATCAGGTTGTGATGAATATATCAGCAAACCTTTCAAGAAAGAAGAAATCCTGGAAGTAATGCAACGATATGTATAATTACTGTCTCGCATTGGCTTCAAAGCAAATCGATCTTCTCCGTTAAGACATAGTCTTTTTGTGTTACTTTTCCCTCACTGTGGGTGGTTGTTTGTATCCTGACCTGATTGTAATTATGAACATATATTTCAGGATGATGATTGATTTGCTCAGCAACTTCTGCAACTTTATTTACAAATTCTATTGCTTGTAAAAATGTTTTAAAGCTGAATGTTTTTTCCAGAAAGTTATTTTTTTCTTGCCAAACCATAAGTGTATTATTTATTCTGGCATACGACCCGGGTATATCTATCCTTTCCGGATAATATTTCTTGAGCGTCGAAATAATTTGACCAGATTGTCTTTTTTATTCTATTTATGATATTACTCGTATTCAATATCATACAGATTCCTCCAAAGATAAGAATTATTTTTTTTTTGGTCGCCCCATACCATTTTATGCCTCCTTGTTCCAGATCGGACGAAGATGAACAAACAAATTCAGTTTCTTCGAATCTTTTTTTATTTTTTTCTTACTTTTGATATAAAAGATACCTTCCTGCTTTACACGGTTTTAGTGAAATGAAAAAGATGCATTCGATTATCTTTTGGTAACTGGTTGGTCTTTAATGTGGGTAGCTTAGCGGGATAGAACAATAAGAAATAAACGTATTTCTGAAAAAGTCATAATGCTCTTACCAAAAACAAACCAAACCTCTTACAATGAAAACCAACAAAGCCCTGGGACACCTGCAGATGCCCAACGATGAACATCTTTTGCCCGCATTGCTCAACTATACCGCTGAAATATCAAAAATTGCCGGTTTTGCTTCGCGCGACAGTTACAAGATACAGCTTGCCGTAGAAGAGGCGTGTCTCAATATGATGAAGACCTCTTTCATGCCTGGTGAAGATGGTGTATATGACGTTGAATTTATCCAACGACTGGATGGTATAGAGATACACATTCACGACATGGGACTTCCATATGACCCAGCCCTGACGCCGGATTACGACCCAAAGGCCGACTTGCTGGAGCAGGACATGGAAGGGCTTGGTTCCTTCCTCATAAGGGAAACGATGGATAAGTACCAGTTTAACAATTTGGGGATCAAAGGAAAAGAGGTGGTGCTGATCAAGTATTTCGACACACAGCGCATTGCGGCCGACCAGGAAGTTCCGAAGGAGGCAGAGGTGGTTAAACCCCCGGCACCCAAAAAACCGGTAGAGCAGATTCCTTTCGAGATCAGGCAGATGCAGCCAGATGAAGCCCTCGAAGTGTGTCGTTGCATCTACGACTGCTACGGCTACTCCTACGCCAATGAAAATGTATATTTTCCTGAGCGCCTGGCTGCAATGAACCAGGAGGGTAAACTGTTGTCGTCGGTCGCTGTAACCCCTGAAGGGGAGATAGGCGGACATTTTGCGATCATCTTTCACGAGAAGCTGCCGGCGGAAATGGGCATTGCTGTGACCAAGAAAAAATTCCGCGGCCAGGGTTTTGCAAAGGAAAGTGCTGTTTACCTTGAAAAGAGCGCCATTGATCTGGGCCACAAGGGAATGCAGGTCAAGGAAGTTACTGCCCACCCCTACACCCAGAAATTCTGCATGAAGCTGGGATACATGGATTGCGGCTTGTTGCTCGGCCACTCACCAAAAACATTGTCATTCAAGGGCATCGCCGACATCCTGAAACAAAGAAATTCCGACGTGCTTGGCTTCAAGTATTTTGTGAAGCCCGATCCGCGCAAGCTTTACATCCCTGATCAACACAAGGAGATGATCCTCCGCCTCTATAAAAACATTGGTGTTGACGCTGAAGGCATCAGCAGCAGTCAGTCAGAGCCGGCATCCGAACAGGGCCTCATGGAAGTTAAGGTGCACTCGATCAGGTCGCTGGCTGAGTTGCTTATTTTTGAGATCGGGAAAGACACCCTACTCGTATTGCGCCAGGAGATGCGCAAGCTGTTTATTGATGAGATTCAAGTGTTTGAGCTCTATTTGAGCCTGAACGACCCCATGACGCCCGCAATGGTATCGCAACTTGAGCAAATGGGCTACGTGTTCACAGGAGTTTTGCCAGAAACCCAGATGGGTGATGCACTCATCATGCAGTTTTTCAACGGTGTGTATGTCGATTACGACCAGATCGTCCTGGTGTCAGAACTCGCGCAGGAGTTGTTGGAATACATCAAGCGGAGGGACCCGCGGGCGAAAGAATAAGATCGCATAATTTTTCCTGAATAGATTTTTGGCAGGGCTTCGGTAAAACGTATTTCATCGGGGTGGGCTACCGGTCCATTTTCCTGCGATACCTTTTTTCAGAGTCAGATCCGGATTAGGCTGCACGCCCGTCTTCAATGTCACGAACACACACCGAAGGCACTTCCTTTGATGTCGTCAGGACAGGACGGCCAACTGCAGCTGCCATTAAATACCATCTTTGCGGCCATATAACAGATCTTGCTGGCAATTACGGGCATTACCAAAGCGTTTAAGGGACCTGTACCCCCGGGAAAATTTGCACACCTTTAGCAGTCCGTTGACATAAATTTGTATTTTTGGTTCCTTTCAAGAGCTTTCAGCAAGTTGGCAGCTATCAAAAAGGACTATCTGTATGATAAGAGATATTCTGAAAAATAACTTGATTCCTTTAGATGAATATATCTTTGGAACAGCCGATTTGACAGGGTTAATTGATGAAAAATTTGGCAAATACAGATTTGGGATATCCATTGGAAAAAAATTGGATGACAAAATTATTGACTCTATTGTGAATGGACCAACAATAGAATACTACGACTATTATCTTTTAATTAACAAGGAACTTACAGAAATAGCCGGGAAGATAAAGAAAGAACTGATAAAAGCAAAAATTGATTCAATAGCTATTGAGCCGACCATTTCTGCAGGTTCAAAGGATTATGAAAAACATCTGTCGGCACTGACAGTTGATATTTCCCATAAAATGGTGGCGACAAGAGCCGGACTTGGTTGGATTGGAAAGACAGCCTTATTTATATCAAAAGAATTTGGTCCTCGGTTGAGGTTAGTAAGTTTGTTGATTAATCAAAGACCTGATGAAAATTCTTATCCGATTGACAAAAGCAGATGTGGCACCTGTACTATTTGTGTTGACAAATGTCCAGCACAAGCTGCGAATGGATTATTATGGAATATAAAAACCCACAGGGATGCTTTTTTTAATGCTCACAAATGCAAAGAAAAATGCAGGGAGTTAGCGATGCAAAGATTGAACAGAGACAAACAGATATGTGGGTTATGCATTTCGGTATGTCCAATTGGAAAAAAGTAAACATCCGAGCAACCACATCCTGTCCCCCCCCCGGCCAACCGTCTTAACTTTGTATCCATCCGGTCAACTACATCTTGTCTCACCGCGGCCATTGGCCTTAGCTTTGTGGCCAAAAACACGCGAAGGGAAAAAAGAAGAAAACCCAGGCTAAAAACAGCCCGCAGCTGTTGGGGACAGGTTCGTATATGCGTGCATTTGACAGCAACAGCAAGATTAGCAGCTGGATGAAACTGCGCCGGAAAAACGATAAAAATGCCGGCAAATACAGCAGTTATTTCTTATATCCAGACTCACTTAACATGTCCCAGGCTTTGTCAGGGGTAAATCCACGACTTTTTTCCGTATCACTTTTTGTATCGCGCGGGTTTGCCCCAACCTCTGCATATAATTGATTTACTCCGGCCAGCAAAGCCATTTGTGTGGGTTCGTGTACATTCATTGCACGCCCGGGATTTACAACCAAATTTGTTACAGCTACTATTTTGGTCAATTCTGAAGCTGTGATTTTTCCCAAATCAAATAATGGCGTACCCGGAACAGGTATCCTTCTCATCACAGCCATAACAGAAATATCCAGGTCCCTTGCCCGTTTTATTTCCTGCAACAACTCCTCGTAAGCATGTTCCGGACCAACTGGCTCAATACAATAATAAAGTTCTAATCCAGCATCCTGCGTTGCCTTAATTGTTCTTTCACGGCTTTCGGTTGGGATTAAAGTATCGATCCCTTCACGTAATCTGTTTATGTGATATATGCCGGTAAAACCTATTCTCTTTAGCTCCTTTGCCAACTCCAGGTCAAAGTCTCCGGTGTTTGCAACAAATCTCTGTCCGGGCTTTAATAATGGCTTTAGTTCCTTAGCAATTTCAATGAATGTATCTTCCGGATAATCTGCTGTTGCCATTAAAAAAAAGTCGCTGAACTCAAATTGTTGAAGAGTGGTTAATTCTTGTTTTAATGTTGAGATATCTTTTTGCCATGCTGCATCTAATGAGAAGTGCTCAAGTCCCATAGAGCAAAACCTGCAATTCTTAGAGCAAGGCGCTGCATTGATGCCGATCTGTGTAAAAACAAATCCCTTGTTTTTTTCGGCCCTAAACTAAATCGCTACCAGTAAACGACACAAAACGATGCCACCCCAGAGATAACTATGCCAATTCAATGTTTCCATACACATTGTTAAGGCTGATGTCATGGAGTGTTTGGG
>PWKN01000213.1 GCA_003559735.1 Bacteroidales bacterium | reverse complement strand
CGGACAGGAAGCTGGATTTTACCGTATGCTCGAATTCTTTGAAAAAGACCAGATCGATTGGGGCGACTACAGGTATCACGACTTTTACAAGACATTGCTGGCGCTGAAATCGGGGAACAAAGCATTATGGAATGGTCCGTTTGGCGGTGAGATGGTCCGTGTGGAAACCAACACCGACAGGAAGGTCTTTGCTTTTGTCAGGGAAAAGGATGGCGACCAGGTTTTTGTGGTGCTGAACCTTGCTGACAGGCAACTGCCGGAGGTTATCTTTTCAGACAGCAACCATCACGGAAGCTACAGAGAGCTGTTTTCAGGCGAGTCTGTCGAAGTAGACAAGGATTTCCAGCTGGCTATGGAGCCGTGGGATTACCGGGTGTTTGTTAAGCAGTAGTCATTTGGAATGGCTTCCGTCGTTATGCCAGGAAGCTCAGCAGGATACCCGCAGCAATTGCACTGCCGATGACACCGCTTACATTGGCTGCCATGGCGTGCATCAGCAGGTGGTTGGTCTTATCATATTCCAGTCCGATGTGCTGTGAAACCCTCGCACTATCAGGCACGGCCGACACTCCCGAGTTGCCGATCAGCGGATTGATCTTGTCGCCGGCAGGGGAGAAATAGTTCATCACCTTGGCAAAGATCACACCGCTAAAGGTGGCGATGGCAAAGGCCGCTGCACCCAATGCGAAGATCATCAGTGACTCGTTGGTCAGGAAGACGGTGGCTTGCGTTGAGGCACCCACGGTTAGTCCGAGGAATATG
Source organism: Bacteroidales bacterium (assembly GCA_003559735.1). Lineage (GTDB taxonomy): Bacteria > Bacteroidota > Bacteroidia > Bacteroidales > UBA7960 > PUPG01. The sequence goes on along the minus strand of PWKN01000213.1, from coordinate 2,760 downwards.
GTCACAATATCGACGAGCGATGACCTGGCGGTTTCTGCAAGGCGGTTCGTAACTCCACTTTCTTTCAGCAGATTTCCGAAGAAAAGCATCCCCAGCAGGGGCAGTGCCGTAGGCATGATGAACGTAGTGAGCAAGATGCCCACGATGGGAAAGAGGATTTTCTCCTGTTTGGGAACAGCCCTGGGGGGCTTCATTCGGATGACACGCTCCTTTTTGGTGGTTAGCAGCCGCATGATGGGGGGCTGTATTACGGGAACCAGGGCCATATAGGAATAGGCGGCAATGGCTATGGGACCAATGAACTCGGGGGCCAGCTTCGACGACAAAAAGATGGCGGTTGGACCGTCGGCGCCACCGATGATGGCGATGGCGCCCGCTTGTGCCGGAGCGAATCCCAGTTGCAAAGAAAAGGCATATGCTGCGAAGATCCCGAATTGTGCGGCTGCCCCCAGCAATACCAGGCGTGGCTTCGACAGCAATGAAGAAAAGTCGGTCATGGCTCCGATGCCCAAAAAGATGATGGGTGGGTACAGACCACGTTGTACGCCAAAATAGAGCATGTTCAGCACGCTGCCCTCCTCATAGATTCCGATCTTCAGGTCGGCGTCCAGGTCGAACGGTATATTGCCGATTATGATGCCAAAGCCTATGGGGATCAGCAGCAGTGGCTCGTAATGCTTGGTGATGGCCAGGTTGATGAAAAACAATCCCACGGCGATCATCACCAAATGGCCCCAGGTGATGTTTGAAAAGGCGGTATGACTTACAAACTCCAGTACCTGCTCATATACAAAACTAAAAAATCCGCTATCCATTGTTTCTTACGCTCCTATTTCTATCAGGGTGTCACCTTCCATTACCGATTGTCCGGGCCGGACATGTATCGCGGTCACTTTACCGTCTTTGTCAGAGTCGATGTTGTTCTCCATCTTCATCGCTTCAAGGATCATCAGCTTCTGCCCGATCTTCACCGTATCGCCTTCCCTGACAAATATGTTGATCACTGTGCCCGGCAGGGGCGAGTTGATCTTTCCGGAAACAGGAGTGGGTGTTTTGATCCCGGTACCTTCTTCCGGTTTTGCTTCTGCGGGGGGTATGACGCGCGACCTGACCAGCCTTGGTGTTTTTGCCGGCTGGATAACCTTGTCGACTTCCACCTTATAGGCCGACCCATTTACCTCCAGGTCGATGATGTTGTCTTCCACATTCTGGATATGAACGTCGTATTCGTTTCCGTGAATAGTGAATTTGTATTTCTTCATCTGGTTACCATATTTTGTTTTTTCCTATCTGTTTCTGACGGATTCCCGCAGTCGGGCCTGCCGTCGTCACCCTAATGCTGGTTAAGGTTACGGAGTCCGTATATCTTTGAACTCCACGGAGAATATGTTCTTGATACTTTTTTCATTGTGAGCACGGTATCCTCAAAGTCGTGCAACTCGGACCGGTACAGGTGTATGGCAGCGGCTATGGCTGCATTGATCTCCCCTGTGAGGTCATGGACACCGTCAGCCGCCTCCCCGTCAGTTGTTGCTTCTTCCATTACCGCTTCCGGTTCCTTTTTTCTGAAGAAGTCGCGGATCCTTTGTCTGAAGGAATAAGAAAAGATCTTTGGCGTATTGGTAAAGACCACATAGAGCAACAGGAGGATAATGAAAACGATGCCCATTCCGAGCATTGCCATGATGAAGCCATAGGGGTCCTTTTGGGTGAATTCGCCCGCCGGGATGACGGCAAATGGTCCGGTTGTCATCATCGTTATGGGATACAGTGACTGTAACATCATATACAGTGGTTTTCAGAAATATTGTTATCGGTTTCTATTGTGCAGACATATAGCAGCGTGGACTGTATGCCGGTGGTTTGGTTGTTTTTCGATCGGATTAATGTTATTTATTGGTTTACAGTGGGATGTTGGAATGCTTTTTCGGCGGATTCACATCCTTTTTTGTAGCGAGCGACTGAAGTGCCCTGATGATCCGGAATCGTGAGTTCCGTGGTTCGATCACGTTGTCGATATATCCATATTTTGCTGCATTGTAGGGTGTTGCAAACTTCTCTGCATATTCCTGTTCGTGCTGTTCAATGAACGCAGCTCTTTCTTCTTCGTCCTGGATGTTACGTATCTCTTTGTTTTTGAGGACTTCGATGGCCCCCTTGGGTCCCATCACCGCAATCTCGGCCATTGGCCAGGCATAATTGATGTCACCGCGGAGGTGTTTTGAGCTCATCACACAGTATGCCCCGCCATAGGCTTTCCTGAGTATAACGGTGACTTTTGGAACGGTGGCCTCTCCATAGGCAAAGAGCAGCTTGGCACCATGTATGATGATGCCCCCGTACTCCTGGACGGTGCCGGGCAGAAATCCGGGCACATCAACCAGGGTTACCAGCGGGATGTTAAACGCGTCGCAGAAGCGTACGAAGCGTGCTGCTTTTCTTGAGGCGTTGATGTCGAGCACCCCAGCCAGGTAATTGGGCTGGTTTGCCACGATGCCTGTTGACATGCCGTTAAAGCGGGCAAAGCCTGTCACTATGTTTTGTGCATAGTTGCGTTGCACCTCCATAAACTCGCTGTAGTCAACGATCGAGTAAATGATGTCTTTGACATTGTAGGGCTTGTTCGGGTTTTCCGGGATGATGGTGTTCAGTTCATCCTCGAGCCGGTCAATCGGGTCGTCGCATGGTTCAATCGGTGGTTCTTCAAGGTTGTTTTGCGGGATGTAGCTGATGAGTTTACGGATCATCAGGATCCCTTCG
>PWKN01000151.1 GCA_003559735.1 Bacteroidales bacterium | reverse complement strand
TGTATATTCGCGGTTATGATAATGTGCCTTTGCAAAATAGTAGTTTATGCGCTGCGCATGGGCCGTTCCCCGGTATACGGGCATAATGTCGGCCAGAAGGGTAATGGCCCGTCCGTAGTCCCCTTCTTCATAATACTCTATGGCCTTCTCGTATTTCAGCTGATAATCGTCGCTTTTAAGCAAGCGTTGGTACTTACTGCATGAGATGGTCGTCAGCAACAGCAAAAATACCAGTAAAATCCCCGCCGATCTCCTGTTCGCAATATATGGTTTATGCATTGATAGAGGTGTCTTTCTGAAAACAATTGATGTTTTTTGTACAAACAAGGTGCAAAGTTACAAATATTTACAGTTTGCAACTCCAAAAAAACCTTAAATGAGACCGGGATTGATCATATACTGCCGGTACAGGCAGGTGATTGATCAATTGGTGGAACAGTTTGCCATCCGGGACCTCAAACCGACTTAATATCCAGTCCGCCAAACAAAAGAAAGCCTTTGATCGTGAGTGTCTTTTCAGGGTCTGCCGGTTTTTTGTCATTGGATGTTTTATAGCGTTTGTCTGACAACCCTGCAAAAATATTGACCGCCTCTGACCGGATCGTCCAGTCGCGCGGAACAATCAGCGTACACCCACCAAAAATGCACACCACCTCCAGTTCATTGTGGTCAGGTGCAAGGGTCGCCTCCTTGAAATGGAGCTCGGAACCGGCAAAGATACAAACCACCTCACCGCCACGAAACCGGTCTGACTGAACAATGCGTTTGTCATCGCTGAAAATACTTACCATCTCAATGTCATCCACCTTATCGGTTACGCTCTTTTTCGTCCCATATCTTTTTTTTTTGCTGAAAAACCGTGGAAAAAGGAGCGCCACCCCGGCGAATAAAAGGATGACCGGGATAACGAACATGATGATCTCGCGAAAAGTGGTATCAAAAACCTCCCGGGCCAAAAATACCCCACCAATCAGTATCAGTATCAGTCCGCCTACCCTGTTACCCTCTGTAGCCAACAGGAAAATTCCGAGGACAATAAGTACCATCTGCCAGGAAATCAAATAATAAGGCAGATCAAACATTTCCAGCACACCGGTGACACGCAGCAACAGCACCGCACCCAAAATGATAAACAGCGACCCAACAAGGAGCCTGACTGTACTTGAAGATTTCATACACATTTGGTTTTTTATATTTCTAATCTGCTTAACGGACAAACAACCATGGCAAAAATAGCTATTATTTTGATTATCCTGACACGCATAAACATAATCGGATTAGTTTTGTTAAATATTTTGATTTGCCTGTTAACGGCAGCACATGGTGGCAATACAAAATAATATATAAACCGTTGAATTTTACTAATCATGCTGAAGAGAACGATCTCATTAACATTGGTCTGGATGTCGTTATTCCTGTTGTTGTCTTTCGAGGTAGTTGCCAGCCGTGGGACCATCCGCGGCCGGGTTTTTGACGAACAGACCAACGAGCCATTACCCTTTGTCAACCTGGTAATTGATGGCACCAATATTGGCAGCACCACCGATCTTGATGGCAATTTTCTGTTTACCGGCATAGAGCCCGGTTTCGTCCGCTTGCGTGTGTCCGCTGTCGGTTATGAAACAAGGCTGAGCGCAGAATTTATGGTAACCAATACCCGTACAGCCAACATCGACATCGGTTTGCAGCAAAAGAGCGTGGAACTTGAAGCGGTTGAAGTGACGGTATCCCAGTTTGAACGAAATGAGGAGAGTCCGGTATCCCTGCGTCGCCTTGGCATAAAGGAAATCGAAAGGAGTCCGGGCAGCAACAGGGACATTTCAAGGGTTATTCAGGGACTGCCGGGTGTAGCGTCGACACCTGCATTCAGGAATGATGTTATCGTCAGGGGCGGTGGTCCGGCTGAAAACAGCTTTTTTCTTGATGGCGTGGAGATACCGAATATTAACCACTTTGCCACACAGGGCGCCAGCGGGGGTCCGGTAGGGATCATCAACACCGATTTCATCAGGGAAGTGGAGATGTATTCAGGTGCGTTCCCCGCCAACCGCGGCAACGCCATGAGTTCTGTTTTTGAGTTCAGGCAGATCAACGGGAACAGTGACCGTCTGAATATACAGACAACCCTGGGTGCAAGTGATCTGGCCCTTACGGCCGACGGACCACTGGGGCCCAATACCACGTTTATCGCCTCAGCAAGGAGATCATACCTCCAGTTTCTTTTTGGCGTTGTGGGACTGCCATTCCTGCCAACATACAATGGGTTTCAGTTCAAGACCAACACCAGGGTGAGTGATAACTCCACACTCAGCATCATCGGCATTGGAGCAATCGATCTGTTTGACCTTAACCTGGATGCGAATGAAACAGAGGAACAACGGTATATTCTTGATTACCTGCCGGTGAACGAGCAGTGGAATTATGCCATTGGCGCTGTTTACAGGCGATTCAGGTCGAATGGAACGGAGACCTGGGTGCTCAGCAGGAACATGCTCCGGAATATGGCATACAAATATCCGGACAACCAGGAGGGCCTGCCACGCAACTTTGATTATGAATCGGACGAGATCGAAAACAAGTTCAGGTATGAACGGTCTTTCTCTTTAGGAAGCTACCAGTTCAATCTGGGCGCAGGAGGTGAATACGCCAGGTATACGAACCAGACATTTCAGCGTGTATTCATCAACAACCAGTCTGACATAATCGACTATCAGACCGATTACGACCTGTTCAAGTGGGGTGTGTTTGGTCAGGCCACCCGGCGGCTGCTGAACGAACGATTGTCTTTGTCCCTGGGCATCCGCAGCGATGCAAGCAATTATTCATCGCGGATGACAAACCTGCTTGACCAGCTTTCTCCCCGGTTTTCTGCTTCGTACCAGCTTCGCAACAATCTTTACCTGAACTTCAATACAGGCAGGTACTATCAGTTGCCAGCCTATACGACAATGGGTTTCAGGAACAACCAGGGTGAATTGATAAACAGGGACAACCAGCTTACCTACATTGGGGCTGACCACATCGTGGCTGGAGTTGAGCTCCTCCCCGACCGCAACAGCAAGCTGTCGGTTGAGGGTTTTTATAAAAACTACAGCAACTATCCCTTTTCCGTTAATGATTCCGTGGCGCTGGGCAGTTCGTCGGCCGACTTTGGGATCGTGGGTGCCGAAGAGGTTACCTCGACCGGTGAAGGCAGGGCCTATGGCGCCGAGGTCTTTTACCGCAACCAGTCACTGCGGAACTGGAACGTCATTCTTTCTTACACCCTCGTAAGAAGTGAGTTTAAGGATATTCGGTCCGATTACATTCCCAGTGCGTGGGACAACCGGCATATTGTGAATCTTACCGGACTGCGGAATTTGCCCAACAACTGGGAGGTGGGCTTTAAGTGGCGTTACACCGGTGGGGCCCCATTTACGCCCTATGACCGTGAATTATCGAGCCGTGTGGCTGCGTGGGATGTACAGCGAATGGGATATCTTGATTACAGCCGTTTCAACAGTGAAAGGTTGTCAGGATATCA
>PWKN01000210.1 GCA_003559735.1 Bacteroidales bacterium | reverse complement strand
TCAACACCGAAGGATCTTTTTCTGCAAGATACCCCTGATGCACAAGCAGGGTGGCATCGCCTCCGTCATCAACGATCAGGTGGGGACCTTTATCGCCCGGGAAGGTCAATGCCTGGTTCGTACACCACCAGTATTCCTGAAGGGTTTCTCCCTTCCAGGCAAAAACGGGGACACCTGCCTTTACCATCGCTGCTGCTGCATGATCCTGGGTGGAAAAAATGTTGCAGCTTGCCCAGCGCACATCAGCACCAAGTTCCACCAGCGTTTCAATAAGCACGGCGGTCTGGATTGTCATATGCAATGATCCGGTAATACGGGCACCCTTCAAAGGCTTCTTGCCAGCATGCTTCTCACGCAGCGACATCAGTCCGGGCATCTCCTTCTCGGCAATCTCAATTTCCCTGCGGCCAAATCCGGCCAGGGATATGTCCTTTATCTTGTAGTCAGGTTTTTTTTCTGTGATTGTATCAGCCATCTTTCAATATATATTTATATTCTTAATTTTGCAAAGATAATACTTATATCGGTTTCTGGTGTGATGCGACAGACCGTGGCAACGGAAAGAATGCCTGCACTGAAAAGGCTTTATCCATCAGAAACCGCTTATACCAAACACCAGCAATGAGCCTGTTCTGCAAAAAAATCGTGCCGTCAGCTGTACTGGGCATCTGGGAGATCACAGAGTCCCTGGAAACGCTGCATCAACAGTCCAGCTTATCGGCTGCAGAAAGATCTTATTACACCACACTGAAAAGCACCATGCGGAAAAAGCACTGGCTTAGTTACCGGCTCATTGTACCACATATCCTGCCACCACCTTCCGTGTCGGGCATCTCCTATGATGAGTACGGGAAGCCCTTGCTGGAGAACGGGACCGGCTATGTTTCCGCAGCCCATTCGGGTAAGTTCGCAGCGCTCATTGCCAGCAAAAACAACAATGTGGGACTCGATATCGAAGCGATTAACCCGAAAATTGTCCGGATATCCCACAAGTTCCTGTCTGCCGCTGAAATGGAATACGATTTTGCCGGCAAGGAAACCGAAAGTCTGAGCCTGATCTGGTGTGCAAAGGAAGCACTCTATAAACTGTTTGGCAAAGGGGGATTGTCATTTGCCAGGCACTTGCAGGTAGAACCATTTATTTATGACGGACAGGGAACAGTTACCGGGAAAATAGCCAGTGAGCACATCAGCAGATCATTCAGCGTGCATTACGAAACGCTCGAAGGGTATATGATGGTATATGTTATCGATCATTGAACGGGGCAATGCACAGAACCTTCACCTGGCCTGTATGAATGACACAGGCTGGATCATTTAAACAGGGTGTGCGAAACCGTTTGGAATGAACAAGAAGCATCACGGAAATGTTGTTCTGACATACCCTTTGCCGGTATGCAGGTGATTCTGGCTGGGTTTTACATCATAATAAACGATCCAAACATATTGAACAAAAAAACAAAAAAACAATGACCTACGATCTGATAGTGCTGGGCAGTGGCCCGGGTGGATATGTGGCAGCAATCAGGGCTTCGCAGCTTGGATTAAAAACTGCCGTGGTGGAAAAAGCCGAACTGGGCGGAGTGTGCCTCAACTGGGGATGTATCCCTACAAAGGCATTGCTGAAAAGTGCACAAGTGTTCCAATACCTGAAGCATGCCTCCGATTATGGTGTGTCTGTGAACGATGAGGCAAAAGCCAGTTTGCCCGGTATGGTTAAAAGAAGCCGCGATGTTGCCGGCAATATGAGCAAGGGGATCCAATTCCTCTTAAAAAAGAACAAGATCGACCATATCGAAGGGCACGGCAGCCTTGATCCGGAGAAGAAGGTAACCGTAAAAGACAGCAAGGGGAACACTGCCACATACGCTGCGAAACACATCCTGATCGCTACCGGTGCGCGAAGCAGGCAGCTCGACAGCATGCCGCAGGATGGAAAGAAGATCATCGGATACCGTGAAGCGATGGTGCTCGACAAGCAACCGGGATCAATGGTGGTTGTCGGTTCAGGAGCGATCGGTACCGAGTTTGCATGGTTTTACAATGCCATTGGCACCAAGGTTACACTCGTTGAATTCATGCCAAATATCGTCCCCCTCGAGGATGAAGAAGTATCAAAACAACTGGAGCGCAGCTTCAAAAAAGAAAAGATCAGGGTAATGACCAACAGCTCTGTGGAAGCAGTTGATACCAAAGGGAAAAAATGCAAGGTCACGGTAAAAACAAAAAAGGGGGAGGAAATCATCGAAGCCGACATCGTATTGTCGGCCGTTGGCATTACCCCCAATACCGGGGGCATCGGACTGGAGGAAGCGGGGGTGACCCTTGACAAAGGGAAGATCAAGGTGGATGATTACTACCGGACAAACATTGAGGGGGTATATGCCATAGGTGATGTTGTTCACGGACCAGCCCTGGCCCATGTGGCATCGGCCGAAGCAATTATCTGTGTGGAAAAAATTGCCGGGAAAAACCCTGAACCACTTGATTACAACAACATACCGGGATGCACCTATTGTACTCCCGAGGTTGCCTCCGTTGGATACACGGAAAAAGCGGCCAGGGAAGCGGGCTATGACCTGAAGATTGGCAAGTTCCCGTTTTCGGCCTCAGGAAAAGCCAGCGCCGCCGGTGCCAGGGATGGATTCGTAAAGGTGATCTTCGATGAAAAATATGGCGAACTGCTCGGCGTGCATATGATCGGCGACAACGTTACAGAAATGATCGCAGAAGCCGTAGTGGCCAGAAAGCTGGAAACCACCGCTCATGAGCTGATCAAAGCGGTGCATCCGCATCCCACCATGTCGGAATCAATCATGGAGGCAGCAGCAGCAGCCTACGATGAAGTGATCCATCTCTGACGAGGTAAAAAAGGCGGGACCCGTACATTATTTAGTTTAACCATATTAAATGCCATGCATATCACACCCACACCCTTCAACAACCTTGTCGTCATTGAACCAAATGTGTTTAAAGATAACAGGGGTTACTTTTTTGAATCCTGGAACAGGGCAGCCTTCGAAATAGCCGGATTGCCTGCCGATTATGTGCAGGACAACCAATCAGCGTCGGCAGGAAATGTGTTGCGCGGACTGCATTTCCAGGTGCCGCCCCACGACCAGGGAAAACTGGTGCGGGTACTGAAAGGCTCCGTACTTGATGTGGTGGTCGACCTGCGAAGGGATGAACCGACTTACGGACGCCATTTTAAACTTACCCTTACGGCCGGCAACCACAAGATGTTGTACGTGCCACCGGGTTTTGCCCACGGATTCCTGACACTGGAAGACGACACCGTCTTTTTCTACAAATGCAGCCGCCATTACAACAAGGATGCGGAAAGGGCCATCAGGTGGAATGACCCTGACCTGGCAATCGACTGGGAAACAGAACAGCCCATGCTGTCGGATAAAGACCAGCAGGCCATGCTGTTCAGAGCGTTTGACAGTCCGTTTTAACTTTTTTGATTAACTGCTAACAGATACCACGGTCCGGTTCCTGCTCATATCTCAAAAACAAACAACAGCCTGAACAACACCTCCCTTTCACCAGGGAGGCAGATGGTTCGCAGGCCAACATCAACAGGCGAAAAGAACCGGAAGAAGTGCATATTTCCTACAATGTCGATGCCGGCCGACTTCAATGATTCTTCCACCATATCTGAGCCCTCCCCGCCGGAGGAAGACTGCCGTGTGGCCATGGCATAATCGCCAAACAGGTTCAGGTGGATTCTTTTGATATATATAACATTTGGAACTGTCCACTCAGGATAAGCCACCGGGAAAGCATAATCACCCGAGAAGCTCCAGGTTTGCACATCATACCTGCCTTCTGTGCCTCGTGGATAAACAACCAGGTTGGGAAAACCAAAGTTGATGGTTTGGGACATGCGTTCACCCGGGGTACGTTCCTGGTATGCTGCCTGCAACCGCAAGCTGTGATGCCTTGCCAGTCCGGGAAAGTAAGCGGTAACCCGCGCTGCGATCACCGACCCCATATCAGTACCGGAAACGGGGGTATGGCGGTACTGGAGATCAACCACTTGTCCGAAACGGGGCCTGATATCGCGCGCCACACTGCGTGTTTGCCAGTAGGTCAGCAAACGGTACTCAAAAGGATATACCTCGTTTGACCTGAAAAAGTCAGGTGTCTTGTCAATGGACCCGGCATGGGTTACCCCCAGCCGTAATAATGGTGTAAAGCCATAGTGTATGGCCCCGTACCTGAAGCGCATCGGAATACTGAGCGCCAGCTTCATCGAACGCTCGCGCCATAGAAAAGGGGTCAGCTTGCCATTGTTATTGCCATTGTCGTTTTCCTTGTAGTAAGACCGCCGGTGTCCGCTCTCCGCAGTAATGTCCGCCACAGGATACCGACCCATATAACGGTAGTTCATATAGTATTTTCCAAGCCGGTCATTCACATCCCACTCATAACCTGCAGATACCACAGAGGTGCTCAGCAAGTTCTGGGAGAAAAGGGAAACACCGGGCGTGACCTCTGTATTGCCGGCATTCAGCACAAAGGGTCCCCAGCTGTGAAAACGAAACAAGTTCAATCCTTTCCGGTAATCACTGACCTTGTGCTCCTGCCTCGGGATGTTGCGCTCTGATACAATTGCACCCCCTTCCTGTGCAGCCATCACACGATGAAAACCAACCGAATGGTCCATGACCGAATCAATGGCCGTTGACACAGTAAATCCGCCATCATGCACCACAGCCTGGTAACCCATGGCAGTGTAGTCAGACCACACAAACCGGGTGCCCCCGTCATCTGCAATCCCGTCGATACCCCCATATTGACCTGATACCAGTTTGCCGGCCTCTCCCGACTCCATGTCCAGCATATATATATTGTCGATCCCTGAAAATGTACCGTTGAACAGGAGCTTCTCCTTATCCAGGAAGCGGGGCCTTGAAATGTCATGGCGGCCGGCATGAAACAAGGCAGTTGTCTCCCTGCCGGCAAGGTCTGCATAAAGGATCTGCTTCCCTGACTCATCCTGGGCAACCAGCACTATATGCTCACCGCAGGGATGCCATTGCGGGTCCATCAGAAATACATTTCCCGGGGAATCCATCCTGTACACTTCCCTTCCGGTGGATGCATTCAGTATGACAAGCGCATGATCATTCCGGGATGTCACCTCTGTTACCGCAATCAATTGCCTGTCGGGCGAAACCGCCGGTGAAAAAAACCTTGTACCCCGGGTGATCCTCCTTTTATGGCCGTTGTCCAGGTCAACTGTATGGATCTCCGACCAGCTTCGGTGTTCCCACCGGGGATCCACCCTGATCTCACTCCATGCAACCAGTCCGCCACTCATTGAAAAAAAATCGCTGTTAAAAAAACCCGGGGTGAACAGCACTTCCTCCTCCCCGTCAGCATATAACCTGATCATACGCGGTATGTCACCCATTCCCGACTTCAGGACCATCAGCGTGGTGTCATTGATAAATGCCATCGGACGGTAATGGGTATAGAGCTCCTTGTCGCGATTCACTACACGGAAGGGGGTGTACGTGTGGTGCCCCATTTGCCTTGTCCACAAAGAATCAAGAAGCTGAAACGTCTGGTGGTAGTGTTCATCAACACCAATGCCGGTATGCTTTTTCAATCCACCGGAAAATGGCAATATGCTGTGCGGACGACGGGCGACGTGCTCCATCACCCTGCCCCAGATGTCAGCCCCGTAGTGCGCCCTTACTGAGGCAACCAGCTGGTAGCCCAGTTCATAATGGTTGGGAACGTGGTCTTTGAACGAGCCAAGAACCGCCTTGTCGTATGGATATGTTCCTTTTTCCAGCACCTGGGCACGCAAGCCCTGTTCGAACGATGGACGCCTTCCTCGGCCACCACGCGTCAAAGCCGTTTCTGCAACGACCGCATCACCCTCCAGGAGCCATAAAGGCACAAACAACCCCAGCGTCAGACCTGTAATGTGTTCACCAAAAATCCTGGAAAAGAACCCGGTAACACCCTGGTTCAGCATGTCGACCTGCACAACGTGCCTGAACTCGTGGACCGCCAGGCGTTCGAGCCACCCATGCTGATCATTGCCGGGTGGCGGATTGGTGAACATCTCCAGCCGTGCAGGTGCCCAGCTGACGAAACCATTGGGGATCACCGTCTGGTTGTGCAGTATAACGGGAACTTTTCGCGGATGATGAGCCAACGTGGCAGAAGCATGATCGTATGAATAAGAGAGGATATCGGTTACATAAAGTGCCCCCTCCTTGTAGTCTTCAGGAAAGATGACACGAAAGTGGGGTGTCTCCAACTGTTTCCAGCGAATCGCCCCTGGATCCTGGCCCCGGATAAAATATTGTGCGTGTGCCTTATTTGTGCTTCCAGGCAAAAGGACAACCAGCAGCAGCAGGGGGAAAGCCCTGCAAACAATCTGAAACAATGCCTTCCGGTGCCATCGTAACGGCTGAAAAAAACAAAAGGCAACAGAAAAAAACCTGATCATATATCAAACTGATTGCATACGTTCAAAAAACTTCCATAAGGGGTCGCCGGCAGGGAAAGGGGCCACGATATGAAGCGGTTCCTTGCGAACGGGGTGCAGAAATGCCACAGAACGGGCATGCAGGTGGATGCTGCCATCATGGTTCGACCTGCCGTATCCATACTTCAGGTCGCCTTTGATCGGACATCCTATATTTGCCAGCTGGACCCTCACCTGGTGATGGCGCCCTGTAAGCAACTCAATATCAAGCAATATATAGTGATCGCTCCGTGCAACCACCCGGTATTGCAGCACTGCTTTCTTTGCACCCTTGCTGTCTGGCGGCACAACATATGACTTGTTTTGCGCTTCATTCTTTTTCAGGTAATGGGTCAGGGTGCCCTGATCAGCTGGTGGTTCTGCCCTTACCACGGCATAGTACCGCTTATCTATCTGCCGCTCTTTCAGCATATGGTTCAGCCTTCCCAGCGCTTTCGATGTACGGGCAAACACCACCACACCACTCACCGGTCTGTCGATGCGGTGTGCCACACCCAGGAATACCGCACCAGGCTTCCTGTACTTATCCCTGATGTATGTCTTTACCAGGTCTGACAGTGGACTGTCGCCTGTCTTGTCGCCCTGCACGATCTCCGAAGGCATTTTGTTCACAATGACCAAATGGTTGTCTTCGTACAAAACCCGCTCTGACAGGGCAGGGTGAGGCTGATCCATACCGTGAGGTTTAATACTGTTCTTTTTCGTTTGGAAAACGCCGGTCTTTTACATCGGTGATATAGTTCTCAACGGCTACCCTGATCTCATCATACAGGTTGGCATACCTCCTCAGAAACCGGGGAGAAAAATCCTGGTTGATGCCAAGCATGTCGTGCAAAACAAGTACCTGTCCGTCAACCTCGCTCCCCGCACCAATGCCTATCGTAGGGATACTGATCTCTTTGGTGACCTTTTCAGCCAGTACTGCAGGAATTTTCTCGAGCACCACCGAAAAACAACCTGCTTCTGTAAGCAAACGGGCATCCTCGACAAGCTTGCTGGCCTCTTCTTCTTCAGTGGCGCGCACGACATAAGTGCCAAACTTATTGATCGACTGGGGTGTAAGTCCCAAATGTCCCATTACAGGGATCCCCGCCGTCAGGATCCGGTCGACCGACTCCAGTATCTCTTTGCCGCCCTCCAGCTTCACTGCATTGGCATTCGACTCTTTCATGATGCGGATGGCCGACAACAAGGCTTCGCGGCTATTGCCCTGGTATGTGCCAAACGGCAGGTCGACAACCACAAGTGCACGCGATACAGCCCGCATCACCGAACTCGCATGGTAGATCATCTCGTTCAGGGTGATCGGCAGGGTCGTCTTGTATCCGGCCATCACATTGGCGGCTGAATCACCCACAAGGATCACATCAATGCCGGCCCGGTCAACAATGCGTGCCATGGAGTAATCATAGGCTGTCAGCATGGAGATCTTCTTCTGACGTAACTTCATCTCCTGCAAAACATGTGTGGTAATTTTCGTAATGGCGGATGACTTCATGGCAACGTTTTTTTTATTCATACAAGGACCTGCTCATGGCCTGTGCCTCCCCAAATGGCTTGCCTGGCAAATCAACGGTAACAATGCGCACTGGGTGCAGTTCAGTGCAAGAATGATTACCGGGTACCGGCCTTAACGGTACATCGACCAGATGAATGGCACAGCAATTCATTAATAAAACAAAAATAACGTATTTTTGTGAACAAAGCAGCCAATATATGGAATGGAAAGTAGAAAAGGTGCTGGCCGACTTGTTTGAACAATGGTATGGCAGCAAACCCGATTTGATCATACCAATGCCCCCCTCAGGCTCCAACCGTCAGTATTTCAGATTAAAGTCAGGGAACGACAGTGCAGTGGCAGCTTTCAATCCCGACACCCGCGAAAACAGGGCTTTCCTGGAGCTAACCGGCCACTTCCTGAAACTGGGTCTGCCAGTGCCCGAAATCCTGGCAAAGGATCCAGACGGCCATTGTTACCTGCAGACCGATCTTGGCAATACCACCCTGTTTTCCCTGCTGCCCCACGACCAACCTGTCAACGCCTTCGATGATCAACTGATGGCCCTGTACAAGCAGGTTTTAAACCTGCTCCCTCTATTCCAGGTTGATGCAGCCCAACTGATCGATTTCAACATTTGTACTCCACGCCATGCTTTTGACCGGCATTCGATGATGTGGGACCTGAACTATTTTAAGTATTATTTCCTGAAAATATCAGGGATCCGGTTTGACGAACAACTGCTGGAAGACGACTTCGAAAAATTTACCGCTCACCTTGCCGGCATCCCCGCAAGCTATTTTATGTACAGGGATTTTCAATCGAGAAACATCATGCTGCATATAGGCAAACCTTTTTTTATTGACTACCAGGGGGGAAGAAAAGGTCCGCTGGCCTACGACATTGCCTCCCTGCTGTTTGATGCGAAAGCAAACATCCCGTTCCACCAGCGCGAAGAATTGCTGGATCACTATACATCCATCATTGAGGAAAAAATTACGGCCGCTAAGATGAACGCTTTCCGGAAGTCGTTCTATGACTTCGTGCTGATCCGTATCCTCCAGGCATTGGGTTCATATGGATTCAGAGGCGGTGTTGAAAAGAAACAACTGTTCCTGCAGAGTGTCCCCTATGCCCTGAAAAACCTTGCCTGGCTGCAAGACAACGGCCACCTGCCTGGTTGTGTCCCCTACCTCCGCAAACTGACAGAGCGTATTATCAGGGAAAAGCCTGTACTGGGCAATATGGAAACCGCGATCGATATCCTTCCGCCACCCGACGATGAACTGACCATCAGGATATGCAGCTTCTCATACAGGAAAGGGATCCCCGCCGACAACTCGGGCAATGGCGGTGGCTTTGTTTTTGATTGCCGCGCACTACCCAACCCTGGAAGGGAAGAAAGATACAAAAGTCTAACCGGGAAAGACCACGAGGTGATCCGCTTTCTCCGGTCAGATAAAGACGTATCCCGGTTCTTGCAAAACGCAAGGGAAATGGTCGAACCGGCAGTAAAATCCTACCTTAACAGAGGGTTTACCAGTCTGGCAGTGTGTTTTGGCTGTACAGGCGGACAACACCGGTCGGTCTTTTGTGCCGAAACCCTTGCCGCCGATATCCGGAAAACACATAATGTCAACGTCATCCTGCAACATTTTGAAGAATCAAACTGGCCGTGATGCCCGGAAAAAACATCCCTATGAAAGCCATGATCTTTGCAGCAGGACCGGGAAGCAGACTGCAGCCCCTTACAGGGAGCACGCCAAAGGCGCTAATACCTGTCAATGGCAAACCAATGCTGCTGCATATTGCAGAAAAACTGGCTGCCGCAGGTGTTACAGATATCGTGGTGAACGTCCACCACCACGCCCGGCTGATGAAATCAACCATCAAACAACTGTCCATTCCTCATACCCGTTTTTATGTATCGGATGAATCGGGGACTCTGCTCAACACCGGTGGCGGATTAAAAAAAGTGGCCGGACTCCTGGGTGGCTGCGGGCCTATTTTTCTCCATAATGCTGATGTGCTCAGTGATATCGACCTGGGAGCCATGTGGGAATACCACCATACCCACCGACCGCTGGCAACACTGGCCGTCACAAAGCGGCAATCGCCAAAATACCTCCTGTGGCATAACCACCACCTCACAGGGTGGACAAATGAACGGACAGGTGAACGGGTGATCAGCAAAACGCACCCCCCCGGCCATATGGAAAAAATGGCCTTCAGCGGCATTCATGTGGTAGAGCCAAAAATTTTCAAACTCATCTGTGAAGATGGACCATTCTCCATTATCCAGCTATATCTGAGGCTGGCAAAAAACCATGCCATCCTTGCCTATGAACACGACCCGGCTTACTGGGCCGACATCGGCACACCGGAAAAACTTCAACGGGCAAAAGAAATGGTTAAAGAGAACCCGGAAAAGTTCACCTGTTCCATAAAACGATGACGGGTGACCACCATGATTGCGGTTACCTGTTTAATGATCAAGCAACATCAACACACACAGCATAAAGAGTCCACCAACATGCGCACATTCCTTGAAGAAGTAACCGGATACATTCTTGAACATTATACCGGCAAAACCGGGGAGTTATGCATCGTGACCCCAAACCGCCGGGCAGGTCTTTTTTTCAGAAAATACTTTTCCGCACAGGTTACCCGGCCTATATGGGCACCTGAAATAATGAGCGTCGAAGACTTCATCAATAAAATATCGGGGTACACCATCTGTGATCAGCTCAGACTGCTTTTTGAGTTTTATACCGTATACCGGCAGACAGAGAAAGAACATGCTGACGATTTCGATACGTTCTTTTCCTGGGCACCTGCATTGCTGCGCGATTTTGACGACATTGACAATGCACTGGCTGATCCGGATAAATTGTTTGCGCACCTTGAAGACATCCGGTATATAGATACCTGGAATCCCGATGGCTCTGAGCTGACTGGATTTCAAAAAGATTACCTGGCGTTTATCAAAAAGCTGCGGATCTTTCACGGTGCACTGGCTGATCATCTTACACAAATGAACATGGCCTGGCAGGGATTGTCATCGCGTCGTGCAGCCAACAACATTGAAACGGGCAATGCAACCCTGCCTTGGGAAAAAATCATTTTTACGGGCTTCAATGCACTGACCCAGGCAGAAGAAACAATCATAAAAACCTTGCTGCAACAGGGACGCGCCGAATACATCATCGACAGTGACCCTTACTATGTGTCGAACCCCGGTCATGAAGCGGGCCATTTTATCAGGAAGTACATGGAACAATTCGGACTCAGGCAGCGGGACGATACAACCAGCCTGTTCAACTCCATCAAAAAAAACATCCATTTATATGGCGTGGCAAAAAATGTCAACCAGGCAAGGCTTGCCGGTAACCTGCTGAAGCATCCGGCAATGGCCACCAGCGATGAAAGCACTGCCGTTGTGCTTGCAAACGAACACCTGCTTATCCCTATGCTCAATGCGCTGCCCGGCGATACAACAAACATCAACGTCACCATGGGCTACCCGCTGTCCAAAACCAATATGTTCGGGTTCTTCGATATCCTGATGAAGATGCATATGCGGGTCACAGAACCTGGCAAAGACAATGACCGGCAGCCTGCCTGGTACCACAAAGACCTTTACCGGCTGTTCTCCCACAGCAACAGCAGCCTGTTATGGGATACCGGCAAGGGTGGTTTGTGGACGACCAGGATGCTGCACTTGCTGGCAGTCTCAGGTCAAAGCGTATATACCTTCGATGAACTGGCAGATCTGTCTGAAGACAAGGTCCACTTTGCCAGAACATTCTGGTTCCTTAAACAAAAATGGCAACAAGGGGCGGGGGGGATCATAAACGTATTTGTCAGGATCACCGAATCATTTGACCTGCTGTTCAGGGAAAAAGCAGCCCAACAAGGCAGGGACATCATCCATACACCCTTCTTCGCAGATTTTGAATCGCTCTTTTATTTTGCGAAGATCTTCAGACAAACAGAGGGCTTCCTTGAACGGTACCCTTTCCTGTCGACCCTGAAAACATTCTGCCGCCTGATCAGGCAGGCAGCCGCTGAAACCAGCCTTTCTTTTACGGGTGAGCCCCTTAGGGGACTTCAGGTGATGGGAATGCTTGAGACACGCAACCTCGACTTTGACAACATCATCCTCTTGTCGGCCAACGAAAACATCCTGCCCAAACCAAAAAGCAGCTACTCCCTCATTCCGTATGAAGTAAAAAGGGCTTTCGGACTAAGACTCTATAATGAGCAGGATGCCATCTATGCCTATCACTTTTACCGTCTTTTGCAGCGTGCCAAAAACATCACCATAGTGTACAACACACAATCGCACGACCTTGGCAGCAACGAAAAAAGCAGATTCGTAACCCAGCTTCAGTATGAGTTGCCCCGGTACAACCAGGCAACCAGGATCACCGAACAGATCGTGCCAATACAACCATCAACAGACCAACCAGATGGTAGTTTAACCATCCCGAAGACAGAAGAAATACTGAAAAGGCTGGGCGAAATTGCACACAAGGGTTTTTCTCCCTCTGCACTCAGCAAATATATCCATTGTCCGCTGCAGTTTTATTTTGAAAAAGTGGCCCGGATCGAAGAAGCAGAAGAGGTGGAAGAGACAATGGAGACAAGAACAATCGGGAATATTGTGCATGGCGTGCTGGAAGACTTGTATAAAGATTATGGCGGACAGCAACTGCAGGCAAAACACCTGGATGCCATGTGGGAAAAAAGGAAAGCTGCCATAGACCACCGGTTCGGCATCGAATACAAAACGGGCAACATCCGTGCGGGGAAAAACCTGCTGTTATACCATTTATCCGGACGCTATGTCGAAAACCTGCTGAAAGCCGAAAGGGACTTCATTAATGACAAAGAGAACAGACACCAGCCGGTCATACTGCTGTCTGTGGAAGAGACCTTCAGGACAAACCTGCAAACAGGCAACGAGCGGTCCCCGTCACTGCTGATAAACCTTACCGGGAAAGCCGACCGTACAGACCGTATGAACAATGTGATCCGTATTATCGATTACAAAACAGGGAAAGTTGATGCCCGGGAGCTCAAATTTATTGAATGGGACATGCCCCTTACCGACAGCGAAAAAGTAAAAAGCTTTCAACTGCTGTGTTATGCATGGCTATACCGCTCAACCCACCCCGGCAATGACCTGATCGAACCTGGCATTGTATCTGTACGCAACCCTTCACTGTACCTGCAAACCCTGGAACATCCCGGTGGCCGGGAACCACTCAGTCCGGATCACCTGGCGTCCTTTGAAACAGGATTGAAAAAGTTACTGGAAGAGATCATGGACCCTGCAAGGCCCTTTGATCAGACCAACGATGAGAAGAATTGTACCTATTGCGCGTTCAGCAAACTTTGCCGCCGGTTCTGACCGGCATCTGCACCAAACGGGGTCAATCCATATCCAGCAGCATCTGCCTGCTTTCATTTAACACTTTATCCAGTCCGCCCGGATCCTTCCCCCCTGCTGTGGCAAAAAATGGTTGTCCCCCTCCGCCACCTCCAATATGTGATGCCAGTGAACGGATCATATTACCCGCATGCATCCCCTTCTCCTGCACCAGTGACTC
>PWKN01000063.1 GCA_003559735.1 Bacteroidales bacterium | reverse complement strand
TCCAGTCAGCCAGCCGGTCACAGAAAGGGCTGTAGTGTATTCCGGTAGGCTGCCGGTAAGGATCCCATATATACGTTTCTATCCCGGCCGGTTCGGTTACCCTTTCCCTGCCGGTACCATCGGCGCTGACAACCCAGAATGCATGCCGGGCACCGTAACGGGCTACCAGGTATCTGGTATAGCGTGCATATTCACCGGGATCGGCCCCGGCGCCAAGCGTCGACAGCCCTTTCCATCCGTACCCCTGGAAAACCGGGTTCCAGGCAGGTACAATGCCATGTTCGATCAGGATTGCAATCAGTGTATCCAGGGTTTGAAAATAGTCCACGTTGATCAGGTTGAGATGACCGTCCTTAAGATCCTCAAACGCAACCCCAAAACCACCGGTCTCATTCCGGTTTCGGGGGCCCTCAGCCCCCCTGTCGGGTTGAACCGACATCAGCAATGCTGTATTGAAACCCCTGTCCTGCCTGTTTCGGGCATACCGTGTCACGCTCTCAACGGTTCCACGGAAAGGAAGGGCCCAGGGGGTATCACCTATGACCAGGAAGGGAGTGCCGTCGGCATGAATAACATTCCTGCTGCCGGGAGACATTCTTAACAGCCCTTTTTTAACAAGGGGGTTGTTCCCTGTGTAGGGAACTGCCTTTAGTTCTCCTCTCTGTCCATTCAGTCCCCCGTCGCCGGCCTCAGAAGCGTATGACTTCCATTCCCATATCCCCTGGCTGACAGGAGAGGCAAACCTTACTTTCCAGGTGTTGTCGCCGTCCCAAAAGGCCGGCCTTTTCAGTTCTTGTCCGTCCGGCCCCGTGAAAACAATATGAACATCAACATCGGTGTAGGGATTATCATATTCCCTTTCCGCCGAAAGTACTACGCCAACCTCCTCCCATTGAGGGGCTACAGGTGTGTTGCACCCCGTGGTAAAGCATAAAATTACCAACAAAATTGCAAAAAGAAGAGTAGCCGGTTTCATAGTTCAAATAATTTTGTTGATACTATTAGCAGATAATATTGTGATCTTTATGATTGAATTGCCTGAGTCAATGTTGACACGATCAACAGGACAGTCAGGATGGTCAGTTTGTTTGATTTAATGAGATTTATTTTTAATCCCTTCCCGCCGTCCATAGCATGGCACCCCTGATATGTTGCAGAAACAACGGATCAGCATAGAGTTCAAATGTATGCCCCAGCGCTGTCTGAAATACCCGTCCCTGTCCGGCATACCTGTACCATACCATGGGATGATCCCCCATACGCTGATCCACTCCTTCAAACCATTCATTGTCATCCACATTATAACTGGATTCATCAATGGAGATCAGCACACTCACCTCATTGCGCGGGTTGCGGTCGAAGCTGTACCATTCATCTTTAATGACCCATACCGTATCCGGAAAAAACGAGGTAGCCGGATGATCGCGGTTTTCAATAATCAGCTTGCCTTCCTGCACCGGAGGGTGTCCGATAAATTTTGTTCCCATCATCGAGGTATACCAATCCCAATTATTTTCGGTTACGGTACCTGTATGTATGGTAAGTAATCCGCCACCATTCATTACATAGGCTTCAATGGCCTGCCTTTGGTCATCATTGAATATGTCGCCGGTTGTTTGCAAGAACACCAACAGATCAAAGGCGTCAAGGCTTGCCGGGATAAAGTAACAAGGATCTTCCGTATGGAATATCTTCCAGTTGTTTTCTTCAGCAAGCTTCTGGAGTGCATGCACCGCCACAGGAATGTTATCGTGACGAAATTCTGCAGTCTTGGTCATTACGATGATATTCATAATATCTGTTTTATTTGAAGGAACGCAAGCCGACAAGCCCAGAATGGCTAACCCTAACTTTATGAATAAGGAGGTAAACTGACGGCAGACACCCCTGATGTTGATAAAGGTTTTGCAGATCATGGTTTTTGGTTCATAATTTAAAGTTATGTCGTTATATTTATTGACTCCGATTCTTACTTTCTTACATATACGCCTTGACAGTATTGGTTTCTTTAAGTTTTTCAATATGGATAAATCCCCCTTGTATGGTCTCTCCATTCACTTCCAGCTGTCTGATACCCTTTTGCCGGCCTACCTGATTAATTATCGAAATATTCAACGTTTTCCCCCTGAACACCCTGAACACCGAGAATTCTTTCCAGTCTGACGGAACACATGGATCAATGGTGATCCCGTCATATTCAGGCCTGATCCCCAGGATATACTGAACTGCAGAATGATACGCCCAGGTGGCTGCGCCGGTTAACCAGGGCAGGCTTGATGTTCCATGCCGCGGACTTGATCTCCCGTGGGTGGACTGGCTATATACATATGGTTCAATCTTTCTGATTTCAGCACGTTCATTCTGGCTGGCTGGCATAAAGCTCTTGTAATAGTCGAATGCACGGTTGCCGTTGCCTTTGATGGCCTCCGCCATGACCACCCATCCTTGTGTGTGGTTAAAGATGGAACCGTTTTCCTTCATGCGTTCGTTGAATAACACAGCCCTGATCACAGCAAGTTTTTCTTTTTTATATGGCGGGTCACAGATCATGATGCCATAATCGGTTGCCAGGCGCTGGTTTACGATATCCAGTACCTTTTCAATTCTGTCACCCTTCGCATGCCCGCTGATCACGCTCCAGGTCTGTGGATTCAGCCAAAGTGAACCTTCTTCAGAGCTTTTTGAACCAAAGACCCTTCCCTCTTCGCTGTATGCCCGCAGGTACCAGTCGCCATCCCATGCATATTTTTCTATGTTTTTCCCAAGGATATCTTTCTGCTTGTGCGCCCATTCGACCTCACCGGACATGTTAAGCCTCTCGCAAATTTCGGCATAGACACCAAACGCATAATACAGTTGCAAGGCTACAAAGACTGTCTCACCGCCATGACCCAGCTCCAGACAATCGTTCCAGTCGGCCAGCAGCCCACACGGCAATCCGTGAACCCCCGACCGCTGCAAATTGAATTCCATCGCCCGTTTCATATGGCCCAAAACAGTGTCCCCGCCTTTGTCTGCATAAGGCAAAACCTTCAGATAAAAGTCCGTATCGCCGGTTTCCTTCACATAGTTCGGAATGGCGTTGAACAGCCACATGCAATCGTCAGATCGATATTCCTTTTCACCGGGAGGCTGCATCTTTCCCGGTGCATGATCCAAAAACGAAACCACAGGCATGGCACCGCCAGTCGACACCTGTCCGGTGATCATCAGCTCCAGCCTTTGCCGCGTTTCGTCAGGGATGATATGTGGGATGCTTACCAGGTCCTGAACGGTATCCCTGTATCCGTAACCATCGCGCTCACCGGCATACACCAGGCTGGCAGCCCTTGACCAGGCAAAGGTGATCAGACAGTTGTAGGGGCTCCAGACATTGATCATGCTGTTAAAGCCTGCAGAAGGGGTGCTGACTGTAAACTGCCGGAGTCTTGAATGCCAATACTTCACCAGCTCATCAAAACGCTTATTTACGAGTGTCAGGTCTTTGGCTTCTTCAACAGCCTGTTTGCCTGTGGGATCGACAAGGCCAATGCCCATCACCACAACAAACTCGCGCGATTCGCTGGGTTGAAGCTCCAGGTCGACTTGCAGGCTTCCGCAGCCATTATTACCGACAGCAATCGACTGGGCGCATGCTCCCCTTACTACTGTCTCCGGTTTGCTGTAGTCGCCATACAGACCGATAAATTTTTCGCGATCAGTATCATATCCCGTCACCGGCACCCCGGCTATCCCAAGAAAAGAATAATTGGAGGTGTCTTCATCTACCAGGTTGTGGGGATCGGCAGGCAGGTTCACATTTACCCCCTGCTCAATGATCCCATTCTCTTCTCTCATGCGTAAGATGTACTGGGTGTACTGGAGGTTTACAATATCCTGATGCATGTTGAAATGCGTGGCATATTCCACATAAGTAAACAGCCTTAACGAGCGCTTCTGACCCGAAGTGTTGGTGATCTTGCAGTGCCAGTATTCGTAGTCTTTCCCCAGTGGTACGAAATACCGTGTCTCACTTTGTATTCCGCTATATGTTGATTCGATAACAGTATAGGCGGTGCCATGCCTGCAAACAGATTTATACTGCACCATGGGTTTCCCAACCGGTTGCCAGGAGGCTGACCAGAAGTCATGGCTGTTCTGGTCACGGATATACAGGTACCTTCCCGGCTGGTCCATGGGTATTGTATTGCTGCGAAAGCGCATGAATCGTCCTTTGACGGCCGACTGGAAGAAGCTATAACCGCCGGCATTGTTGGTAATGATGGCACCATATCGTGTAGAGCCCAGGTAGTTGCTCCATGAAGCCGGGGTCTGCACATTGGTGATCACATATTCCTTTTTCTTATCATCAAAGTGTCCGTATTGCATTTCATCAGTTTTTGTTGCAGCTATAATGGTGTTTTGTACTGAATTTTTTACATGGGTCGCTTCATTTGGTCCCAATAACAGATTAACCTTGCTTTATTGTGCAGGCAGCAAAACAACGATCCAGTGCCCCTCACCCGGAGCGGTAAGCCTCACATGCTGGCCACCATCGACCTCTCCGGCGTGTTCCCATTCTGCCTGGTCAAGATTTATCCAACGGCTGTTCCATTGTCCGCTTGCGCCCGACATATCCAGCACAACAGAACCTCCGTCAGGAAAATACAGGGCATATTGGTGACCCGGTTCTGAAAGCAGATATGCTTCGTTATCGTCACGCTCAGACAACAGGTGATTTCCCGGTTCGGTAAGGGCAATATTCAGCTCATCGGTTGCCATACGCAGGGATTTAATAATCTTCTGGGCGCGCGGACTTAATCCCAGGCCCCATTCACTTTCTTCATACATATAGGAAGGATTCTCATGCGGATGGGGACGGTGAAAACGTGCACCAGCTGAACCTGCAAAGATCATACGGCCCATACGGGATATTGTCTCTTCTCCACCGCGGACCGGACCATAGTTTTTGTTATTGTTGATTGGCCGGGGATGATAAGATAGCCGTTCCCTTACAAACATGATGTTGTCGTAATGCCGCTGCCCATAACCGAGTGATGCGTTGTTCTGGGAAATATCGACAAAGGTGTACCTGTCAGGATTATCAAAAATATGGGTGTGATCCTCACTGCGGACATCCTCACCACGCCGCATATCCGAAGTATGAATGATTAACCCTTCATCATAGGCCTTTTGCCTGACATAGTCTGCCCAATAGTCACCGAATTCAACCTTTTCTCCGGTCTCGTTATGCATGCAGTAAAGGACATTGGGATACCGGAGAGAGATTGAAAGCAGTTTGTCCACATATGCCTGCTGGTATCGCAATACTATCTGGTTATTCTCCAGTGCCGGTACCGATCTGAAAAACGGATGCTCAGTTGGCACGGAAACTGCACCATATTCTATAACATTCGGAAGTCCGGATTCTTCAGATGTATAGTTTATGTTGTTAGCAGGATTAAACGGATGGTGCGACCATCCGCCGAACGACTGATGATCATGATAAAAATCCCAGGGATCCCAGATTTCAATCTGAACGATCATATCTCTCTCAAAGGCCAGTCTGAGAAAATTGTCGAAACGGTCCCAATAATCCCGATTGAAACGGTAAAGATCGAACAACCCGCTTTCATCTCTTTCGTAAGCAAACACATTTCCAACATTTCTGTGGCTCATGGTATTGCGCAGATAATTTCCACCCACCGAAGCAAGAACATCAAGATGCTCTTCCAGTCCGCCGGGATGGTTAAAAAGGTTATCCTGCCAGCTCCCTCCAAGCAAAAGTATTGTCTCCCCTTTGTATTGCCAGTACCAGGGATTTTCGGATGATATGTCGATCCGGGATGCATCATACAGGTGGAGACCAAGGCGTTTAAAAAATGTTTCCGGGTCTTCCGGAACGATGACCGTTTCATCCAGCGGACGACCAAGGGCTTCGTAGTGATTCTTACGAGAGATCATATCATCCACCAGTTCCTGGTAGGCAATCTGACCCACCCTGACAGCTACTCTCCGGGGCACCACCACCACACCGTCCGAGTCGGCCACAACCACATCACCGGGATAGACAAGGGCACCACCGACAACAACAGGTCTTTGTACATCAATGACCTCATTTCTTCCAATGCGCTCTCCCCGTCCGCGTTCATAATAATTTGTATATACAGGATTGCCTTGAAGGATTATTTCGTCAATATCCCTAACCCCTCCCGCTGTTACCAGTCCCACGGCACCTCTGCGCTGCCAGTCCATGATATTGTTCGATCCCGTAGAACCCGCATCATTATCATCTTTATTGTCCATTACAATGACTGTACCCGGTTTAATATAATCAACGAAAGGTTCGCCTGACAATTTATGGTACCAAAGGCCTCGCCATAAACGGTAATCATCATAACTTGCAGGATCCGTAAGGTCAACGCCCGGATGCATCGGACGATTGGTAGGGCCATAACGAACAGTTACGGCAATCCCGGAAAACCTGTGGCTCATATCGCTCACATCTGTCCACAGAGGAGCTATCTTAGGATCCATCACCCCTATCCCCATGTAGCCTGCAGTAACCATTGCATCTACCACATCTGCGACACGGGCACCGTCATAAAGCTCAAGCAACACCTCATCAGGCACTATATATTCATTAATGTGCGCATATCCGCAGTTGTATACAAATAATAATGCCAGCAATGCAACAATGATTTTTTTTCTCATGATCGTTTCATTTAAAACGTAAAAATACAGATAACTACCAGAGGGAGGGTTTTGGTTTTAATCCTGCCACAACCCGCCATAAGGCCACCATGGATTATTGTAGTAAGGTGATTCAATGATGACCTCCCGACCATCACGAATATAAGTGAGTCTTGCCTTGATCCAGTGTTCCCCGGCCATAATATCGTAATCGATATTTTCGACATATATTTCTTCGGGAATTTCATTGAGCTCAAGCGCAGTCTCATTGTTTACAATTAATTCGAGTTTTTCTATTTCAATATCTGCAGGACCCCCGTTTACGTTCAGATCGATCCGCTCTCCGATTCGCCGCGAAAAATCAAGGTTGATTACCGGCGTACCCGGACTATCAGTAATTTCAGCAAGCAGGTCGAAAAAATCACGTTTGCGTTCCGACGAAATATGCCAGTTTACAGGTATGCTTTGAAAACCCTGGTTATAATCATATACCTCACCGGGAAGCCGAAAATCAAAATAACCCCAGCTTGTATAGCTTTTCACGCTGGCTACAAAATTGTTCCCCTCTTCATCCCATCCCTGGTCAGGATTTCGCCACGGAATATCGTCTTCGTTATTTACCAGGGGCATTGGCCTGTAGACCTCCTTGTTGCGAACCTCTTCTGAAATTTCAGTGATACGCTGGTGATCCTGCACCCCATTCCCATGTATGAGCACATAATCTGACACTGCAATGATATTTTCAGCAGGTACGAGTCCCCCTGCAAGGGAGGTGGTAACGTATAGCGAACGACCATCTGTCTCGATTCCCTGTACCAACCCGATCAATTCGTGAACCCGTTCGCATCTCAATACCTCATGATCGTAAGCTCCTGCTGTGCATTCATTATTAATCTCAATAATGACATTGGTATAGCCATTACGAAGCACCCAACTGACAGCATTGCTCACAGCAAGCCTTACCGCTCCTTCATCCTCAAGTATCCCGTCTTCTCCAAAATAAAACAGCCCCAGTATAACCACCATACCCAGCTCATCTGCCCGGTCGATGATCTGTGCAGCGCGCTGCATAAACCCTTCCCTGAGCGAACCATCAGGAGCAAATGCCGAATTATCCCAGGGAAATCCGCTGCAATAACCATAGGGGCAGCCACCCTGCAGGTTGAGTGTAAACCCAAGCAGTCCATGTTCCCTCCACGAAGCCATGGCTTCGACAAACTCTTTGGTATTACGGCTGGCATCCCATACTCTTGTATCGGGGTAGACCCATTGGCCCCTTGTCTTTATTTTCAGATCATCAAATATTCCCTGGACAAGCCGGGCATTCATCAGCAGACCTTCGACCGGATATTGCCCCCCATAGGATGTTGTCCATGTGCGACCCTCATAGGTTGGTGATCTGTTGATGTAAAATTTCTCGCTGACAATGGTGACCTCTGTTTGACGTTCGGGGACTGACAGATCACCGGCTGAGCCTGAAGCTCTGGCCGGAGCAATAAAGATTATTGTCGCGACAAGGGTTATCGTGCAGGATAAGTTTTTGATCTTCATGTGTAGCATTCTTTTAATATTGATTGGTTAATCTGAAGTTGGTACCCCCATTGTTACCTCAACACTGCATAAAGAACCTTCAGGCATGATTGGAATGGTATTCCCGCTGATCATTTCTCCATTAACCTTAATACATTTGATACCCTTCGACACGTGATCCGGGTTTTTAACTTCAATTTTGTATTCTGCACCCCGGAACTTCCGATTAACAATGTATCCATCCCATTCTTCCGGGATACATGGATTGATGATCAAACCATCAAAACCAGGTTTCACTCCAAGAATATATTGCGAGATGGCCACAAAATTCCATGCTGCAGTTCCGGTCAGCCAGCTGTTTTTTGCTTCTCCCGGCTTATACGCATCCTTGCCACCAATCATTTGCGAATATACATACGGTTCGGTTTTATGCAGCTCACTAATGTCTTCGCAGTAGGCGGGAGCAATTTTACTCCAGTAATCGAACGCCCTGTTTCCACGGCCAATAAGTGTTTCTCCAATCATGATCCAGGGATTGTTATGGCAAAAAATACCTGCATTTTCTTTATAACCGGGAAGAAATGTAGAAATCTCACCGAGGTCGATACGGTATGTTGTAAAAGCTGGGTTATTCAATACAATACCATACGGGCAATCCAGATATTTTTTCACAGAGTCCAATGCTTTATGCACCCAGCCATCTTCCAGTCCTATTTCGGCCATCGAGCAAAATCCCTGGGATTCAATGAATATTTTTCCTTCATCATTTTCTTTTGAACCTACTTTTTCTCCGGAAGCATTATAAGCCCGCAAAAACCATTCGCCATCCCAACCATGCTGTTTGATGGCATCAATCATTTTATCTATATGCCTTGTGGCCTCTTCAGCCTCCTCAGTTTTGCCCACAAAACGGCAAAGGTCTGCATAATCCCTGCCATATACCACAAATGCACCGGCAATCATAAGTGACTCAGCAGTTTTCCCATCCACTGTAAATGGGGCTGTCTGGAAGCCCTCATCCGGAGATTCGAGAAAACAGTTCATATTCAAACAATCATTCCAGTCTGCCCGTCCGATGAGCGGCAATCCATGCGGTCCTTTGTTGTTTACAACATGATAGAAAGCCCGTTTAAGATGCTCAAAGAACGAAGCTTTGGTCGCGGGGTTACAATCGAAAGGGACTTGCTCCTCAAGAATGGTTGTATCTCCGGTCTCTTTTATATAAGCCACGGAGGAACATATCATCCAAAGCGGATCGTCATTGAAGTTACCCCCAATCTCATGGTTCCCTTTTTTTGTAAGCGGCTGATACTGGTGGTACGCGCCACCATCTTCATACATAGTTGAAGCCAAATCAATTAAACGTTCACGCGCCCTGTCCGGAACCTGATGAACAAAACCCAGTAAGTCCTGATTTGAATCCCTGAATCCAATCCCCCTTCCAATGCCTGACTCAAAATATGAAGCACTGCGGGAAAGGTTGAATGTGACCATACACTGATATTGGTTCCAGATATTAACCATGCGGTTGAGCTTTTCATCATTGCTTTCCACACTGTAGACAGAAAGAAGGTCAGACCAAAAACCGGACAGTTCTTCCAGGGCTTTGTCGACCTGGCCGGGGTCTGAAAACTGCTCTTTCATCTCCTCTATTTTGGTTGTATTGATTTGCCCTGGGGCAACCCATTTTTCTTCTTTCTCATATTCAGCATAACCCAGCATGAAAATTATTTTTCGTTCCTCGCCAGGTTCCAAATCAACCTCGATCTGCATAGAAGCAACTGGTGACCATCCAAAAGCACGAGATGACCGCGATCGACCTTCCATTACAACATCAGGAGCGTCCAGACCATTGTGGGTGCCGGTAAAGGTTTCCCTGTCGCAGTCAAATCCCTGTATATTGCAATTCACAGCAGAAAAAGAATAATGGTGTCTGCGGTCACGAAAATCGGTAAAATGGATAATGGTGTTTTCGATGCATTCTGCACGGCCGATAGAATAGTTTCTCTGAAAATTGGTCATGTCATCCAGTGCGTTCCACAGACAAAACTCAACGTAAGAGAACAGTTTGAGCTTCTTACGTTTATTCCCAGTGTTGGTCAGTGTTAATTGCTGAACCTCCCCGGCAAAATTGAGGGGGACAAATGCAAGCAACTCAGACATTATGTCGTTTTTTGCACTTATTAACCGGGTATAGCCCAGACCGTGCCTGCATTCATAATTATCCAACGGTGTTTTTACGGGTTTCCAGCCGGGATTCCACACAACACCTCCATCATTTATATAAAAGTATTTCCCTTGTGTATCAATGGCGGGTGTATTGTACGTAAAACGGGTAATTCTTCGTAAACGGGCATCTTTAAAGAAACTATAACCACCTCCCGTATTGG
Source organism: Bacteroidales bacterium (assembly GCA_003559735.1). Lineage (GTDB taxonomy): Bacteria > Bacteroidota > Bacteroidia > Bacteroidales > UBA7960 > PUPG01. Next base: position 3,091 of record PWKN01000063.1, on the reverse strand, counting down.
ACATTATTGAAAAAAAATCCTTATTTCCAAGATAGTTAATCCAGGGATAAGGCGTTTTTGGTGTTGTAATTACGTATTCTCTGTCGTGGTCGTTAAAATATCCGTATTTCATCTTGAGTATTAAATGATTGTTTGTACTAAGGTTTTTGCAGGGCAGATTGATCTTGTAAAGGTCCGTTTTTTTCAGGTGTTGATGCCGCCAGCAGCAAGGTTTATTCGACCGATAATATCACCCTTCTATAGCGTGTCATCTGATTGGAAGCATGATCATTCACTTCACATATCACATGAATTGTTTTTCCTGTTGCTTCTTCAGGTATGGCTATTTGAGCTACGGGCATGTCTGCATCCCTTATTTGAATTGGCTTTCCAAACGAACCAGCTTCAGGATACACCCACCAGTGGTAGGTCAGCTTATCTCCGTCAGGATCAAAAGTCGGACTGGCATCCAATGTGATCGTTGTGTTTGGAGTAACCGTAAGGTCATCAGGATGGGCCAACCGAACGACCGGTGCATGGTTCGCATCTTCATAATTGGGCATGGCGGTCCATTCCATCCGGGCTGCAAAATCTTCCTGGACATTAACGATAAAACGCCATAGAGGTTTCGTGTTGTCTCCATTATCTCCTGCATCTGTCCAGAAATTTCCGGGCCCTTTCTTTTCAAAGCGACCTCCCCAGCCACCCCACGATGGTTTTTCGTGACTTCTAAGTCCGGTATTGACCACGTGTAAAAATGCAGGCGAGTCCCCTTCTTCCAACTCGTCACGATCATAAACAGCACCAAGTGGACTTATACTTTTTACATTCTTTGTTGTCCAGTCTGCTGTGTATACATTATGATCCGCATAAGGATTTAACCTGTCCCACGAATAAGCAATTACACGCCAAAATTGCTCTGCGTTCAGAATATATTTAACCTCAGGAAATTCCCGGTGCCACCATTCCTTCAGATCATCCTGTTCAGCAATAGCATAAATTCGTGCTTTGCTCACAGCCCGCTCAAGTTGATCAGGATGGGATTTCCTGATCCGGTAAAATGCCTGTGCAATGTTATTCAGACCGCCCCATGCCTGAAGCCAAACGGGACGGGGATCGTTATCAAGCAGTACTTCTACTATGCGGTCAGTACCCGGCGTATCCCATTCATCACCCACGGCAGCAAGGCCTACCTGCTCCAGTTGACCCACATATATCAATGATTTCAGATGTTCAGGAGAAGGGAAAGCAGGATCGTGGACTATAAGGTTATCATAAACCTGTGCATACTTTTCAATTATATCATGCATCCACTGTGTCCCTTGTCCCCGAGGATGCCATTTGGAGTTGGTATACACCAAAGCTTCAATGTCGAAATCAGTTGTATAGAGTAAAAACCTGACAAAAGAGGCCCTGTCATCGGTTTCTCCATCTGTTGTTACAATAACCCTGGGTCTTTTCCTGGCATCTTCCATTTTTAAAGAATAGATTATCTGCGACATCTCTTCCTGACTTTTTTTCAGCACCAGGTAAGAATGGTTGGTAGGTTCTTCCGATTCAACCCATTTATTGCCCCCTTTATCATCGGCAATACAGTATCCGTTTTTTATTTTATCCCAGTATTCTCCGACACCTCCGAGCACCGCATAAAGCACGGCAGTTTGATCATAGGATGCATTGTCAGATATGCTCCCTTCCTGGTATCTTTCCTCCATCCATGGGGCATTTTTACTAAAATGCTTATAGGCTATGTAAAGCGGATGTACCGGGTCCAGTTCATTTAACCGGTTTCCTGTCAATATATACAACCCTACCTCATAACCTGAAAACACTACCGGTACGGTCAAATTCCCGAGCACATACCGTGTAACTCCAGGCATATCACCACAGAAATTCCATTCCCAGTCACCTTCCGGATACTTCCCTCCCATGATCACAAACTTTTTCACCTTTCTCTCCACTAATGCTTTGCCCGTGAGATCAGAGTATTCATCAGGTTTTGACATCAAAAGATCTTTAATGTTTTTCAGCGGTCCGACAGTAACAACCACCACACTTGAATCTTTCTGACCGGAAAGGATTTTCCTGTAAAGATCAACAGCCAATGGAACATCATCATTGGTGAGTTCCCAATCTAAGGAATCAGCAATTGGTTTATTATAATGCCAGTCCGTTTCATGATAATCCCTGCTCCTTATTCCCAGAGGAACATCAGGATTGCCGTAATAACGGTTCACTGCATCTATTGCAGGAATAACATATTTTTCTGTTGACCAGCTCATAACCCCAAGCAATTTACACGCTCCCATGTTATGCAGGTTGTGCAGCATAACCAAAGCACCCAAATCATCAGCATCACCGCCATGATCAGTATCGAAAATAATTTTTTGCTGTGTAAATGACTGGTTTATCGCAGCTACACTAAATAACAGTGAAATTAGGATCAGTTTATATATCATAATTATCCGGTTAAGGCCAAGAACTAATGCAGGCTAATACAATCTGGCAACAATAATCAGTACAAGTCCAACAATAAAAAACAGGAACATGGCTGTAAGCAGACCATTAACACCTTTAGTCCCTTTGAACTCTTTCCAGATAAACACGCCCCAGAATGCAGCCACCAGGGTCGCTCCCTGACCCAGTCCGTAGGATATAGCAAATCCTGCCTGCTCAGCTGCTAAAATATTTAACGTCATTCCCAGGCTCCAGATTACCCCACCCAAAATACCGATCAGATGCAACCGGGTATCCCCTTTTTTTAGATAATCGCTATAGGTCACTTTTTCACCGGCCAGGGGCTTATACATGAAAATGCTGTTCCACAAGAAGTTAGATATCAGCAAACCTAATGCAAAAACAACTGATGCAGAATATGGTGTAAGTTTTCCGGCTTCCGGATTAATAAAATTTGTAGCCATCGATGCAGCCACAAAGCGGTAGAAGAATCCCATAAGCACACCCGCCAACAGGGATATAAGGATCCCTTTTGTTGTTGAATGTGTTTTGTCTGATATTTTTCTGTAAGCCAGTGCATCCAGCACAATAGCGGTTGTTACCAGCGAAACCCCGGTAAAAAGGATCAGGGGGTTTCCAAGAGGAGTTGCCACAT